>JANMDX010000184.1:0-29632 GCA_031376505.1 Acidobacteriota bacterium
CGTCGGCGAGAACCGCACGATCAAGGTGGATGTGCGCGTGCTGGCCGCCACCAACTCCGAGCTCGTGAAGATGGTGGCCGACGGCACCTTCCGCGAAGACCTCTACTACCGCCTGAACGTCATTGCGCTGCTGCTGCCGCCACTGCGCGATCGCAAGGAAGACGTGCCGCTGCTCGTGCAACACTTCATCCGCAAGTGCGTCGCGCGCGACGGCACAGGCGACGGCCTGCCCGAGGTGATGGTGTCGCAAGACGGCATGCGACGGCTGATGGCCTACGCGTGGCCAGGCAACGTGCGCCAGCTGGAAAACGCCGTCGAGCGTGCGCTCATTCTGCGCGGTACGCGGCCACAGATCGAAGTGGCCGACCTGCCTCCAGAGATTCAGGCGGTGCCGGTCGAGTCCGCGCCGAACCTCGAGTTACCCGACATCGGCGTCGACTTGCCGGAGCTGGTTGGCCGTATCGAACGCGATCTCATCAGCCGGGCGTTGACGCGCACCGAGGGCAACCGGGCCGATGCCGCGCGGTTGCTCGGCCTGAAGCGCACGACGCTGGTCGAGAAGCTCAAGCGTTTCCCCGAACTTTCGAACTGAGGACATTAGAATGCCGCCCCGCTACGCCTACTGGACGATCCTCGTGGACGGCCAGCCCACGGCGTTTCGCGCCGCCGAGCCGGACGAGCTGCTGCCGACGTTGAAGCGCCTGCAGGTGAAACAGCCTGCGGCCATCATGAAGTGGTTTCAGCGCGGACGCCTTTGGGAATCGAAGGAAGAAGCCAAAGACAAGCTCGACCAGGGCTACACCGTCGGCCCCGACGGCGCGCTCGTTCCGCCCGACGCCGCCAGCGGCCGCGGCAAGGGCTGGCGTCCAGGCGGCGAGCACAAGGACCCTCGCGAAAAGTACCAACTGGCCAAGAAGGCCAAGTGGCAGAAATTCAAGCAGATGGTGCGGTCGCGGCCCGGACACGGTCCGAAGGATGGCGAGACCGGCGGCGCTCCGGCTGATGACGCCGAGTCGCGCGATCCGCTGCACGAAGACCCGGCGCTCGACGCCGTGGCGTTTGGCGACGGCGGATTCGAAGACGTAACGGCGCAGTATCTGGCCGACGATGACGCGCCCGGGACTGACTCCGAGGCCCCGGCTTCAGCGAAATCCGACGAGGCGGGCCCACCTGCCACAGATTGGCGCGGACGTCCGAAGCCCGAAGGCGGTGCGCCCACGCCTAAGCGTGCGTGGAGTGGCGACCGCCCGAAGCCAGCATGGCGCGACAAGCCTGGCGGCGGCGATCGTGGCGGCGCGCGGCCCACGTGGACGCCCCGGCCAGATTCCCGCGGGCCGAAGCCTGAATGGAAGGCGCGGCCCGACGCGCGTGGCCCGAAGCCCGAGTGGCGCGACCGACCGAGCGGCGACCGACCCAGTGGTGACCGGCCCGGCGGTGGCCGGCCGGCCGGCGACCGGCCGTGGAGCGATCGGCCCAAACCCGCCTGGCGCGACAAGCCCGGCGGCGGCGCGCGCCCCGCGTGGACGCCCCGGCCCGATGCGCGCGGTCCCAAGCCGGAATGGCGCGATCGACCGAGCGGCGATCGATCGGGTGGCGGACGTCCGGACGGCGACCGACCCTGGACCGACCGGCCCAAGCCCGCCTGGCGCGACAAGCCTGGCGGCGCCGATCGTGGCGGCGCACGACCGGCGTGGACGCCCCGGCCGGACTCCCGCGGGCCCAGACCCGAATGGACACCGCGGCCTGATGCACGTGGACCGAAGCCCGAGTGGCGCGATCGCCCGAGCGGCGACCGACCCCCCAGTGCCCGGCCCGGCGGTGGACGTCCAGGCGGCGACCGCCCGGGGAGCGACCGGCCTAAGCCCGCCTGGCGCGACAAGCCTGGTGGCGCCGATCGTGGCGGCGCACGGCCGGCGTGGACGCCCCGGCCGGACTCCCGCGGGCCCAAGCCGGAATGGACGCCGCGACCTGACGCACGCGGTCCGAAGCCCGAGTGGCGCGATCGGCCGGGCGGCGACCGCCCCCACGGTGACCGGCCCGGCGGAGACCGGACGGGCGGTGACCGGCCGTCCAGCGATCGGCCGAAGCCGTCGTGGACGCCCCGGCCAGACGCACGAGGCCCCAAGCCGGACTGGAAGAAACCTGGCGGCGGGACGGGCGGCAACCGGCCCTACGCGCCGAAGAAGAAGTACTAGTCGGCGTGCCTCAGCGCCTACCGAGCAGGCGCTTGATCGACCGCACCACGCCGCCGCGCCGGGCGCGGTCCATTTCGACGAGCTGGTCGACGGCGGCGCCGATCGAGCGGGTCACGATCACCCCATGACGAGCGACGCCGGGACCGAGCGCCTCGAGCGGTCCTGGCCAGACGAGCACGGCCTTGGCCGAGGATTCGGTGGCGACGTGCAGGCAATGCTCAGGGCGGTCGTCGACGACGGCGTCGAGACCGAGCGCGTCGGCAACTCTCCCGCGCGAGCCCTTGACGACGTAGACGCTCGGCTGCGCGAAGCCCTTGGCCGCGAGCCAGGTCTGACTCTGCACTTGCGTCGTGGCGCCGGTGGCAGTGGGACGCGTCGTGATGAAGAGCACATCCCAGCGGCACTCGGCCGCCAGCTCGGCGATCCGCGCGACCACACCGGCCTCCGTCTCCTCGAGCGTCGTCCAGAAGTTCTTGGTACGCAACACCTCGGTCCACAGCGCATCCAGCTCTGACGCGCGCAGGCCCAGATCGTGCACCGAGGGTCGATCGGCGGGCACCGCGTCGGCGTCGGTCTCCGTGTCGGCCTCAGCGGGTGGCGCGGTGCGCGACTCGCCGAAGTACTTCGTGGCCACGCCGTGCATGGCACCCGACAGATCGGCGACGGTGCCATCGAGGTCGATAGCGACGCGCAGGCCCATCGCCTATCCGTCCACGCCCACGGGGTCCAGCGCGCGCACGTCGCCGCCGGCCCGCCGCATGAAGACCTCGGGTGCCAGGAAGAAGCGGTCGATGACGTCGCGCACTTCGGCCAATGAAACGGCCGCGTTGATGGCAATGCGCAGGTGCGAGCCGCTGTCGAGGCCCTTGGTGTACCACGTGCAGAGCGCGCGCACCTTATTGACCACCCAGCGCTCACGGCTGCGAGCCCTCGCGTCGTTCGCGCCGGTCGACCCCGGCGCCACATGCCGAAAGCCGTCCTTCTCGCTGCGATGGTCGTCGAGCAACAGGGCAATGTAGTCGTGTAGAAACGCCGCCCGTTCTGCCGACGTCACGACGCGCGGCGCGCGGCCTTCGAGCAGATCTTGCGCCTGCGCGAGAATCCACGGATTGCGCAACACGCCCCGGCCGACGAACACGCCGCTCACGCCCTGCCGCAGGCGTTCGACCACCTGCTCTGGCTCCACGCAGTCGCCGGAACCGAACACGGGAATCGACACGCGGCGCGCGACCTCGGACACGAAGTCCCAGTCGGCAGAGCCCGTGTACGACTGCTTGGCGGTGCGTCCGTGCAGCGCAATCGCTGATGCACCGGCTTGCTCCACGCGTTGGGCCACGTCGGCGGCGTTGGCCTGGTCGTCGTCCCAGCCCTTGCGCATCTTCACGGTGACGGGAATTCGGACGGCCCCCACCATCGCGCTGACGATACGCGCGGCATGTTCGGGCTCACGCATCAGGCTGCAGCCCGCGTGATGCTTGGCGATCTTCGGGACCGGGCAGCCCATGTTGATGTCAACCACGTCGGCGCCCATTCGCTCCACGACACGCGCGGCTTCAGCCATGCGGTCCGGGTCGCCACCGAAGATCTGAATCGACACGGGTCGCTCCTCCTCGGTGTACTCGGCGTACTCGAGCGTGCGGTCGATACCGCGCACCAGCCCTTCGCTGCTGACCATTTCGCTCACGACCAGGCCGCACCCGCCGTGGCGTTTCACGAGCCGGCGAAACGAGGTGTCGGTCATGCCCGCCATTGGCGAGACGACCAGCGGCGAGGCGAGTTCGACGGAGCCGATCTTCATGGAAACACCTCGATTCTAACGTGGATGGAGGCGCCCCTTCATATCAGTGTATGCAGTCTTGATTAGTGTAATGAGGGCCGTGGCCTCGACGTCACGTTCAGGTCCGACTTTCACATGGCGCATGAACTTGCCAGTGCCCTCCAACAGACGCTCGGGATCGGCAATCTCGGCGCCACGAAAGAACCCGACATTGACGTGAGCCGTGAAGGCGTTGACGTAGGCGAATGCCGCATCGCCCACACACGAGGTCGGATGGCCATCGTGCAGCAACTCTCGAACATCGTCGCCGCAGTTGCGCATGATTTCAAACCAACGCTGGGCGATCGCCCCTAGTTCACCCGAGTGTTCATGCATCCAGGCCTCGACAGCTGGAGCTCGCTTGACCGAACTGGGAAACCTCATGAGTCGATTCGAGGCGATGTCCTTTCGACGCCGCGTCATGGCTTGTTGCCTCATGGCCGGAGCTCGACACGCATGAGACGGGAGTCGAGTCTGTGTGCTGAACCGCCCGGCGGTGGCAACGCCTCAGGAACCGGTCCGAAGTAGCGAACGAACTGGGGCGCAGTTGGCTTCGTATTCGATCTCGCCATGGCTTCCACGACGCCACCGCCCAGACGCGGCTACCGCCCCGGCTTGGCGGGCTCAGCTGTCGCGGCGGGCTGCGCCGCCAGCCCGGATTCCCA
This sequence comes from Acidobacteriota bacterium, assembly GCA_031376505.1. Lineage (GTDB taxonomy): Bacteria > Acidobacteriota > Vicinamibacteria > Vicinamibacterales > UBA2999 > CADEFD01. The sequence continues at coordinate 4,677 of JANMDX010000184.1, forward strand.
GGCCTTCTTCACTTCGTCGTTCTTCCACTCGATGATCGCCTGCGTGCGCAGCTTCGCCAAATACTTCTGGAATTCGCCCTTGCGCTTGCCTTCGAACACTTTTTCCGACACCGCCTCGCGCGCGTCGGCCAGTGGCTTGACCGAGCCATCGGTCCGAGCGTCGATCTTCAAGATCTGGTAGCCGCGCGGTGTGCGCAGCACCCGCGTCACGTCGCCGGGCTTCATGGCATTGAGGTCCTTTTGCAGCTCGGGCGAGATGTCTTCCCAAGGGATGTCGCCGAGCAGACCGCCATTGGCCTTGGACGGAGAATCCGACAGGTCGGCAGCAAGTCGCGGAAAGGGCTCGCCGGCCAGCAGGCGCTTGTGCGCGTCTTCGGCCTTCGCGCGCGCGTCCTCGTCAGCCGCCACGTTTACGCTGCCCTCGGTGCCGGCCACGGTCACCAGTATTTCTCGCAGCGTGACCTGCGGCGTGGTCGCAAACTCGGCCTTGTGCAGGGCGTAGTAGGTCGTCACTTCCTCATCGGCCACCGAGATCTTGCTCATCACTTCGGTCTGCTGCACCCGGGACACGAGCATCTGCTTCTCGAGCTGGCGGCGCAGGTCGAGCATCGTCATGCCCTCCTGCTGCAGAGCCTGCGTGAACTGCTCGTCGGTCTCGATCTTGTTTTCCTTGCGGATGTTGTCGAGGATGCTTTTGAACTGCTCGTCGCCCATGGCGTAGCCGAGTTCCTTGCCGCGCTGCAGGAGCAGCAGCTCGTCGACCGCCTCGACGATCACCTGCGGTGTCACCTCCGACAGCATCTTCGCCAGTGCGGCGTCGTCGCCGCGCAGGCCCTGCGCCTCTGGTCGCTGGCGGATCGCCGCAATCTGGCGCTGCTCGAGATCCGATTTCGTGATGATCTCGCCGTTCACGCGCACGAGAATCTGCTCGATGATGTCGGCGCCCAGCGTGGCGCCGACGGTGGCCGTCAGAATCAAGGCCAATGCAACAGTGTGCAATCGCTTCATGGTCGTTGTTCCTAGCTTAGCAGCCTTCATCCATCTGACAGGGCCAGCAGCACGCCGAGCACGCGGTCGAGCAGGCCGCCTTCGGCCCGAGGGTCATCGACCACCTCGCGTTGTATCTCGGCCTTCGAGAATCCCGAAGTCACTTCCCCAGCCGTCGCTCGTGCCGTCCACCACGCCCGGCTCGACTTCTTGGCCGGGGCCCCCTGGCGCACGTCGAGCTTCAGGCTGCCCGGCGGGACCAGCTGCAGGTCCTGCCTCGACCGGACGAGAGTGAGCAGGCGCGGCAGGTCCACCTTGGTGCGTTCCCTGAACTTAAAGACGACGAGGGAGCCATCTCGGTCGATGGTTTCGAGCCCCATGCGGTCCGCCCCCACGCGGACCCGGCCGTAGTCGGCCAGATTCAAGACGGCCGCCGGCGGCGTGCCGTAACGGTCGGCCATCTCATCGAGCAACTGCCGGATGTCGTCGTCGACCCGCGCCGAGGCCATCCGGCGGTAGACCGACAGGCGCTGGTTCATGTCGCCGATGTAGTCGTCGGGAATCCGGAAGTCGACCTTCAGATTCACGACGGCGCGCAGGTCGTCGTCGAGGTCCTCGCCCTTCAGTTCCTTGACCGTCTGCTCGAGCAGCTTCATGTACATCTCGAAGCCCACGGCGTCGATTTGACCGCTCTGCTGACCGCCGAGCAGGTTGCCCGCGCCGCGAATCTCGAGGTCGAGCGCGGCGATGCGAAATCCGCTGCCCAGGTCGCTGAACTCCTTGATCGCCGCCAGTCGCTTTTTCGCTACGGCCGACAAAGACTCCTCTGGAGGAATCAGCAGATAGGCATACGCGGGACGGTCGCTTCGGCCGACGCGACCGCGCAGCTGGTAGAGCTGCGACAGACCGTAGCGGTCCGCGCGGTTGATGATGATGGTGTTCGCGTTGGGAATGTCGAGCCCGTTTTCGACGATCGTGGTCGAGAGCAGCACGTCGTACTTGTGCGACACGAAATCCAGCATCGTGCGCTCGAGCGCGTCGTCACTCATCTGGCCGTGGCCCACGACCACGCGCGCTTCAGGTACCAGCCGCTGCAGCAGATTGGCCATCGAGTAGATCGACTCGACGCGGTTGTGCACGAAGTAGACCTGTCCGCCGCGTGCCAGTTCGGTGCGCAGAGCGCGCGTCACGACGGCCTGGTCGAACTTGACGACGTGGGTCTGAATCGATAGCCGGTCTTTCGGCGGCGTCTCGATCACCGACATGTCGCGAATACCCACGAGCGACATGTTGAGCGTGCGCGGAATGGGCGTGGCGGTCAGCGTCAGCACGTCGACCTTGCGGCGCATCTGCTTGATACGTTCCTTGTGAGCCACGCCGAAGCGCTGCTCTTCGTCGACGACGAGCAATCCGAGGTCGCGATACTGCACGTCTTTCGACAGCAGCCGGTGCGTGCCGACGAGAATCTCGAGGTGGCCACCGGCCAGCTGCGCGAGAATAGCGGCTTGCTCGGCCTTCGAGCGGAAGCGCGACACCATGTCCACACGCACCGGAAACGCCGCGAACCGGGCCTTCAGCGTCTCGAGATGCTGAAACGCCAGCACGGTCGTGGGTGCCAGGATAGCCACCTGCTTGCCGTCCATCACGGCCTTGAAGGCGGCGCGCAGCGCCACTTCCGTCTTGCCATAGCCCACGTCGCCGCAGAGCAGCCGGTCCATGGGAGTCGACGACTCCATATCGCGCTTGATATCCGCGACGGCGGTGGCCTGGTCGGGCGTGAGCGGGTAAGGGAACGCGTCTTCGAACTCCTGCTGCCAGTGCGTGTCGGCGGCAAACGCGTGGCCCGGAACGGCTTTGCGTGCGGCGTAGAGCTTCAGTAGCTCTTCGGCCATGTCGCGCATGGCCTTCTTCACGCGTGTCTTGGCCTTGGCCCAGGTCGTGCCCCCGAGCCTGTCGAGTGCCGGCCGGTTGCCACCGGTGTATTTCTGGATGAGGTCGAGCCGTTCCACCGGCACGAACAGCTTGTCGTCGCCGTGGTAGCGCAGTTCGAGGAACTCGTGCGCGGTGTCGCCGACGCCGATCTGCTTCAGCCCGACGAACTCACCGATGCCGTTGTCGACGTGCACGATGAGATCGCCAACTTTCAGATCGCGTAAGTCCGACAGGAACGCCGCAGCTGCCGATCGCTTCCGGGCCGCGCCGCCCCGATGGCGGTCTTCGTCGAAGATGTCGGGCTCGGCGTAGATGGTGAGACCGCCGCGCGTGAAGCGCATGCCGTGTGTGAGTGTGCCGGTGGCCACCAGCACGGCACCGGCGCTCATCTCCGAGGAGCGGGTGGCGAGTTCCGCGCGCACCTCGTAGTCGGCCAGCAATTCGAGCGTACGCTCCGCCCGGCCTGCAGTCTCGGCCACAAACAGCACGGCCTCGCCGGCGTCGCGTCGCTCGCGCACCTCGGCAATCCAGTCACTGATACGCCCGTGGAAGTGCGCGATCGGCTGCGTGGGCACATGGTGCAGGCCCGGACCGTCACCACCCAGCACGTCGAGCGACGACAGCGTGGTGCCGCGTGCAAGACGGGCTGTCACCTCGTCAGTCGTGAGCAGGAGCCGTTCCGGCGGCACGAGCGAGGCCGGCGCGTTCGTGCGGCCAGACGCCTCTTCGTAGCTTGCGGCCACCTGTTCGTGCGCCCGGGCAATCGCCGCCAGCGCTTCATCGGCTTCCGACACGACCACCTGTGCGCTGCGTCGCGAGGTCAGGTAGTCGAAGACAGTCGCCGAGCCATGCGAGGCCAGCGGCAGAACAGCGGGGTCGCTCGATTCGCGCACGGGCACGACGACGAACTGGTCGAGCGTCTCGACCGAGCGCTGGGTGTCGGGATCGAACCGCCGGATCGACTCCACCATGTCGCCCACGAACTCGATGCGCACCGGCCAGAGTTCGTTGGGCGGATAGACGTCGAGGATGCCGCCACGCAGGCAGAACTCCCCGTGCTGATCAACGGGGTCCTGCCGCTCGTAGCCGCCGTCGACGAGCAAAGCCGCCAGTCCGTGGGGATCGAGGTCGGCGCCCGTCTTCACGCCAAGCGATCGCGCAACCAGCGCGGACGGATCGGGCAGGCGCGGGAGCAAGGCAGGCGCTGAAGCCACGACGACGCGGGCCTGCCCGGTGGCCAGCGCGAGCAGGGCGCGCGCGCGCGCGGAGGTGACGCGCATGTGCGGTGCAAGCGCGCGGTAGGGGTCCACCTGGAGCGATGGAAACGGCAGCACGGCGCCGACCAATTGGGTGTCGCTCAGTCCCTCCATGGCGCCCAGAAAAAAACGCACGTTGGCGATCATCCCGTCGATGTCGACATCCGCGGGCACGACCAGCAGCACCGGCTCGCCCGCCTTGTCGTGCGCCGCAGACGCCACGGCCAGAGCCTTGGCGTGCGTGGTGAGTCCGTGGAGGCCGGGCGCGCGGGCTGCCAGCGACTCGCGCGAGACGAGACTCTTGAAAAGAGAGCGGAGGGCGAGTGAGGAGGACATGCGGTACGTGGCGGCGTCCCCGCTCCCGGTCTGGGTCGGGGCGACACGGCCAGCTCTCTATTGTCCTCTGGCTCTGGCCCTGGTGCCACTGCTGTCGAGGCCACGTCGCGAGGATTCGCACGGCGGGTCTCGATTTCCCCGAACTCTACGTCCGACCCGCGGGATCGTGTCTGCTCCCGGGTTGATATCCGTGCGGAAAAACTATCAAATGTCAGCGTCCTGGTCCGTCCAATTCGGGCCGGCCGGCGCCGGCGAACCCGGTCGGCCCGAGAGGAAACACTGATGACCACTGCTCACGTCGTGAGAGCGGCGCTTGTGACGCTCGCGGCCGCGGCTCCCGTGTCGGCTCAGCGCGCGTGGGTCGAGGCCAGGGGTCCCAACGTCACGGTGATCTCCGATGCCGGTGCAGGCCGGGCTCGCGACGTCGCCTGGCAATTCGAGCAGGTGCGCGAGGCCATGTCGCGGATCTTCCCTTGGGTGCGCTCCCAGTCGTCCAAGCCGCTTCTGGTACTAGCCGCGCGCAATGAGACATCGATGCGCGCGCTGGCGCCGGCGTACTGGGAGAAAAGCCGGGACTTCACGCTTGCCGGAGTCACCTCCGCGGGACGCGACCGCGCCTACACCCTCCTCAGGTCCGACCTCACAGTTGACGATCGCGAGGGCATCAACCCCTATGAGTCTGCATATTGGGGATACGCGTCTCAGGCGCTGCAAGATACCTCGCGGGCGTGGCCCTCGTGGCTGCTGCGCGGGATGGCGTCGGTCATCAGCAACACGCTCGTGCGGAACAATGAAATTCAGCTAGGCCGCGTGCTGCCGCAGCACTTGAGCTACCTGCGCGGGCGCGGCCGGATGCCGCTCAAGGACGTGGTCAGCGTGGTGACGGGTGCCGATCCCCGGTACGACCAAGCGGGCTTCCTGCAGGCGATTGACGCGCATGCATGGGCGTTTGTGCACTTCCTGATCTGGGCGGACCAGGGGGCCCACCAGGCAAACCTCGACCAGTACATCGTGGGCGTGCTGAAGGGCGCGGACCCGATGACCAGTCTGGCCGCGACGCTTGGCGACGTGTCGCGGTTCGACAACGCCTTCAACGTGTACGTCAACCGTGAGCTCTTTGGCTTCACGAAGTTCGAGACGTCGGCGACGCTGAGTCGTGAGGGTTTCGAGGTGCGCGACTTGCCCCCGGCGGAATCCGCGGCGGTGCGTGCCGCATTCCATGTCGCCATGGGGAGACCCGACGAAGCGAAGGCCCTGGCGGCTCAGGCTCAGACGCTCGAGCCCTCGGGTGTGGGCGACGAGGTGGCAGCGCTGCTGGCCGATCGTGATGGCCGCAGCGACGACCTGCGCGCAAGCCTCGAGAAGGCGGTTGGGCAGCGCTACGTGTCGTGGTACGTACCATACCGGCTCGCCACGCTGCTGCCGACCGACCAGGGCGCTACGACGTTACAGCGCATCGAGTCCCTGTTGACGCGCGCCACCGCGCTCAACCCGAACGCCGATCGCGCATGGGCGTACCTCGGCGAAGTCATGGCCGCCCTCAACCGCGGCGACGCGGCGCTTGAACCCGTCGGCCGCGCCATTGGACTGATGCCGGCGTCGAGCGACCATCGGGTGTCGATGGCAAGAGTGCTGAAGGCGCTCAACCGGCCTCGAGAAGCGCTGAGGTCTGCAGGAATCGCGCGCGCGTTGGCAAAGACACCCGAGGACCGAGGCCGCGCGACTGGCATTCTGAGCGAACTGGCCCAGAGCATGGCGGCAGGCGCTGCGGCGGGGCCCGTTGCCGATCCCAACGTCGCCGAGCCCGCTGTCGCGGAGGCTTCCCCGGACTCCGCGCCGAACCAGCCGGAGACATCCACTGACGCACCCTCGCCGGCCGGCCGGCCGACGCCAGCGCCAGCGCCAGCGGCACCCAGGAATCGGGCCGCGGGGACGCCCATCATCGTGCTCGAGTCGGACGCGCAGGCGATGGCGAAGGCCGAACAGGCCTGCAACGACGGCGCAAGCGACGCGTGCGTGAAGTTCGGGACGCAACTGGCTGACAGCGGACGACCTGGCAGCATGGCGCGTGCGCGGCAGGTGCTGAAGAAGAGTTGCGACGCTGGCTCGAAGGACGCGTGCACGGTGCTTAGGCAGTTGCCGCCGGGTTGAGTCCCGGACATGGTGTTGGAGTCGAGGTCGCGCCTGGCATCGTGCGCGCGGTGAAGCGGCAGCTCTACGAGTCGGCGTGGGAAGTGCGCAGCACGCTCCTCGAAGAGAGGGCCTGACTCAGGCGCAGCGAGCGCGCTCGAGAATCGCGGTGGTCGAGTAGCCCTCGGCGAGCGGAATGCGCACCACCCGGCCGCCGCGCGCTTCGACCACATCGCGGCCCACAATGGCGTCCGACGCCCAGTCGGCGCCTTTCACGAGTACGTCTGGCTGAATCGCCGTGACGATCTCGTGCGGCGTGTCTTCATCGAAGATCACGACAGCGTCGACGGCCGTGAGTGCGGCGAGCAGTTCCGCGCGTTCGGTTTCGGGGTGAATGGGTCGGTCGGGTCCCTTGTGGAGGGCGCGCGCGGAACGATCGGAATTGACCGCCACGATCAGCACGTCGCCAAGGGCCCGCGCATCGCTGAGGTAACGTGTGTGTCCCGGGTGCAGTACGTCGAACACACCGTTGGTGAAGGCGACGCGCCGGCCCGCCGCGCGCTCACCCGCGGCCCACGCCGCAGCCCTGTCACGTGTCAGCACGCGCATCGTCTCTACCTCTGAGGGTCGTCGTCGTCGCCGCGCCGAAAGCCTGAGCCGGGCGCGCGGAACGTGACGTCGCCGGTCACCTCCCACCGGTGCGGGGGCCGGTAGATGCCGACGTCCTTGCGGCGCGCCTTCACACGAATCGTGTAGAGCTGACGGTGGTAGTCGTAGGGAAAGCCGTCGAGCTTGTGGGCCGCCACGTCGAACGTGTAGGTACCTTCGACCAGATCCAGCCGATCGATCACGAAGCGCACTTCCCCTTCGCCACTCATCCGGTCTGGCTCGAGCTCGTCGATGTTCGTGTTCGTGCCATAGCAGCAGACGCCGTCGGCGTTGAAGATGCCGAAGCCGAACACGAAGTCGCGCATCGGTTCGTGCGCGCGGAATCCGATGCGCACCGTGAGCGGGGCGCCGCTCTGAAAGACGTGCGCCGGCGTGCCGGCCGCGTCCACGATCGTGACGGCCGTGACTTCGAGTTCGCGCGAGCCCCACCGGCCTTCCGTGGCCTTGAACATGTCGGCGGGCGCCTCGGCCGTCTCCACCGGGTTCTGCGTCTGTTCGGCCGCCGCCGGCGGCGCATCGGTGGCCGCATGGGCGACGCGACGGGCCTCCTCCTTCGCGAGCTGCTGCTCTTCCGCCTTCTCGACATCCACGATGTAAGCGGTGACCACGCGCTTCGGGTCGCCCTCGCCGCGCGTCTTCCCCTTGTCCAGCCACAGCGCCTGGTCGCAGAATTTCTCCACGAGGTCAAGCGAGTGGGTCACGAGCAGAATGGTCTTGTTGCGACGGCGGAACTCGGAGAACTTGTCGAGACACTTCACGGTGAAGCCCTGGTCGCCTACGGCGAGCACTTCGTCGACCAGCAGCACTTCCGGGTCCACGTGGATCGCCACGGCGAAGCCCAGACGCACATACATCCCAGAGGAATAGGTCTTGACCGGCGCGTCGATGAAGTCCTTCATCTCGGCGAACTCGACAATTTCATCGAAGCGCTTCTGGATCTCGCGCTTCGTGAGGCCGAGCATGATGCCGTTGATGAAGACGTTCTCGCGCCCGGAGATCTCGGGATGGAAGCCCGCGCCGAGCTCGATGAGCGCCGAGATGCGGCCCTCTACGGTGACCGAGCCGGTGGTGGGTTTCGTGATCCCGGCGACGCACTTGAGCAGTGTGCTCTTGCCCGAACCGTTGCGGCCGACGACGCCGTAGGTACAGCCCTTCGGCACGGTGAACGACACGCCGCGCAGCGCCTCGAAGGCTTCGTCGGGCCGGAGCTCGCTGACGAGGCTGCCGCTGAGCAGCGCCGATTTCAACGTGGCGAACTGCTTCTTCCTGGCGTACTTGCGGTACACCTTGGTGACGTTCACTGCCTCGATCGCGGCCGTCACACTTCCTCCGCGAACGAATCACGCAGTCGATCGAACACGAAGTAGCCAGCCAGGAACACCACGACCGAGCCCGCGCCGAGCGCGAGCAGCCACTTCCAGTGACCGTGAGGCCCGACGTGAAACAGCACTTCCTGATACGAGATCGCCAAGTGCGTCATGGGATTCAGGTTGAGCACCCAACGGTAACTCGGCGGCGCCATCTGGATCGAGTAGATGATCGGCGTCGAGAAGAACCACAAGGTGAGCATGTTCGCCAGGATGTCTTTGATGTCGCGGAAGTGCACCGTGAGCGCCGCAAGCAGCAAGGCAAGCCCGGTCGTGAAGAAGAACTGCACGACGAGGATCACGGGAAACCACAGCAGCTCCAGCGGGTCGAGCGGTCGCTGGTAGTAGATGAGCAGGGCCGCCAGAATCGGCAGGCCGAGAATGAAGTGGGCCAGGTTTGCCAGCACCGACACGATCGGCAGCACTTCGGCCGGAAACAGCACCTTCTTGATCAGGTTGCCGCCCGAGATGAGCACGTTGGCCGATTCGGTGAGCGATGAGCTGAACCACGTCCATGGCAGGATGCCGCAGAAGAAGAACAAACCGTACGGCTGAATGTCCACTGGGTGCGCGCCCGGCATGATCACGGTGAACACGAAGGTGTACACCGCCATCAACAGCAGCGGGTTGAAGAACGACCAGAAGAAGCCCAGCACCGAACCGCGATAGCGCGCGGTGAGGTCGCGCATGACGAGGGTCTGAATCAGCCCGCGGTACTTCAGGAGCGCGCGGAGGTGGTGGAACATTCGGACGGCGCCGTCAGGCTGCCACAATCATCAATGGCCGCGCCGCGAGTCGGACTGCAGCTGCTGCAACGTGCGCAACAGCGCCAGGCGCGCCCGCTCGAAGTCCATGTCTGGTGCCGTCGGGCCAACCATCTCCTCGGCGCGCTTCATGCCCGCCGTGGCCCGAGCCTCGTCGAGGTCTTCGGCACGTTCAGCGACCTGCGCGATGACCGTGACCTGGTTGGGCAGCACTTCGACAAAGCCGACCGAGACGGCCAGGACGTGCCTCTCGGCACCCTTGCGATACCACATCTGACCGGTGCGCAACGCCGAGAACAGCGGCGTATGCCCCGGCAGCACGCCGAAATCGCCTTCAGAGCCCGGCAGTGACACCTCGTCCACCTCGTGGGTGAACGAGTGGTCGGGGGTCACGATATGGAGCGCAAGCGACGTGGGCAGGGCCATGACTTACTGCTTCATCTTGGCGGCGTTTTCGAGCACATCTTCGATGGTGCCCTGGAGATAGAACGCCTGCTCGGGCACGCCGTCGTGCTTGCCCTCGCAGATTTCCTTGAAGCCCTTGATCGAGTCGGCAATCGACACGTACTTGCCCTGCAACCCGGTGAACTGCGACGCGACGAAGAAGGGCTGCGACAGGAACTTCTGGATTTTGCGCGCCCGGGAGACGGCGAGCTTGTCTTCTTCCGAAAGCTCGTCGATACCGAGAATCGCGATGATGTCCTGCAGGTCCTTGTAGCGCTGCAGAATTTGTTTCACCTGGCGCGCCACGTCGTAGTGCTCGGCACCGAGGATGCGCGGGTCGAGGATGCGCGAGCTCGAAGCCAGTGGGTCGACGGCGGGATAGATCCCGAGTTCGGCAATCTGACGCGACAGATTGGTCGTGGCGTCGAGGTGGGCGAAGGTTGTGGCCGGCGCCGGGTCGGTGTAGTCGTCGGCAGGCACGTAGATGGCCTGCACCGAGGTGATTGACCCGTTCTTCGTCGACGTGATGCGTTCCTGGAGCTGACCCATTTCCGACTGCAGCGTGGGCTGGTAGCCGACGGCCGACGGCATGCGGCCGAGCAGGGCCGACACTTCCGAGCCAGCCTGTGTGAAGCGGAAGATGTTGTCGATGAACAGGAGCACGTCCTTGTTCTCGGCGTCGCGGAAGTACTCAGCGACCGTCAGGGCCGAGAGGCCAACGCGCTGACGGGCTCCCGGCGGCTCCGTCATCTGTCCGTAGATGAGCGCGGCGCGCGACTTCGACATGTCTTTCATGTCGATGACGCCCGACTCCTGGAATTCGAGCCAAAGGTCGTTGCCTTCGCGCGTGCGCTCGCCGACGCCGGCAAACACCGACACACCGCCGTGCTTCATGGCAATGTTGTTGATGAGTTCCATGATGATGACGGTCTTGCCGACGCCGGCGCCGCCAAAGAGACCGATCTTGCCGCCCTGGAGATAGGGCTCGAGCAGGTCAATGACCTTGATGCCCGTCTCGAACATCTTCAGTTCGGTCGACTGTTGCACGAGGGTCGGCGCGGGCCGGTGAATGGGCCAGTGCTCCTTCGCTTCGACCGGGCGGTCTGGGAAGTCGACCGGCTCTCCGAGCACGTTCAGCACGCGCCCAAGCGTGGCCGGTCCGACCGGCACCAGGATAGGAGCGTCGGTGTCGACCGCGCGCATCCCGCGCTGCATGCCGTCGGTGGGCTTCATCGCCACGGCGCGCACGCGGTTCTCGCCAAGGTGCTGCTGCACTTCGACAACCACGTCCATCGCCTCGGAGGTCGCCGTTTTCTCCGACAGAATGCGTACGGCGTTGTAGATCGCCGGCAGATGCCCGTCTGCGAATTCGACGTCCACCACTGGACCGATCACCTGAATGACTTTGCCGACCTTCTCAGTGTTCATAAGTTAAACCTAGCCGCTAGCCGCTCGACCCTCGCCGCTGTTCTAAGTGGCCTGTGCGCCCGCGACGATCTCGATAATTTCGCGGGTGATAGCGGCCTGGCGTACCTTGTTCATATAGAGCGTAAGACGATCGACCATTTCCTTCGCGTTGCGGGTGGCCGCGTCCATGGCGGTCATACGGGCCGCGTGCTCGGCAGCCGACGACTCGAGTAGCGCGCGATTCACTTGCACTGCCACATGGAACGGCAGCAGCGTCTCGAGCAGCACTGAGGGCGCCGGCTCGAAGAGGTAGTCGGCGGCAAGGGCGACGGCCACCTTGCCCGCCGTTTCGGTCGGCGCCGAGAGTTTCGGAATCGGCAGCAGCCGTTCCATGACCACGCGCTGGGAGATGACGGACCGGAACTCGTTGTATACGAGGTAGACCGAACTGACGTCTGGGCCGAGGAACTCCTTGATGCAGGTGTTCGCGATGGCCTGGGCGTTGGCCCATTTCACGTTCTGAAACAGACCCACTTCTTCGTAACGCACGTCGAAGCCACGGCGCATGAAGAAGTCGCGGCTCTTGCGGCCGACCAGCGCCATCGCCACTTCCCGGCCTGGAACGCTCGGGTGCTCGGTGACGTACTGCACCGTGGTCTTCATGACGTTCGTATTGAAACTGCCGCACAAGCCGCGGTCGGCGCTGATGACAACCAGCAGCGTACGTCCGGCCTGCGGGTCGTCGGTGAGCAGCGGATGCGCCGCCGGGTCCACGCGCGTGGCCAGGTTGTTGAACACGCGCAGCATCTCCTGCGCGTACGGCCGGCTGCGCACGATACGTTCCTGCGCGCGACGCAGCTTCGACGACGAGACCATCTTCATGGCCTTCGTGATCTGCTGCGTCGACTTGGTCGCGCGAACGCGGCGGCGGATGTCGATCAGGGACGGCATAAACCTACGCGCGGGCTCCGGCCGCCAGGAACGTCTGCGTGAACTCAGTGAGGGCCGCGTTCAGCTGCCCCTTGAGTTCGTCGTCGAGGGTCTTCTTGGTCTTGATGGTGGACAGAATCGTGCCGAAACGGCTGGCCATGAATTTGTGCAGTTCTTCTTCGGCGCGGCGGACCTCTCGCACCGGCACATCGTCGAAGTAGCCGTTGGTGCCGGCATACAACGACACCACTTGCTGCTCCACGGCCAGCGGCTGGTACTGATACTGCTTGAGCAGTTCCACGAGCCGCGCGCCGCGGTTGAGCTGACGCTGGGTGGCTTGGTCGAGGTCGCTGCTGCCGAACTGCGCAAACGCCGACAGCTCGCGGTACTGCGCGAGGTCGAGCCGCAGCGTGCCGGCCACCTGACGCATCGCCTTGATCTGCGCCGAGCCGCCGACGCGCGACACCGAGTTGCCGACGTTGATGGCTGGACGCACGCCCTGGTTGAAGAGGTCGGCTTCCAGGAAGATCTGGCCGTCGGTGATCGAGATCACGTTGGTCGGGATGTAGGCCGACAGGTCGCCGGCCTGCGTCTCGATGATCGGGAGCGAGGTGAGTGAGCCACCGCCGAGCGCGTCGTTCAGCTTGGCCGCCCGCTCCAGCAGGCGCGAGTGCAGATAGAAGACGTCGCCGGGGTACGCCTCGCGGCCGGGCGGACGGCGCAGGAGCAGCGAAATCTCGCGGTACGAGACCGCGTGCTTCGAGAGATCGTCGTAGATGAGCAGCGCGTGCTGGCCCTTGTCGCGGAAGTACTCGCCCATGGCAGTCGCCGTGTAGGGGCTGATGTAGAGCATCGGCGCCGGGTCGGCGGCCGCGGCGGCCACGATGATGCAATAGCGCAGCGCGTCGGCTTCCTCGAGCGTGCGGACGACCTGCGCGATGGTCGACTGCTTCTGCCCGATGGCGTTGTAGATGCAGATGACGCCCGTGTCCTTCTGGTTCAGGATGGCGTCGAGCGCCACAGCGGTCTTGCCCGTCTGGCGGTCGCCAATGATGAGCTCGCGCTGACCGCGGCCGATGGGCACCATCCCGTCGATGGCCTTGAGTCCGGTCTGCATCGGCTCACGCACCGACTGGCGGTCCACGACGCCGGGTGCCAGCGTCTCGATGGGCGCGAACTTCTTGGTGAGGATCGGCCCCTTGCCGTCGATGGGCTGACCAAGTGCGTTGACCACGCGGCCGAGCATCTCTTCGCCGACCGGCACCGAGATGATGCGGCCCGTGCGCTTCACCGGGTCGCCTTCCTTAATGGCACGGTACTCGCCAAGCAGCACCGCACCAACGCTGTCCTCTTCCAGGTTCAGCGCGATGCCGAAGACCCCGTGCGGGAACTCCAGCATCTCGCCGGCCATGGCCCGCTCGCAGCCATGCACGCGCGCGATGCCGTCGCCCAGCGAGATGACGGTGCCCACCTCCGCAACGTCCACATCGACGGCAAAGCCGCCAATCTGCTCGCGGATGATCTTGGAAATTTCGTCGGCTCTAATATCCATACTTACGCTCGTCAGTGGCTAGCGGCTCGCGGCTAGCGGCTAGAAAACACGCCTGTCAAACTTGTCGACTGCCAAGCGGGACGGCTACATCCCGCGTCTACTCGTCCTAGCCGCTAGCCGCCAGTCCCTAGCCGCTTGCGAGCAACTGCACGCGAAGTTTCTGCAGTTGCGTCTTGACCGTGCCGTCATAAACAGTGCCGCCGACCTTGGCGAGCACGCCCCCGATCAGACTGGGGTCGACCACCGCGGCCACGGCCACCTTCATGCCGGTGACCGCGCTGAGCCGCGATTCGATCGCGCTCAGCGCCTCGGGCGACAACGGCGCGGCCGACCGGATTTCCGCCCTGACCACCCGCTGCTGGTCAAGCAGGCGTTCGCGATACACCGCGAGCAGTTCGTGCGAGATGTGCAGCCGATCGCGATCGGCCAGCAAACCCAGCAGCTTGGTGGCGTGTGAGCCCATGCCGATGCGCTCCGCCACCGCCGTGACGATCGCTCGCTTGCGGGCCGCCGGAACCGAGGGCGTCGTGAGGGCCAGGCGCAGTTCGGCGTGGGCGTCGAGCGTGTCGACAAACGTCGTGAGCTGACGTTCGATTTGTCCGGCGTCGGCGTGCTGAGTCGCCACGTCGAGCAGGGCTTTCGCGTAGCGGGTGGCGGAGGTGCGGGTCGACATCGCCTAGCGCTCCTTCACCTGGTCAACGTACCGGTCGACAAGGCGGGTGTGGTCGGCCGGCGTCATCTCGCGCGCCAAGCGCTGCTTGGCGAGGTTCAACGCCAATTCTGCCGCATGGTCGCTCAGTTCGCGTTGCGCGGTCTGCAGGCGCACTTCGATTTCGCGACGGGTCTGCGTCAACAGGCGGGCACGATCGGCGGCGGCGGCGCTGGCGATGCGCTCTTCTTCGGCCGCGATTTCCTGGGCGCCACGGGTCTTCAGCGCCTCGAGTTCGGCGGGCAACGCCTTCATCTTGCGGTCGATATCGACGAGCTGCGCGGTGGCCGTGCGGTTCAGTTCAGCGGCATCGAGCAGGTCCTTGCGAATCTGACCGGATCGTCCGCCGAGGTACCCGGTGAAGGGCGTGCCCAGAAAGTAGTAGAGCGCCCCGACGAGCACGATGAAATTCGCCACGGGCCACAGCAGACCCGAGAGGCCGCCGTGTTCGGCGCCGGCGTGCTCGCTGGCCGCGCCGGTCTGGCCCTCGGCAGGCGCAGGCGCGTGTTCAGTTGATTGCGCCGCAACGTTGACGGTCAGGGCAAACAGCAGCACGGCACCGACGAGCGACAGACGGCCCCATAGATTGCGCCTTAATTCACAAGCCGCGGTGGGTCGTAGTGATGCTCGAGTCAGGGAAGCTTCCATGTGCGGCTAGGCCGTGCGGCCGAGGACCCGAGTAACGATGTCGTTGGCAAGGGTGGCGGCCTCGCCCTCGAGCGCCGCGCGAGCGGCGGTGGCTTGGTTGGTCAGCGTCGCGGTGGCCGCCGCAAGCGCGGTTTCGGCTTCCCGCTTGGTGTCAGCCATGACGCCGGCGCGCTTGTCGAGCGCGGTGCGGCGGGCCTCATCCATCTGGCGATAGACGTCGGCGCGCGCGGCTCCCAATGTGCGATCGAAGTTCGCCGACGCATCCGTCGCCTTCTGGGCAGCCGACGCCGCGAGTTCACGCGCGTCACGGACGGCCCGGGCACGGGACTCGGACACGTGCAAAATCGGCTTGAAGATCAGCATGTTCAGCACGAACACACAGAGCAGCAGCAGAGCGATGACCCAAAGGACCGACAGGTCCGGAATCACAGGATGAAGCCTCCGGTGGCGCCGCGAATCAGTGCGGCCCAAAGCGTTCTTTTATACCATTTGGCGGGACGATTGGACAAGGCTGCCGACGTGGACCTGCGCGAGCCAACGGCGGACATGGTATGTTTTGGTATTTAACCTAATAAAGTCGTCTGCTCCGCCTGGGTCGTAACGCACCCGAAGCGGGCGGCACGTCGACCTGGACGCGTGGGGTCATCGGGGGGAGCGGGTCACTCAGCCCGTTGGACGGGCCATCCGGTCCAGGTGTTATGGGAGGGCGAGCGCCACGAGGCGAGGCGGGTCGGTGCGGACGGTCGCCTGTACCGTGAGCGCGATGAACTGCCGACCGTTGATGGCGTATGTCATCGGCGTGCCGATTGCGGCGCCCGGCAGATCGGCGAATCCGAGCTCACGGCCGGTGGCCTTGTCGTAGCCGACGAGCCGAGGCCCGCCGTCGGTACCGCCGGTGGTAAGGGCGTAGAGCAACAGCGTCCTGGTCAGCAGCGGGCCGCTCAGCGTGGTGTCGCCGCCGAGCGCGGGCAGGTCAAGGCCGCGCAGGGCGGGCAGCGTGCGGATGCGGTCACCCGCCCCTGCCGGCACCATCCATCGCTGTTCGCCGCGGTGCATGTCGATCGCGGTGATGCGCGAGTACGGCGGTTTGAAGAGCGGCACGCCGTCCGGCATTCTGGGACTACGGCCGTTCACCTGCATGAATTGCAGATTGCTCTTGAGTGCCGCGTCGGGAGCCGCCAGAGTCGTCACGCTGAAGGCGTTGCGCGACGGCACGTACAGCATGCCGGTCTCGGGGTCGAAGGCCGCCCCACTCCAATTGGCGCCGCCCACCGATCCAGGTCGGTTGATGGTACCTTGCAACGAAGGCGGGGTGAAGAGGGGGCCATGGCGGAAACCCTTGATCGCAGCGACCGCCTGCGCGCGGATCTCGGGCGTGAAGTCTGCCAGGTCTTCGATGGACACGCCCTGATACTCAAACGGCGCCGGCTTGCTCGGCACGGGTTGCGTCGACGAGGCACGCTCGCCCGGCACGTCAGAGGCAGGGACCGTACGTTCCTCGATGGGCCAGATCGGCGCGCCGGTGACGCGGTTGAAAGTGTAGATGAATCCCTGCTTCGTGATCTGCGCCACGGCCTTCACAGAGGCGCCGTTGATTGTCAGATCGATCAGATTCGGCGCCGCCGGGTTGTCGTAGTCCCAGAGGCCATGGTGCACCGTCTGAAAGCTCCACACGAGCCGACCCGTTTTGGCTTCTAGACACAGCAGGCTTTCAGCGTGCTTGTTGTCGCCCGGCCGATGACCCCCGTAGAAATCGGGTGCGGTCGTGTTCGTTGGCAGGTAGACGTAGCCCAGGTCCGGGTCGGCGCTCATCGCGGTCCAGACCGTGACCTTGCCGGCGTCGCGCCATGAGTCGCCGACCCACGAGTCGTGGCCAGATTCGCCCGGCTGCGGCACGGTGTGGAACGTCCACAAGAGCCGCCCGGTGCGCGCGTCGTGACCGCGCACCCAACCGGGAATCTGTTCCTTGGCGACGACCAGCGACGAGATCGACGCCGGCGTGATGACGACGTTGCCAACCACGATGGGCGGCGATTGCACCGAATAGGTCAGCGCGTTCAGGTAGTCGCGCGAGCCGCGAGCCGCACGCGGAAGGCCGGCCATCAGGTCGACGCGACCATTGACGCCGAAGTCGGCCGCGGGACGGCCGGTCACGGCATCAACGGCTACGAGATAACCGTCGCCCGTGCCCCAGTAGATGCGCGCGTCGTTGCCGTCGCGCCAGTAGGCCACGCCACGCTGGTTCCAGCGCAGGCTCATCGTCGTCGTGCCGGCCTCGTAACTCTTGGGGTTGAACAGCCAGCGCTCGCGCCCGGTTGCGGCGTCAAAGGCCGCACCCACCGAGGTGGGCGTGTTGAGATACAGCACGCCTCCGACCATGAGCGGGGTGGCTTTGAAGTTGCCCAGGATGGGCGGGTCGCTGTCGCGCCAGCGTTGTGGGTCGAGGCGCGTCAGCTCAGCGAAGACATCCGCGGGCTGCCCGGTCCATTCACCGCCGCCAGCCGTCGTGACGCTCAGGTGCGCATCGGGCGAGGGCGTGTTCCACGCCACGCGCAGGCGAGAGATGTTGTCGGCAGTGATCTCGGAGAGCGGCGAGTACTTCGTGCTGGCCAAGTCGCCGCCGTACGTTGGCCACTCTCCTGCGGCGGTACCGGCAGGCCGGTCTTGGGCAGCGGCCAGTAGTGCGGAGGCACCGAGTAGCACCAGCCACGGCAGCGTGCGCTGCGTGCGGCGGGTGGATTGAAAGAACACGCTGAATCCCTCGCAGCGGAGCGCCTAGCGGCGCTCGTCGGTCAGGTAGTCGAAGATGCGTTGCAGCTCGGTTTCGGAAGAGAACGTGATGACGACGCTGCCCCCTGTGCCGCGTCGCACGATCTCGACCGGTGCGCCGACGGCGGTGTGCAGCGCCTGTTCAGCGGCCCGGGTGTCGGCGTCCTTCTTCTTGGGTTCCGCCGCGGGCGTCGCGTGGCCGCCAGCGATTGCCTTCTTCACGAGCGCTTCGGTTTCGCGGACCGACAGCCCGCGGGCGATCACCTCGCGCGAGATGCGTCGCTGGTCCGCTTCGGACGCCAGCGCGACGAGCGCGCGCGCATGCCCCATTGACAGCGCCTTGCTCGACACGTCGGCGCGAACTTCCACCGAGAGTTTGAGCAGGCGGATGGTATTGGCCACGCTCGATCGGTCTTTGCCGATGCGCGCCGCTATCTCCTCGTGGGTCAGGTTGAACTCTTGCACCAGTCGCTGATACGCAGAGGCTTCTTCGATGGGGTTCAGATCTTCGCGCTGCAGGTTCTCGACGAGCGCCCACTCGAGCAACTGCGCCCGGCTGGTGGTTGACGTGTCCTTCACGACGACGGGCACCACGGCGAGACCAGCGCGCTGAGAGGCGCGCCAGCGCCGCTCGCCGGCGATGATCTGGTAGCGGTCAGGCGCCACGCGACGCACGACAATTGGCTGGATCACTCCGCTGGTTCGAATCGAGCGGGCGAGCTCCTCCAGCCCCGCCTCATCCATGTGCAGGCGCGGCTGGAACTCGCTCGGCTCGAGTAGGTCGACGTCGAGCTCCACGGGCGAGCGGTTGGTGGCCGAGGCGGGCACGTCGGGAATGAGCGCGCTGAGGCCTTTGCCGAGAGCAGGTCGTTTGTCCATATGGGGCTCCAGAATGCGCGATTCAGGCGGCCGGCGGCGGCGCGTTGCGATCGATGACTTCGCGCACCAGGGCCAGATACGCTTCTGCGCCGCGCGACTTCGCGTCGTACACCACGCCGGGCAGGCCGTGGCTCGGGGCTTCGCCGAGGCGCACGTTGCGGGGGATGACGGTGGTGAACACCTTCTCTTTGAAGAAGTCGCGCACGTCGCGCGCGACCTGCTGCCCCAGATTGGTGCGTTCGTCGTACATCGTCAGCAGCACGCCCTCGATGTCGAGGGTCGGATTGTAGGCGGCACGTACGCGTCGCATCGTGCCCACCAGGTCGGCCAGGCCTTCGAGTGCGAAAAACTCGCAGTGCAGCGGGATGAGCACGGTGTCGGCGGCGACGAGGCCATTCAACGTGAGCAGTCCGAGCGAGGGCGGGCAGTCGAGGACGACGTACGTGTAACGATCGCGAAGAGCGTCGACGATGTGCTTCAGTCGGCGCTCACGATCGGGGAGCGAAATCAGTTCGATCTCGGCGCCGGTGAGATCGCGCGTCGCGGGAATGAGCGAGAGTTTGTCGACGTTCGACGCCATGACGTACCCCGCGGCGTTGCCCTGAGGGTCGTCGGTGAGGGCGTGATACACGTTGACGCCGCCAGCGGCGTGTTGCTTCATTCCGAGTCCGCTCGTCGCGTTGCCTTGAGGGTCGATGTCGATGAGCAGGGTTGCGTGTCCGGCAAGTGCCAACCCCGCGGCCAGATTGATGGCCGTCGTGGTCTTGCCGACGCCGCCTTTTTGGTTGGTAACCGCGATAACCCGCGAATAATTTGTCATATGACCAAAATATAAACAACCTTTGGAGAGCAAGCGTAGCGGGAGGCGTGCCGTGACGTCAAGGAGAAGCATCGGCTGCCGGACCGTTTCACGTGGAACGTGTACCTATCCGCTGTTTCTGGAAAATAACCAGCCTGCTCTGATTCTCTTGGACCAAGATATGGGCGCCTTGTGGCTTCAGCGGAGGCGGTGGACTTGGCACTGCGTCCTCGCCAGAAGTGAAGTTCAACACGAGGCCGGACGGCCGCAAGAACGCCTGAATGCCCAGCAATGTCGTCTGTTCGATTCTCACCGCCCGGACAGTGACAACATCCTGAGACTCATGAAGATCAGGACGAGCCAGCAGCTCCTCGAACCTCGACGTCTCGACCTGGGTGCGTTCAAGGCCCAGGGATCGCGAGACCTGGCGCAGGAACACAGACTTTCGAACCTTCACCTCTACCATGGTGAGGGAGAGATCTGGACGGCACAGCTTGATCGGGATGGCAGGCGATCCGCCACCTGATCCGATGTCCAAGAGCGACAAAGCCGGCGCCGGAATGTATCGCGAGGCCACGGCTGGCTCAATCAGCAACCGGTCGACAGCCTCGTCCGAACCATCGCCGTCGAGTGACAACGCGGTGAGGTTGATCTTCCGGTTCCAGCGCGCCAATTCCGCGAAGTACGCCTCGAAGCCGTCGATGACGGAATCTGGTAGCTCTAAGCCAACCACTTTCGCCCGCCGAACGATGCGATCGCGCACTCGTCTGCCGCTCACAAGTCGAATCCTAACCGGCCTTCGCGCCGGCCCCGTGCGAAAGATGCGCGCTCAGCAGCATGACCGCGGCGGGAGTCAGACCAGGAATCCGCCGAACCTGCCCCAGCGTAGAAGGGCGTACCTCCTCGAGCCGCTCGACCACCTCTGTGGAGAACCCTGGGAGCCCTCGATAGCAGAACTTATCAGGGATTTTTTGATTCTCAGCGCCGGCAAGCCGTCGAACGGCCGCGTCCTGACGGCGCAGATAGCCGGCGTACTTCACCTCGGTTTCAAGCGTCGTGAAGTCCACGTCAGGCCGTCCGGCATCGGCTAACGCGATGCCCGCTTCCCGCAGTGACTCAAGCGTGACGAACTGAGATTTCAGTGCGTCGATCGACGATATGCGGCTTCGGGAGGGCATCACGAACGTGCTGGATTGCAGGCGGCGAGTGTTCTCAGCGAGCCTCTCACTCCTCGCCTTGAAGGCGTCCCAGCGTTCGTCGTCGATCAAGCCCATTGAACGTCCAAGTTCTGTCAGACGAAGATCCGCATTGTCGGCCCTGAGCAGCAGGCGGAATTCTGCCCGCGACGTGAAGAGCCGGTACGGTTCAAGACACCCCTGCGTGACGAGGTCGTCCACCATCACCCCGAGATAGGCCTGTTCGCGCGCGATAGCGACAGACCCACGACCCGTGGCGAGGCGGCCAGCATTAAGGCCCGCAATCAATCCCTGACCCGCAGCCTCTTCATAACCAGACGTCCCGTTAATCTGGCCTGCCAGGAAAAGTCCTGCGAACCGACGGGTTTCAAGCGTCGAGCGAAGTTCCGTGGGTTGGACGAAATCGTACTCCACGGCATAGCCGGGACGCAGCATGGTCGCAGAGGCTAGTCCCGGCAGATTCGCCACGATCTCGGCTTGAACTTCGGCCGGCAAGCTCATCGATAGACCGTTGACATAGACCTCGTCGACGTCGAGCCCTTCGGGCTCGAGATGTAGTAGATGCCGCTCCCGGTCAGGGAAGCGCATGACCTTGTCCTCAAACGAGGGGCAATATCTTGGTCCGATACCGCGAATCGTGCCGTTGTAGAGCGGGGAGCGCGCGACGTTATCTCTCACGGCGGCGTGCGCGCGCTCGGTCGAATGGAGCAACCAGCACGGCATCGAGTTTGACACCCGACTCGTCATGAAAGACAGCGGAGTAGGACGATCATCGCCATGTTCCACGTGGAACATGCCGGCCGAGACACCCTCCTCGAAGTCGATGGACGCCTTGGACAACCGCGGCGGCGTACCGGTCTTCAGGCGTCCGACGCGGAAGCCAAGTTCCCGCAGTTGCTCTCCAAGCTGAACCGACGGAGGTTCTCCGACACGACCCGCTGCCCTGGCCACGTCGCCCACGTGCACAATCCCGTTCAGGAACGTCCCCGTCGTGACCACGACCGCCGCACCATGCAGCTTGTCGCCGTCTGAAAAATCCACGCCAATCACCCGACCGGCCGCCACGATCAGACGGCAAACATGCCCTTCTCGAACCGTGATTCCAGCAGTGGCCTCGAGCCGCGCCCGCACCCACGCGGCGTACTTCTTCTTGTCTGCCTGGGCTCTTGGCGCCCACACCGCCGGGCCCCGGCTCTTGTTCAGTACTTTGAACTGAATCCCTGTGGCATCGATCGCCTCGCCCATCAAGCCGCCCAGCGCATCGATCTCCCGGACAAGTTGACCTTTCGCTGTGCCTCCCACAGCAGGATTGCACGGCATGGTCGCGATGGTCTCGGCCGAGAGTGTGCACAATGTCACGGCGCACCCCTGCTTCGCCGCAGCCCACGCCGCTTCGCAGCCGGCATGGCCGCCACCAATCACTATTACATCTGTTTTATTCATTAATTATATCTAATATAATCATTATTCACTTCCCGATACAGAAGCGCGCAAAAATTTCGTGTAACAGCTCGTCCGGCGTTCGCTGTCCAGTGACTTCGTCAAGCGAATCGAGCGCCAGTTGCAGGTCCGCAGCCACGAACTCCTCCGGCAACGCGCCGCCGCTCGCCGAGAACTCGTCGCATGCATGGGCGATGTGCGACAACGACGCGCTCAGCAGCACGCGGTGGCGCTCGTTGGTGATGAGGACGTGGTCGCTCGGGCGACTCTCGCCACCAACCCGTAACGCCACGCGCCGCGAGACCTCCGCAAGTCCCGCTCCCGTGCGCGACGACACCGCGGTGACCTCCGACCCCAACTGCTCGGGCGCCCAGGCCGCCGGCAGGTCCGACTTCGTCGCCACCAGCACCCGCGCCGAGGCCTCGACGCGGACGACCAGGGCGTGATCGTCGGCCGACAACGGCCGGGAGCCATCGACCGCTACGATCACGACGTCGGCATGCCCCACCGCCTCGCCCGCGCGGCGCACCCCTTCTTGCTCCACCAGATCGAGACTCTCGCGCAGGCCGGCGGTGTCGACGAGATCTATCACGAAGTCGCCAAGCACCACCCGCGCCGTGACCAGGTCACGCGTCGTCCCCGGCGTGGAAGACACGATGGCGCGGTCAGCGCCGGCCAGCGCGTTGAACAAGCTCGACTTCCCCGCGTTCGGTGTGCCGGCGATCACGACCCGCGCGCCGTCGCGCACGATCTGCCCGCGCGCGCCACCATCCACTAGACGTGCGAGGCGCGACCGCACCGTCTCGAGCACGCGGCCGACCTCGTCGGGCTCAACGAAGTGATAGCCCTCGTCGGGAAAGTCCATCGACGCCTCGAGGTGCAACTGCAACTCGCGCAGGTCCGCCGCGACCGCGTGAAGGGCTGCCGACAGCGTTCCGTCGAGCTGACCGAACGCCGCTCGGGCCTGGGCGGGAGACACGGCTTCCACCAGGTCACGGGCGGCCTCCGCCTGCACAAGATCGAGTTTGCCGTTCATGAACGCACGTAGAGTGAACTCGCCCGCACGAGCCAGTCTGGCACCGAGCACGACCGCTCGTCGCACGAGCGCCGCGAGCACCACGGGACTGCCGTGGGCTGAGATCTCAACGACGTCCTGACCGGTGTACGACTTGGGCGCAGGAAAGAATGTGACGAGCGCGTCGGCCGTAAGGCCTTCGCCGTCGAGGCGTGCGCGAGTGACGAGGCGGGGCGACCAGGGCCGCGGGCGGCGGGCCATGGCAAGGCCGATGGCGCCGGCGCCAGGCCCGCTCAGCCTGACCACACCCACGCCACCATGTCCAACCGGCGTGGCGACGGCCACGATCGTGTCGTCGGTGGGATACACCGCGCGCCTCGACGCTTCTGCGGAACGTCGCGTTCCGCGGGTCTACTTGGCGGCCGAAATGATGACGATCTTCTCGAAGGTGTCGCCGATGCTCTCGGTCGACACCGACGGAACGCCCTCGACCGCCATATGCACGATGCGGCGCTCATAGGGGTTCAGCGGGCCCATCTCCTGCGCCAGGCCGGTATCCTTCGCCTTACCGGCGAGAAAGATCGCCATCTGCAAAAGCTCGGTGTCCTTGTCACGGCGGTAGCCGTTGCAGTCCACCACGAGCCGACGCTCGTCGGTGCGCTCGGGACGGAACGCCGACCCGACAATCTGCTGCAGCGCCTGCAGCGCCTCGCCCTGGCGGCGGGTCAGCACGGTGCCGTCGTCCCCGCTCAGGTTGATGCGGATGCCGTCGGTTTCTTCTTCGACCGACGCCGTCAGATGCAATCCCATCGCGTCGACGACCTGCTGAACGAAATCGACGATCGGGGCGGTCGTGCTCATCGCTTGACTCCTGCCAGCTGTGCGGGACCAATCAGCCAGTTCGTGAAGTACTGTTGGCCGATCGCCCACAAGTTGCTCACAAACCAGTAAATCACCAAGCCGCTCGGGGCCGTCATGAACATCGCGGTGAACATCACCGGCATGAACATGAGCACCTTCTGCTGCACGGGATCACCGGTGCCCGGCTGCAACCGCTGCTGCCAGAACATCGTGCCGCCCATCAGCAGTGGTGTGATGTACCACGGATCGCGCAGCGAGAGGTCGGTGATCCACAACGCAAACGGTGCGCCCCGGATCTCGATCGCCTGCGACAGCAACGAATAGAACGCGAAGAGCACCGGCATCGTCAAGAGCATGGGCACGCAGCCGCTGGCCGGGTTGGCGCCCTTGCTCTTGTAGAGCGCCATGACTTCTTCATTCATCTTGGCGCGGGCCGGGTCCGTCATCTTCAAGTGCGAGTAGCGATCCTGGATGGTCTTCAGTTGAGGCTGCAGCTCCTGCATCTTCCGCATCGACACCACGCTCTTGTGGCGCAGCGGCCACATCACGAGGTTGATGAGAATGGTGAGGATGATGATGGAGAAGCCGTAGTTGCCGACAAATCCGTGCACCCACTGGAGCGCACCGAGCAGCGGCACAGCCAGCACGGCGAACATGCCGAAGTCGATGACCTTGGTGAACTCGGGGTTGATGGCCTTCAACGCCTCGAACTGCTTCGGTCCCACGAACACCCGCACCGTCCCCGGCGCCTTGTCGAACGCGACCGCGTACGACACGAGCTGGCGGGCCAACTGGGCCTGCGCAGGATCGGCCAGCGGCGCGTGGGCAAAGTCCACCCGCTGCGAGCCCGAGGGCTCGAGGACCGC
>JANMDX010000322.1:0-15389 GCA_031376505.1 Acidobacteriota bacterium
TGAGCAGCGCCACGGCGATGCAGATGGGCGCGAGCGGGGCGCGAAGCTCGTGCGCGACCACGGAGAGATTCTGCTCCTTGCGCCAGTCGGCATCACGCAGCTCGTCGTCGGCTGCCCGGAGTCTGGCCTGTGCCGCCTCGAGCGCGCTCGCGCGGTCGGCTATCGCTCGCTCACAGACGATGAGCATCAACTGCTGCTCCGCGAAGAGCCGTCGTGCGACGGCCAGACGGTGCCAGAGCAGGGCCGCAGCCGCGGTTGCCAATACCACCAGCATCAGGGCGGCTCCAAGACCCGGATCAACGGAGCTCGCAAACATTACCTGCGCTTGACCGAGCGCCACCGGACGCGCCGAGGCACCCTCCGTGAACTCCGCGTCTACCCGCGGCGTTGGGTTATTCGCCAAGGAACACCCCGACATCCTGCAGGCCGTCCACGTGGTCACACACGGCCTTGGCCGCCATCAGCAGCGGCACGGCGAGCAGCATGCCCGCTGCGCCCCAGAGCCAGCTCCAGAAGGCGATGGCGACAAAGATCGCCACGTGATTGAGTGAGCCCGCCCGACTCAAGAGGTGTGGTGTGACGATCAGGCCCTCGACGGTCGTGATGACGAGGGCGGCGCCGGCCACCGTGCCGGCGGCAGCCAGTGTGCCGAATTGCAGGAAGCCCACGGCCGCCAGCACCACGGTGACGATCAGCGGACCAAAGTAGGGCACGATGTTCAGCACGCCTGCAAACACGCCCCACACTGCCGGCTGTTCCACCGCCAGCCACCAGAGCACCACACCCGTCACTGCCGCCACGCCGGCCGAGGTGATGACCTGGACCCAGATGAATTGGGAGATGCGGTGTGAGATGTCGTGCAGGATCTGCACCGTAATCCGTTTGCTGCCGAGTGTCTCCATCCGGCTCACGAGCTTGCGCTTGAAGGCGTCGCCGTCGCTGAGCAGGAACACGGTCAGGAACAGCACCATGAGCGCTTGCGCTGACAGTTGCACCGCTCCGATCCCGCCGGCCCAGAGCCACTCCGACGTGCGCAACGGCTCTGAGATCTCGACCCGAAGCGCCCCACCGGAGGGTGCCGGACGGGCGGTGGTCTCGGCGGCCGCACGATCGATGGCTCGAGCGGCGTCCTGCACCTTGGTGAGCGCCGACGGACCCGTGCCTCGCGTTTGCGCCTCGCGCAGTACCGATCGCAGACGCTGGGCACCGAGCGGCACCTTGGCGATCACCGCGTCGGCCTGCGGCCAGAGCGCCACACCCCCGGCGCCGCCGACCGCGATCACGGTCAGCACCGCAATGGTGGCCCCGATTCCGCGGGCAACGCCCGCTCGCTCGAGGCCGGTGACGACCGGGTCGAGGGCATAGAACAGGAACACGGCGAGCACCAATGGCAACAGCACCGGCGCCGCGAAGTACAGCAGCGCCGTCGTCGCGCATGCCGCAATCAGGCACAAGGCCGTCGCGACGCGCTGCAACCCGTCAGCGACGCCACGCCCGCGCGGACGCTGGCGGGTCACCGCCGCCGTGTCTGCCATGTGCCCCGTCCCCGCGGCCTGACTCATGTGGTCCTCGAATCGTGATCAGGTGGTCGCGGACCGGATTCCCTGAGCAGCGACCTTCACCATCTCGCGAGCGGTCGATTCCACGGCCTCGGTTGCGCGGTCGACGCTGATGCCGATGTCGGCGACCTCGACGCCGGCACGGTCGGCCAGGTCACGAAGGCGACGCCCCACCGCAGCGCGCAGCGTGCCGACGGATTCGCCGATGTCCTCGCGCATGCTGGCGCCGGTCTTGGGGGCGAAGAGCAGCGCCACACCGGCGCCTAGGGCCAGGCCGGCGACGATGCCGATCGCGAGATTGGCTGACGTGTCTTTCTGATGCATGGTGGTGTCCTTGTGATGTGAGGCGACTTGAAGACTGTTGCGAATGAACCGATGGCTAGAATGCCGAGGCGGCGCGTCGGCGCCGCCAGCGGCTCACGAGCCCGCGGGCCGCGGCCGCAGCCCCGGCCACGAGCAGGGTTTTTGGAGCGGCCACGACGGACGCCACTGAGCGGACGACGTCGCTGGCATCGCTCATGACGGCGGACGTTCTGTCGGACAAGCGGCTGACCGAATCTGCCGCCTGACGCGCATGGCTAGCGGCGTCGTCGACGCGCGCCTCGAGGGCTCGCCAGCGGGTGTCGAGCCCCACCTGCAGCTGCCGCCAGCCCAGCCAGGCGGCGACCAAGGCGCCAGTGAGCAGGACGGTCTGGAACGCAAGTGCCGCGGCAATGACGATGAGGGCGGTGTGGGTCGTGGGGTCGGCTTGCATCATGGCGTCACTGGCAGCAAAGCAAAGCGCGTGCCCGCTGCAACGGCCCGGAACAGGCATCCGCGTGGCAAGGGGTTACCAGCTAGTGGAAAGACGGTGCCGACTCGCGGCACTGCGGCAGACGGCCGTCGTCCCCTGGCAGGGGCGCCAGAATTGTGGAACACGAGACGGGGCGTCGCTGATATGGTCTGGGGCATCGCATGACCGATCCTCACTCGATGACCGACGTCGATCGGGCTTTGAGCCTGCTGACACACGATATCCGGACGCCGCTAGGCGTCGCGCTCGGCTACCTGCGGCTCTTGCGCGCCGGTCAGCTCGGCGGCCTGGAGGAGCGCGACCGCGCCTTCGCGCGGACGATGCAGGCGCTTGGCGGCATCGCAGACCTGTGCCTGAGCGCCGAGTCGTTCTTGCCGGGCGCCCGTGCGAGCATCACAACGCTGGTCTCGACGGCCGAGCTGGTCGAGCGAGTCACGGCAGCCGTGCGCGTGCGGGGAGTGGCGTTGTCGTGGACCGCGCCCGACCGCGCGGTTCGGGTGGCCGTGGGCACCTCCGCGGAGGCGCTCGCCACGGCGATTGGCCTCGTGCTGTGCGGGGCGCCCACCAAGGCCCGGTTTGGCGTCGAGACGATTCAGGTCGAGACCCGGCCCGGCGAACTTCACTTTCTCTCTGCCCTTGTGCATCAGCTGCCGGCGCTCGTCGGCGGAGTGCCGACCCCGTTTGATCCGTGGCTCGGGCACGGACTTGAGGTTGCGGCCGCGTGCCAGGCCATTGCGCGCGTTGGCGGTCGCGTTTACACGACCAGCGGCGCCCTCGGCGCGCGCGCCGTCTCGCTTCCCTTGGAGATCTCTGTCCTATGACCGCACGTCTGGCCCTGGTCGACGACGACCTTGCGTTTACCGAATATCTGCAGACGTTGCTGCGCACGCACGGCTACGCCGTCGATGTGTTCCACACGGGCACGGCCCTGCTCGAGAGCCTGCGCGACGGCTGCGCGCCGCAGGTCATTCTGCTCGACGTCCTGATGCCTGACCTCGACGGTCTCGAAACGCTTCGGGCCATTCGCCAGGCGCACCCGACCGCGCAAGTCATCATGCTGTCGGCCCGGCAGACCCCGGCCACCATCATCGAGGCCGTGCGTCTTGGAGCGGCCGACTACGTGCTCAAGCCTGGCGATGCCGAAGGGGTGGGAGAACTGGCGCTCGAAGCGGCCATCCGCAATGCCATCGAACGCGAGTCTCTGAGTGCCGAAGTCGCCCGTCTCGGCGCGCAGATGGCGGAGGATCCCGAAGGTGCCCAGCCCTGCTGGAGTGCGGGCTCGGCGATGCAGGCGGTCATGTCGGTGGTCGACCGCGTGGCGGATAGCGACGTCGGGGTGCTGCTACGCGGCGAGAGTGGCGTTGGCAAAGAGGTCATCGCGCGCGAGCTGCACCGCCGGTCGGGCCGGCGCACGAAGCCCTTCGTGAAGGTCAACTGCGCGGCACTGCCGGCCGAGTTGCTCGAAAGCGAGCTGTTCGGGCATGAGCGCGGAGCGTTCACGGGCGCCGGCAGCACGCGCATCGGCAAGTTCGAGTTCGCGCAGCATGGCACGATCATGCTCGACGAGATCGGCGAAATGCCGCCGGAGCTGCAGGCCAAGATTCTGCATGTGCTGCAGGACAGCGCCTTCACGCGGCTGGGCAGCAACCGGCCCATCGAGGTCGATGTGCGAGTGCTGGCCGCGACCAATCGCGATCTCGAGGCGATGATGCACGCCCGGTCGTTTCGCGAGGATCTCTACTATCGCTTGCAGGTGATCGAACTTCACGTGCCGCCGCTGCGTGAACGTCGCGACGAGATCCCCGCGCTTGTCGAGTTCTTTCTCGCGAAGTACGCCAAAGTCTACCGGCGCCCGGCGGTTCGTCCAAGCCGCGCGCTCATCGCCGCGATTGCCGGGCACCCGTGGCCCGGCAACATCCGGGAACTCGAGAATACGATCAAGCGGCTCGTGGTGCTGCAGGACGAGCAGTTGATTCTCGTGGAACTGCAGCGGCTTCGCCACGCGCGCGCCGCCAGCGGGTCGACCGTGCCGAACACCGGGGTTGCGCCACCTGTTGAGTGGAGTCCGCCGCAGGTAGCGGCACCGGCGCCCCTCCCGCCGCCGCGTGCTGTCGTCGCCGACGAGAGTGACGGCGCGGACCAGGACCCTGGCGAAACGGGCACGAACGTCGAGCCGACCGACGGCGTCGATCTGCACGCGATCGCCCGAACGGCCGCTCTCAAGGCCGAACGGGAAGCCATCGACCAGGCGCTCGTTCGCTTTCGGTGGAACCGGCGCAAGGCCGCTGCCTATCTCAACGTGAGCTACAAGACGCTGCTCAACAAAATCAAGGAGTGCGGCATCACCGCGTCTGAGCGGTCATGACCGGTGGCGCGACTGCCACTCCTCGGGTGCGGGCTGCTCAGGTTGAGGCCTCCACGTGCTCACATACACCGCGTTTGTCTGGCCTCCCTCTTGCACTCTGCCAGGTAGTCCGTCGCCCCCTGCTCACGACGAACAGGGAAGATGCGGGCGTCAGGGAGAGTTGATGATGAAGCCGTTTGCTGTGCTGCTCGTGGTTCTGGGGCTCGCCGGCCTGCTCTATGGCGGGTTCTCGTGGACAACCAAGGACACGATCGTCGACGCCGGTCCAATCAAGATCACGAACGACAAGCGTGAGTCCTTGCCGATCTCGCCGATCGCCGGAGGACTCATCCTGGTGGCGGGCGTGGCCTTGCTGCTCCGGAAGGGGAACGCATGAGCACCACGCTCGCCGCCGGAGCCGTGCTGACCTCGTTTGCCGTCGCCGGGCTGCTCCTGTCGGTGCTCGGCACCGGCGAGGGCAACGGGGCAATCCGCGTGTTCTCCGGTGCGGCGCTCGCCGTCGGCCTGGGCTGCGTGTTCTTCGGGGTGACCGGACGGCGCTTCTTCTACCACTACCGGTCGCCGAAGGCGCCGCCCGCGGACATGGATCCCCGGCAGGCGCACGAGTCGCACGAGCCGCGCTAAGTCGCTTGGGAACAGCACCGGCTGCTCGAGACCCAGGTCCGTGCCTGCCCGTGGCTACGAGCACGTCACCACCGCCGACGAGGACGCCGGGAATCGCGCCCTTCACTCCGGCGGGCAATCTGCCTTCCTGCTTGACGCCCATCGCTCTCAAGCGCCTGCGTCACCACCGCCCGCACGTCGAGAGTACGACCGCTCAGGTGGGAGCCACCTCAGTCCTGGAGCACGGCGGTCAGCGAGCGGTGGACGGTCATGGGGCGGTCGCCGTGGTAGTCGATGAATCCGAGCTTCTTGAACTTGTTCAGGAAGAAGTTCACGCGGGAGCGGGTGGTGCCGACCATGTCGGCCAGCGTCTCCTGGGACAGCTTCGGCACGACCCGCGGCGTGTGGTCGGGACCGGCGCCGCGGGCCAGCAGCAGCAGCGTGCGCGCCAGGCGCTGCTCGCTCGTGTGGAAGAGCTGATCGAGCAGGTCCTCTTCCATCCGGATGTGGCGCGCGAGCATGTGCGACAGGAAGCGAGCGGCCAGGGCGGGCTGTCGCTGCAGCAGGGGCAGCAGCGAGGCGGTGGTGATCGCCAGGATCACGGTGGCGGCGAGCGCCTCGGCGCTGCCCATCCGCACGCGTTGTCCCGCCAGACAGCCCTCGCCGAAGAACTCGCCGGGGCCAAGCAGCGCCACCACGGCGTCGCGGCCGGTGGTCGACACGACCGAGAGCTTGACGAGGCCGCTCTGGATGTAGAACACGTCGGCCCCGGCCTCGCCCTGACGGAAGATGGCGGCGCCGCGGGCATAGGGCGTGATGGTCTTCGACGTTCCCGCCGAGGCCAGATAGGCCGGCACGTCGAACGCGGGGCCAGCCGCATCGTCGGTGTCCCGTCTGGTCGTCAGGTCCGCCCGGGCGGCGTCCGGCCGCGCCAGCCGGATCGGCCATTGCCGAGGGGCACTGGGCCGGAGCGGGCCTGGCTGCCATGCGTGGGTCGGGGCGTGCTCTTTGTGGGTGGTCGCGGTGCTCATCTGGTTCATTTGGATGGTCCCTGGCCGTGTCAAGAGCACCAAGCGTGCCACCGCCGAGTTCATCTAAAGAGGGGAGCCAGCCGCAGCCAGGCGTCAACGTCAGATCGCCGCCACATCAAGGGGAATGGTCCTTGCTAGCTTGTCGTAGCGCCGACACTGGGACTATCCGGTCCGGCAACGACAGCCGATGATGACGGCACGCATGGTGGCACGACACCGAAGCGCGACGATGACCCACACCAAGCGAACTGAGATGTTGCGCCAGAGCCTCGAAGAGCGACGACGCCTATTGTCGGACGAAGTGCATGGGCGTCTGCGTGACGTGCGGGCCGAGGCGTCGGCGCGCACCACCGGCGCACAAGATCCCGGAGACATGGCGGACGCCGATCTTCAAGACGAGCTGCGGCTGTCATTGATTCAGATGAAGGCCGAGACGCTCAACAAGGTTACTGAAGCGCTTTCGCGGCTCGAAGGCGGAAGCTATGGTCACTGCCACGAGTGCAATGGACCCATTGCCCCCGGCCGGCTCCTGGCACTCCCCTTTGCCGTGCGCTGCACGTCGTGCGAGATGCGGCGTGAGGCCGAAGAGGTGATGGGGTCGTCGCTCCGGGACACGCAAGCCATCGCCGTTGGGTGGTAGCGCGACGTTGCCGCTCGTGGGCCGCGCGAAGCCATGGAGACTTGCATGAACGCCACGCGCTCATTGGCGTTGCCGCCTGGCTGGTCTGGCGGCGTGGCGGATGGGCGGCACAACGAGCGGCGCTGGGCCTCTTCGTCGTGCAACTCGTCGCCTGGTCGCCGGTCTTCTTCAACGCGCAACGGCCGGTCCTGGCCCTGGTCGATATCGTGGTCCTGTGGCTGCTCGTGGCCCTCACTAT
The DNA here is from genome assembly GCA_031376505.1 of Acidobacteriota bacterium. GTDB lineage: Bacteria > Acidobacteriota > Vicinamibacteria > Vicinamibacterales > UBA2999 > CADEFD01. The sequence goes on from JANMDX010000322.1 coordinate 7,230, forward strand.
CCGCTCCTTCCACGGCGTCAGCCGCTCGGCGAGCCTGCTGCTGCTGCCCTACCTCGTCTGGGTCAGCTACGCCACAGCGTTGAACGCCGCCATCGTGTGGGCCAACTGACCGTTCACGTAGGGCAGGACCCCACGCGCGGGCTTGCGCGCGGGTCGAAGGTGTTCACGCTGGGCGCTGGGTCTCCGTTCCGCCGGCCGGCCGGCTCGCACCGTTGCCAGCCACGTCGAGCACGACGCGCGACGGCACGTCGCCATGCTTCAGCCTGGCGAACACCTCGTTGATCGCCGACAGTGGCTGCAGCTCGATGTCGGCGGCGACCAGGCCGGCAGCCGCAAACCACAGGGCTTCGGCCATGTCTTGACGCGTGCCGACAAACGAGCCGCGGATGGTGACGCACCGCGCCACGACGTCGAAGAGCGGCACTGGGAACTCCCCTGGCGGCAGGCCTACGAGCACACATGTGCCGCGCCTGCGGGTCATGCCGATGCCTTGCGTGAAGGCTCCAAGCGACGGCGCAGTGATCAGCACGCCGTGGGCGCCGCCCTCGGTGGCTCGGATCACCGCGGCCACCGGGTCATCGCTCGTCGTCGCATTCACCACGGCGGCGGCGCCAAGACGGGTTGCATGCGCCAGCTTGGCGTCGTCCACATCCACGGCGCACACCCGCAGGCCCATCGCCGTCGCGTACTGAACCGCGAGGTGGCCCAGGCCGCCCACGCCCGACACGACGAGCCATTCTCCCGGGCGAGCCTCGGTCACCTTGATGCCTTTGTAGGTGGTAACGCCGGCACAGATGATCGGCGCGGCTGCCGTGGCCGTAAGCCCCTGCGGAATATGCGCCACGTATCGCGGATCGGCCAGCATGTACTCGGCGAAGCCGCCGTTTGCCGTGTAGCCGCCAAACTGTGCCTCGGGACACACGGTCTCCCAGGCCGACAGGCAGTACTCGCAGTGACCGCAGGCCGAGAACAGCCACGGCACGCCCACCCGATCCCCCTCCTTCACCGACGTCACGCCGGCACCCAGGGCCGCAACGACGCCGATGCCCTCGTGGCCGGGAATGAACGGGAGACGGGGCAGGGTTGGCCAATCGCCCTGCGCCGCATGCAGGTCGGTGTGGCAGACGCCGCAGGCGTCGGTCTTGACGAGGATCTGACCAGCAGCCGGCGCGGGCACGGGCACTTCCCTCAAAGCCAGCGGTTGCCCGAACACCTCGACGATTGCGGCGCGCATCTGACCCATGGCTAGGCCAGCACCAGCGGCGCATCGACGGCGTGCTCGGCCACGAACCACACGTGCTGCTCGTTGACCCGGATGACGGCGCTCACAAGCAGATCGTTCGTGCCGTCGTCGCCGCTCCCTGTTGCCAGTCGCGCCATTGCACGCGATTCCTCGAGCACGATTTCGTGGGCGTGCAGCAGGCGCGACACCTGCACGGCCGGTGTCTCGCGACCCTTCGGGGCACGTGGGATGAGCGACGTCTCGGCCACGTCATGGGCCATCGCCACGCTGACGCCGCCGAGCATCTGCACGCGCTCGGCGATCGCGTCGATGAGGACGGTCTGCTCGGCAGCGTGCTTGTCAAACAGCAGGTGCAGCTGGTAGAAGGCCGGACCCGCGACCTGCCAGTGATGTTTCTTGTAGAGGTCGCGCAGCGTGATGGTATCGGCCAGCAGCTGATTGAGGTTCGCGACCGACTCTTTCCGGGTCGTCGCGGACAGCGCGATCGGCATACTGACCAGATGGCCGAACGCTTGAATCTCAGGGGCGTACTGACGGGTGTGGGGCGTGGCCGTAGCCGGCGCGGCGTCGCGGATCTGTTCGGGTGTGCTCATGACGGGCTCCATGCTCACACCCTGCCGCAGGGTGGGCCGCCGTCGCTGTTCCATCGGGCACACACCTGATACATCTCCCCTCGACAGGTACGCGACCAGTCAGCCTCGATGTGACGGCGATGGCCACGCGGATGTCCCTTGTGGCACGCCATGATGCTCGCCGAGCGCTGCGCCAAGACGATTCGAGTCGTCGATGGTCGAGTGACGGCTTGAGGGAACACCCGCGCCGACGTCACACCTGGACGGCGCAATCCGCCACGGCGCTGGGACGGTGATCTGCCCAGGCTGGCTGAGCAGCACGACGAGCGTGTCGAACACAGGCTTGCGTTGACCCTGTCCAATCGAGCACAGCGCACCGCTGGTCCAGTCGCTACAGTACGAGCGTTCGCCTCAGCGAACACGCGACCGTTCGGGACACTTCTCCGCGTTTGAGTGGGTCGCTCCTGGCCACATTTCCACCCAATGCTGACATCCACGCTCGCGCGCACTACAGAGACATCATGTTCATAGCTCTCGTGGGTCTGCTCACCCTGCACGGCCTCATTCACCTGATGGGGTTTGCCAAGGGATTCGGCTATGCCGAGCTGTCACAACTCACGCAGCCAATTTCACATGGATGGGGCCTGCTGTGGCTCCTGGGAAGCGGCCTCGTCCTCGCCACGGCGGTCATGCTTGCCCTCGGATCGCGCTCGTACTGGATCGTGGGCGCAATAGCCCTGACGGTGTCGCAGCTGCTCATCGTAGCGGCGTGGCGCGACGCCTGGGCAGGGAGCGCCGTCAATGCGGTGCTCCTGGTCGTTGTCGCGTACGGGTTCTTGACTGAGGGGCCATGGAGCTTTCATGCGGCGTACCTTCGTGACGTCGACGCAGGGCTGTCGCGCCCAGTCGACACGCGCGTGATCACCGGGGCGGATCTCGACCCGTTGCCCGGGCCCGTGCGGCGCTACCTGCGCCTCACGCGCGCGGTTGGACAACCGCGCGTCCGCAACTACCGCATCCACTTCACCGGGCGCATCCGGAGTGCTCCCGATGCCCCGTGGATGCCGTTCGAGGCGGAGCAACACAGCTTCGCCGATGAGCCCACTCGCCTGTTTCTCATGCGAGCGCGCATGTTCGGCATGCCGGTGCAGGCGTTCCACCGCTTGATAGACGGGCACGCGACGATGCGAGTCTCCGGGGCCGGGGTCGTGCCGATCGTGGATGACGGCGGCGACGCAATGGACCGCGCTGAGACCGTGACGCTCTTCAACGACATGTGCATCCTGGCGCCGGGCACGCTCGTGGGACCTGGTATCAGCTGGGAACCGATGGACGCGTCCACGGCGCGCGCCAGGTTCACGCAGCACGGCCACACGATCACGGCTACGCTGTTCTTCGCGGCCGACGGCCGGCTGGTGAACTTCGAGTCGGACGACCGTGCACGTTCGGTGCCCGACGGCAGGTTCGCAGACGCGCGATTCTCGACGCCCCTGCGCGACTACCGCGACTTTGGCCCGCTCTTCCTCGCCGGGTACGGCGAAGCCCGCTGGCGGCTGCCCGAGGGGGAGTTTGTCTATGGGGAGTTCACGATGCGGGACGTGGTCGCCAACGAGACGAGCCGCGCCGCGCGAACGCTGAGGTCGAGCGAGGCAGCACCGTGATGCCGCACGCGTTGAGCTGTCGAACTGCGCTTGGCCCACGCTGTCGACAACGAGGTCGCCGGGGTGACACGACGTGCACTGGCACTGCGTTCGCGAAGGCGGCCGCGACGGCCGCGCTCGCTGGCCTTCTTGCCGCTGGGTACCTGCTCGTGGCGCGTCCGTATCAGATGCGCTGGGGCGCGACGGCGGCCGAGGTCGCCCGGCCCATGCCCGGGGATGCGCTCAGCCGTAATCCCATTTTTATGGCGACGCGGGCCATCACTATAGACGGCACCCCCAAGGAGATCTGGCCATGGCTCGTACAGATGGGCTACGGCCGCGCCGGCTTCTACGGCTACGACATCCTCGAAAATCTCGGTAGTCCCCGCGGGCTCCGCAGCGCCGACAGCGTCGTCTCGGACCTCCAACACCTCGCGGTCGGCGATCCGCTACCCCTCAGCGCCTTGGGCGGCTTGGTGGTGCACGCCGTCGCCCCCGACCAATACCTGGTGTGGGCCGGCCCCTCCGGCGAGTATCCAGGCGCATTCACCTGGGCTCTGTATCCACTGGATGCCCGGCGCACACGCCTGGTCAGCCGCATCCAGTGGCGTCACCACTGGCGTCCGCCGCTTGCCTTCGCGTTCGACGCGTTCACGGAATTCACGGACGGCATCGCCGTCCGCAAGATCCTGCAGGGGGTCCAGAACCGCGTCGAGGGCCGTGTCGAGCCCTTCGCGAGGCAGAACGCAGAGTTCGCGGTCTACGTCTGGACGCTCGTGTCCTTGCTGGCTGCAATCGCGGCGCTCCTGTGGCGGCCCCTCGCGGCGTCCACATGGCTGACGGCCCTGGGCGCCGGCAGCGTGTGGCTCCTCGTCTGGTATGCCCCGATCGGGATCGGCACCGCAACACTGGCGAACGCCGTCGTCTTGCGGGCATTGCTGCCGACGAGGCTGCGGTCGAGGTCAGCGCCAGCAGGGCCAGCATCATGACGACAGCCGTCGCATCCTGGAGTGCCGTCACTCGCCTCGGCGCGTGGTCGGCGCTCCTGACCGCCGGGTTCACGACGACGTTCACGGCCGCTGCCATTTTGACCGAATTGCGCCTGTTGCCATCGCCGTGGGACGCCGTGTTGCCGCTGGTTCCGTCACTGCTGCTCGCACCCAGCTTTCTCGCGATGCTCGTGTGCACCAATGCCGTGATGCCGCGCGACCGACGGATCTGGAGCCAGCTCGGAGTGGCATTCGCCCTCGTGTATGTGCCGCTCTGCTCGGCCGCCTACATGGTGGAGCTCTTCGTGGTCGAGCCACGGGTCCTGCGTGGGGCGATGGAAGAGACGGCGCTGCTCACCATCGTCCGCGGCGACTCGGTGTTCAACGCCATTGACGGGCTCGGATACCTATTCATGAGCCTGGCCGCGCTCTTCACTGCTCCCGCGTTCGGCGGCAGCCGTCTCGAACGATGGATTCGCTGGCTGCTGGTCGCGCACGGCGCCATGGCGCTGCCGGTGTTCCTGACCTACTTCGTCAGCCGGACGTTCATCTACGGGGCGGCCCTATGGTCGGTGACGCTGGCCGTGTCAGGGTGCCTCATCGCCACGTTCTTCCGCAGAGTCGCCAGGGGGGCTTGATTATGGATACTCAGCGGACCCGTGCACTCGAGCACGTCACACGAGGCGCAGGCACGCTCGACACTGCAGCTGGGATTGGGCGATGGGCCGTGACGGCCATCGCGCTCGAACTGTTCCTCGGTATCGGCGCGCTCGGTGGTGGTACAGCCCTCATGGTGGGCCCCCACGGCGAGGTTCTTCCCCTTCCGGTGTCAGCGCTCGCCGGGTCGCCGTTTGTCGACTACTTCCTGCCAGGCGCGATTCTCGTCACGATCCTCGGCATTGGCCCGCTGGGCGCCGCCGTCCTCACCTGGCGTCGCCATCCGCTGGCGCCACTACTGGCGGGCGTCACGGGGGCCGCACTCCTGGTATGGCTTGCCGTACAAATCGCCATCATCGGCTACTCCAACCACCCTCCACTACAGGCCTGCTACCTCGCACTCGGCGTCGCCCTCACGACAGTCGGAGTGACGTGGGTGCGCGAGACTCGACGACGCGCGTAGGTGCAAGCCTCGCTGGAGTGGCGCGAGATCCTCGGCTCAGCAGCATGTGCAATCGGGCACAGCGCGCCGCACGGTAGATCCGGCAGCATGTATTCATGCCACCCATCATGGCGCTGGCGATCGCTGGTCTACGGCATAGAGCAGTGACCTCATGATCACACGCAGGCAGTTTGCGGCTGCGACGCCGTGGCTTGTGGCGACCCCACTTGTGCTGTCCGGCTGTTCACAACGGCCGGCAGCGGACGGCTACGAAGCGGTCGCGGAACGGACCTGGCAGTTGGGCGCCCTGACGGGTCTCGGTGGACATGCGCTTGGTCGGGAGCTGGTACGCTATGCCACGCTGGCGCCGTCGAGCCACAACACACAGTGCTGGAAGTTTGCCCTCGATGGTGATGCCCGGTCGATCGCCATCATGCCCGACCCTGCGCGCCGGTGCCCCGCGGTTGACCCGGACGATCATCACGTCTTTGTCTCGCTCGGCTGCGCCACCGAGAACCTGGTCCAGGCCGCGCTGGCGTACGGCCTCGCGGGTGAAGCACACTTCGACCCGGCCAGTGACGTGGTGCGCGTGACGCTGGCGCCCACCACGGCGCAGACCACGCCCCTGTTCACGGCCATCGCCCTTCGCCAGTGCACTCGTGGCGACTACGACGGCAAGCCGCTGTCTGGCAAAGACCTGGCACTGCTGCAGCGCGCCGGCAGCTCGGAGACCGTGCGCCTGGTGCTACACACGGAGCGCCCGGCGATGGAGCAGACGCTGGACTACGTGATGCAAGGCAACACAGCACAGATGGCCGACGCCGCCTTCGTCAAGGAGTTGAAGACCTGGATCCGCTTCAATGGTGCCGAGGCGGTTCGCTTACGCGACGGCCTCTACAGCGCGGCCTCGGGCAACTCGAATGTCCCGACATGGGTTGGCGACCTGGCGTTTCGCTGGGTCTTCACCCCCGAGAGTGAGAACGACAAATACGCCAGGCAGGTACGCAGTTCCGCCGGCATCGCGGTGTTTGTCGGTCAGGCCGCCGACAAGGCGCATTGGGTGGAGGTGGGGCGCTGCTACGAGCGCTTCGCGCTTCAGGCCACTTCGCTGGGCATCCGCAATGCCTTCTTGAACCAGCCGGTCGAAGTGGTGGCACTGCGCTCGCCCTTCGCTGCAGCACTGGGCCTGACGGGCCAGCGGCCGGACCTCGTCGTGCGATTCGGTCGCGGCCCGGTGCTGCCGCGCTCGCTGCGGCGTCCGGTCGAGGCTGTTCTGGTTTGATCAGCAGGTTGAGAGCCCAAGGAACTGCAATGACCGTGCTGCTGTGGATCGGGTTCGCACTTGGCGTGCTGGTCGTCATGGCCATGGGGTTGCGCGTGGTGGGCGCCTCCCGATGGGCGGAGCTGGTTCGCACGCACACCAGCCTGCTCGAATCGGGCAGCGTTGGCGCGCAGGGCCGGTTGCCCTCACCCGCGCGCTTTGACGCGCATGAACTCGAAGGGCTTCCAGCGCCCGTGCAGCGCTACTTCCGCGCCGTGCTGACGGACGGACAGCCGGTCATTGCTGCTGCCACCATCGAGATGACGGGCACCATCAACATGTCGGCCACCGCCGAGCAATGGAAGCCGTTCACATCGCGCCAGCGGGTTGTCACCCGCAAGCCGGGTTTCCTGTGGGATGCCCAGGTGGACATGTTTCCCGGCGTGCCCGCCCATGTGGAGGACAGCTACATCGCTGGCCAGGGCAGGCTCAAAGCGAAACTGTTCGGGTTGTTGACGGTGGCCGACTCACACGGCGACGGCGAGATCGCACGCGGGGAGTTCATGCGTTACTTTGCGGAAAGCCCGTGGTATCCCACTTCGTTGCTGCCCAGCCAGGGCGTGCGGTGGGAAGCAGTGGATGACGCTTCCGCCAACGCCACCCTCATCGATGGCCCGATCACATTGAACTTGCCGTTTCGCTTCAACGACGCCGGCTTGATCGCCTCCGTGCGCGCCGAGGCGCGGGGTGCGGGCGTGGGCAAGGACGGGACCATGCTCATGCTGCCCTGGGACTGCGGCTTCTCCGACTTCCGGCCGCAGGACGGCATGCTGATTCCGATGGCCGGTGAAGCCGCCTGGATGCGGCCTGAAGGCCGCAAGGCGTATTTCGTCGGAAACGTTCGGAAGCTGCATTACGACTTCTTGCCATGATGCTGGCCAAGGGGTTCCGGCATGCACCTCTGACAGGCTACTTTGCGCTGACCTTTGCCTGGTCATGGGCCTGCTGGGCGCTGTCGCCGGCCGTCAAGCCGCAGCTGCCCTGGCTGGCGACGCTGCTGATGTTTGCCGGCAGCTTCGGGCCCAGCCTTGCCGCGGTGGTGGTGGTGGCGAGTACCCGCAAGGGAGTGGGCCTGCGCGCCTGGTTGGCGCGCTGCCTGCGGTGGCGCATCGGTTGGGCTTGGTGGGCCTTCGCCCTGCTCTTGCCGCTGGCCGTGATGTCCATCGCGGTGGGCCTGCACATCGCGCTGGGTGGCGCCATCGCCACGTCGCCCGCATCCGGGCACCTGCTGATGACCCTCGCGAATCTGCCGCTGATCCTGCTGCTGGGCGGGCCCCTTGGAGAAGAGTTCGGGTG
>JANMDX010000400.1:0-3776 GCA_031376505.1 Acidobacteriota bacterium
GTTCTCTACAACGCCTCGGTCTACAAGGATGTGCAGGGCAACGTGCTCGGCGTGTTCGCCGCTGCCCGTGACATCACCGCGCGCAGACAGGCCGAAGCCGAGCGGGAGACGCTCGATCAGCGCCTCCGCGACCAGCAGTTCTACACGCGCTCGCTGATCGAATCGAGCGTCGACGCGCTCATAACCACCGATCCGCGGGGCATTATTACCGACCTCAACAGGCAGATCGAGGCGCTCACCGGCTGTACGCGCGACGAGTTGATCGGCGCGGAGTTCAAGAACTACTTTACCGACCCCGCGCGGGCGGCAGCGGCAATCGAGCTCGCGCTGAGTATGAGGAAGATCATCGACTACGAGCTGACTGTGCGTGCCCGCGACGGGAAGACAACGGTGGTGTCCTGCAATGCGACTACCTTCTACGACCGGAACCGCACGCTGCAGGGCGTGTTCGTCGCCGCGCGGGTCATGACGAGGTCGGCGCTCACTCAGAACTGATCATCCGTGCTCGCCGAGAGCTGGCCAGCGCCATCTCGCGCAGGGCCTGCGCGCGCACGGCTACAACCGGTGGAGGACAGCCGTGAGCGCTTGGTCACGGCTCCGTGAGTAGAACCGGCCTTTCCTGGTTAGAACTCAGCGAGCGGCAACAGCGTTGGCTGACTACGCCGTCGCCGCACGTTATCCGGGGCCGTCCGAACCCGTCCTCGTCGAAGACTACGAGAGGGCGGCTACGGTCGCTACGGCTGTTGTCTCATGGGCAAGCCGCATCGTCACCCCGCCGGCCGAGCCCTGAACTCAACACCAATCCGACTCGCGTTCACCCAACGCCAGGAGGCGCTGTTCAGGATAGGTCCTGAGTGGTCGCGAAGTGTTTAGGAACCACCCTGCAGCGGACCGTCGGGACCGCTATATCACCGCGCCAACTCATCCGCCAGCCCGCGCCGAATTCTGGCGCTGCCTCCACGTCCCCCAGCTCGCCCCGACCACGACAGCGAGAACCCCGCCTTGGCTTTCGACGCGGCGTGCGCACCCCGGTAGTGCGGCGTCATGACCTCCACGTCGAGTGCTTGCTCGCGTCCGTCGAGGGTGTACTCGATGCGCGCGTCCGGGAACATCACGTGTCCTTGCTCATCGCAGGGGAGGTGGTGCTCGTCTGCCCACCGTCGAATCTCGTCAGCATCGCGGTCCGGTCTACCGTCCGAGTCGCCCCGGCCGCGATTTCTTTGCTGCAGGAACTCCTCATACTCGGCCTTGAGGTCGTTCTCGAGCACGACGCGCCGAATCTCCGCGCCGGCCTCGTGAAGGCGCTCTGCTTCGTCAAGGTACGCGCGGTAGAGCGCGGAGTCGTGCTTCAGCTCCCGCGGTCGCTGGATGTCGTCGTGGAACGCCTGGTGGTCGCGACGTGACGCCTCAGCGTCCCGGCGCTGCGCCTCCAACAGGCTCCGGCCCTCCTTGGTCAGGGCAACTACGACGGTGTCGCGGTCGACCCGCACGGTTCGAACCAGGCCGGCCTCGCGAAGGTGCCACAGTTCGCCCTGGCGCGGGTCCAGTGGGCGGTCGAAGGTGTCGCGTAGCTCGTGGGCGGGGACGACTCGGAACGCCCCCACGGAGCTCAGGGTGCGGCTTTCGGAGCCCCGTAGCGTGTACTCGCGGCCGCGGTGGACGACGTGCTCTCGTTCCCGGCCGCGGGGTAAGGCGACGTGCTCCACGAACACGTCGCGCGGGTCCACGCGCTCGCGGCTTCGGCCGTCGGGCCCGCCGCGACCGCAACGGCTCAGGTCGCGACCATGGCCCGAATGATGGCGGGCGTCGTCACTCCATCGAGGGTCGTGCGACATGGGCATCTCCGCTGAAAACAGCCGCAAATGGGGGAGTCATGCTGCTGTCCAACAGAGCTGCCGGCACAATGTGCGGCGAGCCCCCGCAACCAATTTTCAGCGAACGGCCGCCGGGCAACCGGCGGCCGTTTTGCGTTGTGGCCATCGCGAACGAAAGCGCCCGCCGTGGATCACCCCGCGAGGATGCGTGCGACGAGCGCGCGGAACCTGACGAGCGCACGACGTCCCTGTCTACCCATTGGACCTCGTCGGCGAGTCGGCCGAACGGCTCTTCCTAATGCGCCGGGGCCAAATCCAGATTCGGAGGCCACTCGTGCGCGCGCCGGTTGGAGAACACCAGCTCGAAGGCCTGCCGGACTGCGCGAAGGTCCGTCGCGACCAAGTTCTCCATCAGCAGTAGGTCGATCAAGTCTCGGACTACAGAACAGCTTCCAGCCCCTTGTCTGCGATCACGTTCAGCAGCTTCAGGGCAGGGCCGGCGGGCCGCGTGTCGCCCTGCTCCCACTTGCGCACGGTCGAGGCCGTCGTGTGCAGTAGGTGGGCGAACACGGGTGCTGAACTTCAGCCGCGCGCGCAGCCGCTTGATGTCCTTCGCGCTGAAATTCCGCACCGGCGGCGGGCAGACCGCGTCGAACTGTCGCATCGTCACCTTGCTGATAGCGCCGACCTTCGCCAGCGCGGCGAGGTCGCCGCGGAGAGACTCAATGAGCTTGCTGGACACAGTGCACCTCCACCAGTACGCCGACTTGCAGTGCTTTCGTCAGCTCGTCAGGTGAGAGATCCAGGAACACCTTGCCGGCAAACTGCAGCGCCTTCTTCTCGTCCTGCGTGATGTTGGCCTTGTCCTTCTTGGCGAACCCATGCAGGAACACATAGCGATCACCGATCTGGGCCGACAGCACGGTCCGGTATCCGCCGCTCTTGCCACCGCCTGGACGAGCCACGCGCTTCTTGTAGAGGAAGCCGCCCAGATCGACATCAACCAAGCCGTTCGCCATCTCCGTGACCGCCTTGCACAAGGCAGAATCTGGCAGCTTCTCTCCGGTCTGCCAGCGGGCGAAGTTCTTGCGTTTCAATACGCTGATCATCGCAGGCGACTCCTTAAGTATACCCGATACGGGTAGTGTCTCGCCGAGAACCCAGAGTTGGGACGGCGGGGCCACGGTGCCGTGTCGCCGGGAAGCGTATGACCGACCGCTCCTGGTGTACAGCGCGAGGGGACCGTGCGTGGCCTCGGTCGTCACGACGCCGTCACACATGACTTTCGCGCCCGGACAGCCCTGAAGCTCTTATACTGCAGCACGTTGTCCCTCACACGCGGCTCGCGCCTCGGCCCCTATGAGGTGACCGCACTCCTCGGGGAGGGCGGGATGGGGCAGGTCTACCGTGCGACCGACACGAACCTGAAGCGCCAGGTGGCGATCAAGGTGCTGCCCGCCTCGGTGGCCGGCGATGCGGATCGCCTCGCGCGATTCCAGCGCGAAGCCGAAGTGCTCGCGGCCCTCAACCATCCGAACATCGCGGCGATCTATGGGCTGGAGAAAAGCGGCCCTTCGACCGGCTCAGGGCAGGCGGGCCTCACCGCGCTCGTGATGGAACTCGTCGAGGGCGAGGACCTGTCGCAGCGGATCGCCAAGGGCGCGATCCCGGTCGACGAGGCGCTGCCGATCGCCAAGCAGATCGCCGAGGCGCTCGAAGCCGCGCACGAGCAGGGGATCATTCACCGCGATCTGAAGCCCGCCAATATCAAAGTGCGCGCGGATGGCACGGTGAAGGTGCTGGACTTCGGTCTCGCCAAAGCGATGGACCCGAGTCCCGCGAGCGCGACGGCGGACAACACCCCGACGATCACCTCGCCCGCGCAGATGACCGGTGTGGGCGTGATTCTTGGGACGGCGGCCTACATGGCGCCGGAGCAGGCGCGCGGGAAGACGGTCGACA
>JANMDX010000428.1:0-24610 GCA_031376505.1 Acidobacteriota bacterium
GCCAGCCGCGCCAGAAACAGCACGCCCACGGTCTGCGCCACGGCCGTGCCGTAGTGAAACACCGAGACCGCCAGCGGCAGCACGACCCGCGACGCGGCTGGCGCGAAGCCTGCGCGCTCGGCGGCCTGCACCATTGCCGGCAAGGTCGCCAGCGATGAGCGCGACGCAATCGCCAGGGCCTGAGCCGGAGCGCAGTAGGCAGCAAACGTCCGCGCCGGCATGCGCCCGGCCACGATGCCCAGGGGATACAGGCACGCAATGGCCACGATCGTCAGGGCCACGACCAGCCCCACGTACGTCGCGACCGCCCCGGCCGCCGCGAGACCCAGGCGGGCCGTGAGCGGCACGGCCAGCGCGAAGACGCCGAGGGGCGCGAGTTGCAGAATCCATCCGACCAGGTGCTGCATCGCGTCGGCCACGCCCTCGACGACGCGCAGCACCGCGTCGCGCCGCGGCGCCGCGACCCGCGTGACCGCCAGTCCGAAGAGCACGGCAAAGACAATCACCGGCAACATCGCGCCGTCGGCCGCCGCCTTCACGACGTTCGGGGGCACGAGATCCCGCACCCACTGCGCCAGTCCGGGCGGAGCGGCCGGGGCCGTGCCGGACGGGGCGCCCGGGGCGGTCTTTGCGAGTGCCGCCGGGTCGGCGTCGATGTACCGAAGGACCGGCTGCGCCACGACGATACTGAGGGCACAGGCGGCCACAAGCAACCCCACGGCCACGACCGTCGCGCGCAGCCCCGTGCGTCCAAGCCCACCCGTGGTGGTCGCACCGATGCTGCCAATCACCAGCGACACGACGAGCGGCATCGCGGTCATGCGAATCAGATCGACGAACAGCCCGCCCACCGACGCCAGCGCTGCCAGCACTGACGCGACGAGCACCGAGTCGTTGCCCGACACCGTCAGGCCGAGCAAGGTTCCGGCGACCAGGCCAAGGAGCACACGCGTGGCAAGGGTCATGCGCAGCTACGGTATCCGAAGTGGGCCTGAGGGCGCGCGGCAGCGTGTGGTGCCACCGCAGGATTCGGCGCCACATCTGCTAGCATCGCGCCGACGATGGTACGCGACGACATTCCCACGCCGGCCCTGCTGCTCGACCTCGACGCCTTCGCAGCAAACGTCGCCACCATGGCGACCTTCGTCCGCTCGCGGGGGAAGGGCTTCCGCCCGCACGGCAAGACTCACAAGTGTCCTGAGATCGCGCGGCGGCTGGTGGCGGCCGGTGCGATCGGCTCGTGCACCGCGCGGCTCAGTGAAGCGGAAGTGTTTGCGGACCACGGCATTCCGGGCCTGCTCGTGACCACGGCAATCGTCGGACCGCGCAAAGCCGCGCGCGCGGCGGCGCTGTCGGCCAAGGCGCCCGATACGATCTTCGTGGCCGATGAGGCGGCGGCCGTGCACGCGCTCGACGCCGCGGCGTCGGCCCGCGGTGTGCCGATGCAGATGGCCGTGGATCTCTACTTCGGACGTACGGGGGTGCTGCCGGGTGAGGGCGCGCGCGACCTGGCGCGCGTGATCGCGTCGTGCCGGCATCTGCGGTTCGTCGGCCTGCAAGCCTACGACGCGGCCGCGTCGCACACGCAGGGATTTGACGCGCGGCGGGCGCGCACCGCCGGCACGATGGCCCAGGCCGTGGAGACGCGCCGCTTGATCGAGGCCGATGGCATCGCCTGCCCAATCGTGTCGGCAGGCTCGACGGGCAGCTACCGCTTCGACGCCGAGATGGACGGGCTGACCGAACTGCAGCCGGGCAGCTTCATCTTCATGGACGCCGACTACGCCAAGATTGGCGGGGCCGGCGGGGCCGAGGCGTACACCGATTTCCGCACCGCGCTCACGGTGCTCACGACCGTCGTGAGCGTGCACGGCGACGAGGCGATCGTGGACGGCGGCTACAAAGCCTTCGCCACCGACCGGCCACACACACCGGAGCCGGTCGACGAGCCCGGCGTGACCTACGCCTGGGCCGGCGACGAACATGGGCGCCTCGACCTGCGGCACGCGGCGCGCCGGCTCCGGGTGGGCGACCGGGTCGCGTTCCGCACGCCCCACTGCGACCCAACCGTGAACCTCTACGACGAGATCCACGCGCTGCGTGGCGACCGCGTCGAGGACGTCTGGCGCATCGCCGCGCGCGGCAAGAGCCAATAGTGGCCAGCGGCGGCACGGCCAGGTCCGACGCGCTGCAGGCCGAGCTCCGCGCGGCGCTGACCGGTGAGGTGCGGTTCGACCGCGCGACGCGCGCGCTCTACGCCACCGACGCCAGCGTCTACCAGATCGAGCCCCTGGGCGTGGTGCTGCCCCGTTCGCGCGATGACGTGGAGGCCGCGGTCACGATTGCCGGCCGCCACGGCGTGCCGATCACGGCGCGCGGCGGCGGCACGTCCCAGGCCGGGCAGTCAATCGGCGCAGGTCTCGTGCTCGACACGTCGAAGTATCTGAACCGCGTGCTCGAGGTGCATCCCGACGAGCACTGGGCGCGGGTGGAACCTGGCGTCGTGCTCGACGATCTCAACGCCGCGCTCGTGCCGCACCGCCTGCGCTTTGCCCCCGATGTGTCGTCGTCGAGCCGGGCGACGGTCGGCGGCATGATGGCCAACAACTCCAGCGGCGCGCGCTCGGTCGTCTACGGCAAGACGGGCGACCACGTGCGCACACAGCAAGTCGTGCTCGCCGACGGCCACACCGCGCGGCTGGGACCACTGAGCGGGGCCGCCCTCGACCGGGCACGCACGGGCGATTCCCTGCTGGCGCGGGCCTACCGCGACGTCCCGGCCCTCGCGCTCTCACATGCGTCCGAGATCGATGCGCGCTTCCCCAAGGTGATGCGCCGGGTCGGCGGCTACGCCCTGGACGCGCTGGTCGACGAATCGGCGCCGGTGGACCTGACCCGAATCATGATCGGCTCGGAAGGCACGCTCGGCGTCGTGACCGAGGCCACGCTTGGCCTCGTGCCGCTCCCGGCCGCCAAAGCGCTCGTGACGCTCGAGTTCGACGACCTGCTCGACGCGCTGGCCGCCACGCCGCTGGTGCTCACCCACGGTCCCTCGGCGGTCGAGGTGATGGACTCGTTCATCCTCGGTCACGCCGTGGGCCATCCGTCGCTCGACGCCGCGCTGCGCCAGATCGTCTCCGGCAATACGCCGACGCTGCTCTGCGTGGAGTTCTACGGCCATCACGTCGATGACATCCGGCCGCGCATGCAGGCGCTCGAGCGCGACCTCGCCCGGGCGGCGGTGCGCTGCACCGTGCGGCACCTCATCGACGCCGCCGCGCAGGCACGGGTGTGGCATGTACGCGAGTCGTCGCTCGGCCTGTCGATGGGCATGAAAGGCGACGGCAAGGCGATCTCGTTCGTGGAAGACACGGCCGTGCCGCCCGAACGACTGCGCGACTACATCAACCGCTTCCGCCAGATCGTCGCGCGCCGCGGCACCCACGCCGGCGTCTACGCCCACGCCTCGGTCGGCTGCCTGCACGTGCGCCCCGTCATCAATCTGAAGACGGCCGAAGGCCTGGCGCAGTTTGAAGCCATCGCCAACGACGTGGCGGACCTGGTGCTCGAGTTCGGCGGCGCGCTCTCGGGTGAGCACGGCGACGGCCTGGTGCGCGGCGCCTTCAACGAGAAGATGTTCGGGTCGACGCTCTACCAGGCGTTCCGCCAGGTGAAGCGCACGTTCGACCCGCAGGGGATCTTCAATCCGGGCCGCATCGTGGACACGCCGCCCATCACGGCGCACCTGCGCTTCGGCACGGGCTACCGCACCGCCGAGCCCGTGACCTTCTTCGACTTCGGCCCAGACGGCGGTCTCGGCCGGGCGGTTGAGAACTGCAGCGGCGTCGGCCTGTGCCGCAAGACGCGCGAAGGCACGATGTGCCCGAGCTACATGGCCACGCGCGACGAAACCGACTCGACTCGCGGTCGCGCCAACGTGCTGCGCCTGGCGATGAGCGGCCAGCTCGGACCTGGCGGCCTCGACGATCCGGGCGTGCACGCGGCGCTCGATCTGTGTCTCGAATGCCGCGCCTGCAAAAGCGAGTGTCCGACCAGCGTCGACATGGCGCGCATCAAGAGCGAGGTGCTCGCGGCGCAGTGGGACCGGCAGGCCGCGCCACTGGCCGTGCGGGCGTTCGGCCACGTGCGTGCCATCGCCCGCCTGGGCAGCCGGATGGCGCGGCTGGCCAATGCCGTCTCGAGCAGCCGCCTCGGACGGGCGGTGAACGAAGCCGTGCTGGGCGTGGACCGCCGGCGCACCCTCCCGGCCTGGACCGGACGAACGCTCTCGACGCGCTTGCGCGATGCGCGGGCGCAGTCGCCGGTGCGCGCGGTGCTCTTTGCCGACACGTTTACCGAACACAGCGACCCAGAGATCGGCGTGGCGGCGTTCGAGGTGCTCGATCGCGCCGGCATTGGCGCCACGCTCGTGCCGCATGGGTGCTGTGGACGTCCGCTCATCTCGCAGGGACTGCTCGAAGAGGCCCGCGCCACGGGAGGCGCCACCGCCGAGGCTCTGCACGACGCAGCAGCCCGCGGCGAGGCCATCGTGTTCCTCGAGCCGAGCTGCCTGTCGGCGATGCGCGAGGACGTGCCGTCGCTGCTGCGCGGCCTGCGCCGCTCGCGCGCCGAGACCGTGGCCCGCCAGAGCGTGCTGTTTGAGGAGTACCTCGAAGGGGAGCTCCAGGCCGGACGCGCATCGCTGCCGCTCGTGGCCGGCCCCTCGACCGTCGCGTTGCATCCGCATTGCCACCAGCGGGCCATGGGGCTGGCGGGCGCCGGCGCGGCACTGCTGCGGCGTATTCCGGGGGCGACGGTGAGCGACCTCGACGCCGGGTGCTGCGGCATGGCGGGGTCCTTCGGCTACACCCGCGCGCACTACGACGTGTCGCAGGCCATCGGAGAGCGTAAGCTGTTGCCCGCGGCGCGGGCGCTCGGCCCAGACGGCGTGCTCGTGGCCGCCGGCACCTCGTGCCGGCACCAGGTGGCCCATTTCGCGGCCGTCGATGCCCTGCATCCGGCAGTGCTGCTTCGTTCGCTTCTGGAGGACGTTCGATGAATGTCGCGTGGATCTCGCTCGGCGCCTTGTTCCTCGCCGTGGCGCTCAGCATGGTGAGCAAGGTGAACGTCGGTGTCGTGTCGCTGGCGCTCGCCTGGATCGTCGGCGTCTATGTCGGCGGCATGAAATACAACGACGTGATCAACGCGTTTCCCGTGCCGCTGTTCATCACGCTGGCCGGCGTGACCCTGCTCTTCGGCATGGCGAATGTCAACGGCACGCTGCAGCGGCTCGCCGCGCGAGCCGTGTCGGCGTGCCGCGGCAACGCCGGGATCATCCCCGTGATGTTCTTCTTCGTGGCGCTGGTCCTCTCGTCGATTGGCCCCGGCAACATCGCCACCACGGCGCTGCTCGCGCCGATGGGCATGGCGGTCGGCGCACAGGCCGGCATCCCGCCGTTTCTCACGGCCCTGATGCTCGGCAACGGCGCGCAGGCAGGCGCCATGTCGCCGTTTGCGCCCACCGGCGTCATCGTCAGCAGCGTGCTCAACAAGATCGGCCTCGGCGGCCACGAGTGGATCACCTACGGCAACAACCTGCTGGCCCATGCCGTCGTGACGTTTGCCGCCTACTTCCTGTTCGGCGGCTGGCGCCTGTTCACCAACCATCAGGCGGGTGACGGCGCGACGCTGGCGCCGCACGACCCCTTCGAGGTGCAACACTGGCTCACGCTCGGCGTGCTGGCGACGGTCGTGCTCGGCGTGATCGTATTCAACTTCCAGGTCGGCATGGCGGCCCTGACGGGCGCCACGTTCCTGTCGCTCGTGGGGGCGGGCGACGAGAAAGAAGCCATCAAGCGCATGCCGTGGGGCGTCGTGCTGATGGTGTGCGGCGTCACCGTGCTCATCGGCGTGCTCGAGAAGACCCAAGGCATGTCGCTCTTCACCGACCTGCTCGCCAGCGTCTCGACGCCCGCCACGGTCACGGCGGTCGTGGCGTTTGTGACCGGTGTCGTGTCGGTCTACAGCAGCACGTCTGGCGTGGTCCTTCCCGCATTTCTGCCCACGATTCCCGGCCTCGTCACGCGCCTGGGCGGCGGCGACCCGATGGCGATTGCGTCGTCGATGGTGGTGGGCGGTCACCTGGTGGATCTCTCGCCGCTCTCCACGATCGGCGCGCTGTGCATCGCGGCGTTGCCGGGTCACTCGGCGGAGGAATCGCGACGGCTCTTCAACCAGCTACTGGCGTGGGGCCTGTCGATGACGGTGGTCGGCACGGCGGCCTGCTGGCTGCTGTTCTGAGGCCGTAGAATACCGGCACATGCAGATCGCATTACTGGTTGGCGAGGCGGGGCTCGCCGGCGGGTTGGTGCTCGGCTTGTTCTGGCTGCGTGGCCAGCTCGGACTGGCACCGCTCTACCTGGTGGTCGGCGCGTTTCAGTATCTGCAGTTCGTGCTGGCGGCGGCGGTGCGCGTCGAGGTCGCGCCGGGCCTCGCGGTGAGCCCAGGCGCGGCGGTGTTCTTCCCGCTCACGATTGTGGTCGTGCTGCTGACCTACATCGACAAGGACGCCGAAGAGACCCGCAAGGTGGCCTACGGCGTGGTCATCACCAACCTGGTCATCTTCGCGTTGGGGCTGGTCGCGCGGCAGCACCTCGCCCTCGAAGTCACGGGGAGAACCTCGTGGCTGCCTGGGGAGTTCGCGCAGAACGGCCGCATGGCGCTCGCCAGCGCGACCGCGCTCTTTGTCGACGTGATCAGCACGGTGGTGATCTACGAGCAGGTCAGCGCCTGGGTACGAGGGTCGCTGTTTGCGCGGCTCTGGGCCTGTCTGATGGCCATCATGGCACTCGACACGCTGCTCTTCACCGCCGGCGCGTTCCTGGGACGGCCCTCGTTCATGGACGTGCTCGTGTCGGGCTTCGTGGGCAAGGCCGTGGGCGCCACCTTCTATGCAGTGCTCGTGGCGCTCTACGCGCGACTGGTCGAAACTCCCGGGCACAGCCCGAACCAGGTGCCCGCCGGCGACGACGTATTCCAGTGGCTCACCTACCGGCAGCGCTACGAAGAAGCCCGCACGCTGATGACGCGTGATGCCCAGACCGGGCTCTTCAACCGGGGATACTTCGACGAGAGCGCGCCCAAGCACCTTGCCCACGCCAATCGCGCCGGCCACCAGATGAGCCTCGTGATGGTCGACATCGATCGGCTCAAGGTCACCAACGACCGGCACGGGCACCAGGCGGGCGACCACCTCGTGGCCCTGGTCGCTGGACAGCTGCAGCACATGGTCCGGTCGTCCGACGCCGCCTGCCGCTACGGCGGGGACGAATTCGTCGTGCTGCTGACGACCGCCGATGCCAAAGCCGCCCTGATCTTCGCCGAACGTCTGCTGGCGCTCATCACGACGCGGTCGCAGGAGATGTCGCCGGTGCCGCTCTGGGCGCCGGTGACCGTCACGATCGGAGTGGCAACCTACCCGGCCGATGGCACGACGCTGGCGGAACTCGTCCTGCGGGCCGATTCCCGGCTGTACGCGGGCAAGCGCCGGGGCGGTGCGCGCGTGGTGGCCGAGGACGCGGCTCGCGCCTAGTCGAACACCGGCCGGCGCCGCGCCGCAAAGGCCGCGACGCCCTCGCGGAAGTCGGCGCTCGCGTAGCAGGCCGCGATGAGATCGTCGCAGGCCCCAGCCGGGGGGCGCCGATGCTCGCGCAAGCGCCGCAGCATCGCCTTGGTGGCAGCGATGGTGCTGCCGGCACGGGTCGCCAGATCCGCCGCCAGGTGGCGGGTGTCGGCGGCCAGTTCGCCAACCGGCGCCACGCGCGTGGCGAGTCCCCACTCGAGCGCCTCGTCGGCCGAGACCAACCGGCCGGTCAGCAGCATGTCGGCCGCGCGCGCCGCGCCGATGAGATCGACCAGGCGGGCCAGGTTCTCGATCGACAGGCAGTTCCCAAGCGTGCGTGCCACCGGCACACCGAATTTCGCCGTGGCGGCGCAGACGCGCAAGTCGCACGCCACCGCGATGGCGCAGCCGCCCCCGACCGCTGGCCCGTCAATCGAGGCGATGGTCACCTTGGTCACGCGCTCGAGCCGGTCGATGACCGCGCCGATGCGCCGCTCGTACGCCACGCCGGCCTCGCCGGTCGTGAGACCGGCAAACTGCGAAATGTCGGTGCCCGCCGAGAACGCGCCGTCTGAACCTCGTATGATGAGCACGCGCACGTCGGAGGCGTCGACCAGGTCGCAGGCGTCCACGACCGCGTCGTACATGTCCCACGTCATGGCGTTCTTCGCCTCGGGACGCGCAATGGTCAGCGTGCCGAGTGGTCCGTCGATGTCCCAGACAACATTGCTCGAAGGCATAGTGGTTCTCGATGTCACCCAGGTGATGGCCGGGCCCTATTGCGCGATGGTACTGGCGGACATGGGCGCCCGGGTCATCAAAGTGGAGCCGCCGCACGGCGACACCACCCGCGCCATGGCCGGTGCGGTAAACGGCGAGAGCGCGGCTTACAACGCGGTCAACCGGGGGAAGCTCGGCGTCGTGCTCGATCTGCGGCAGGCCGAGGCGCGCGACGCCTTCCGCCGGCTCGTCGCGACCGCCGACATTCTCGTCGAGAACTTCCGCCCGGGCGTGATGGCCAGACTGGGGCTCGACTACGCCACGCTCGCGGCCGATCACCCGCGGCTCATCTACGCGTCGATTTCTGGCTACGGCCAGACCGGCCCGTGGGCACATAAAGGGGGTTTCGATCTCGTGGCCCAGGGCGTGTCGGGCATCATGTCGGTCACCGGCGAAGCCGGACGCCCGCCGGTGAAGGCTGGCATCCCCGTGACGGATCTGGGCGCGAGCCTGTTCGCCCTTGCGGGCATTCTGGCGGCGCTGCACCACCGCGATCGTACCGGCCAGGGGCAGCAGATCGACACGTCGCTCGGCGATGCCGGCCTGGCGCTGTCGGTCTGGGAGGCCACCGAACACTTCAGTGGACGCGGCTTGCCCGGACCGCTCGGGTCTGCGCACCGCATGAGCGCGCCGTATCAGGCGTTTTGCTGCGCCGACGGTTATATCACCGTCGGTGCCGCCAACCAGCGCACCTTCGAGAAGCTCGCGCACCTGCTGGGGCATCCCGAGTGGACGAGCGACGCGCGTTTTGTCAACGATGCCACCCGGGTGGCGCATCGTGACGCGCTGGCGGCCGCGATCGAAGGCGAGACCCGGTCCGCTACCCGCGCCGCCTGGCTGGTGCGTCTCGACGACGCCGGGATTCCCTGCGGGGCGCTCCTCGACTACGCCGAGGCGTTCGAGACGCCCCAGGCGCGCGCGAGGGAGATGTCGGTCGAGGTCGACCATCCCGCGCTCGGACGCCTGCGCTCAATCGGCACGCCCATCAAGATGTCGAGCACGCCACTCGACCCGGCGACGCGTGCGCCGCTGCTTGGCGAGCACACGACCCAGGTGTTGCGCGAGGCAGGATATGAGCTGGCTGCGATCGACGCGATGCGCGCCCGCGGAAGCGTCGCGTAGCCACGCGCCTGTGCGCCTAGACGGCGGTCGACTCCGGGCGAGAAGCGACGACCGGCTGGCGATCGGGCATCAGAAACCCTGCGCGCGCGGCGTCGCTCCAGAGCCGCTCCGCAGAGTAGTAGCCGTCGAGCACGCCAGGCTTCCAGCGCAGCAGGTCGGGATGTGCCGCAGCGAAGGCGTCCCACGCGTCGGTCGGCGTCAGCACGGCGCGCTCGGCCAGCAGCGATAGGTAGGCGTGCGTGATCGTTGCGTGATACAGCGTGGGCACACCCTTCGCGACGGCGAATCGCTTCAAGTCGTCGACGAACCGGCGCGCGGCGCCGTCGAGGCCGTACTCACGCACGTACACCCAGGCCATTCGCACGTGGTCCGCGTGATGAAACGCATCGGTCGACAACGTCCCCGCGCCAAACGCGTCCATCGCGGCGCGCTCACTTGGTGTCATGTGCCAGACATATCACGGCGAGCGTGACTCCGGTGTCAGTGATTGACGGATCACAATGAATACAGGCTTTGTCACGGTATGGTTACTAATGAACAGCACCGGATTCGCGGGTGTTCAAGGCCATTGCCGACCCGTTGAGACGCGCGATTTTCGACCTGCGGCGCGCAAGGCCGCACTCGGCCGGCGAGGTTGCGGACCGCGTCCCGGTGAGCCGGCCGGCCGTCTCGCGCCACTTGCGAGTCCGGCACCGCGCCTCGCTCGTGCGCGAGACGCGGCAGTCGCAAATCCTGTGGTACGCGCTCGACTCGGTGCCCCTGGCCGCCGTAGACCGCTGGCTGGCGGACTACCGTGTGTTCTGGGGCGCTCGGCTGCACGACCTCAAGCGCTTCGTCGAACGAGCGCAGGAGCAGGACCGTTGATCGGACCCGCCATAGCCCACACTTCGCGGACCCGTCGCCGCGTTTTCGACAGTCGATCGTGATCGAGGCGCCGGTCAGTCGCGTGTTCCATGCCCTCACCAACCCGGCGGCGCTCAACCGGTCGGTGGCCAAGGACGCGCGCGTGGACCTGAGGGTCGGTAGCCGCTACGAGTGGGGGTGGAGCCATGGCCCTGGCGACCTGGGGTGCCTACGGGGCCGACCACCGTCCTCCGAGCTGGTGGCCCACACACGACTCGTGACCGACTGGCCCGACTGGCGCGGGGATACGACGCGGCCGAAGGGCCGCGTGTCGTGGAGCCTCGAAGCGCTCAGCGCGAGCCGCACGGGCGTCACGCTCGTGCACGACGACCTTACACGTGCCGCGGACCTCGGCGACTATCCGTTTTGGCTGGCCGTACTTCCTGGAGCCACTCAAGGTGGAGGCGCAACGGAGCGCCTGATCCGTCCCCGCCGGCGCCACCAATGGCCGGCTCGAGGCCCGCCGTCTATTGCGTGCTGCCGGTGCGGCCGGCGAGGGTGCGTCCCATCTCGACGGTCTTGAAGCCGGCATCGCCCCAGTTCATGACGAACACGTTGAAGCCTTGCGACATGCGCGTCTCGAGGTCGGCAGCGCTGGCCGGAAAGCCGCACGCGACCTTGTTGGCCCTGCATGCCGAGAGCACCTGCTGAATCGCCGCTTCCCAGGCGACCATGTCCACCTGCCGCTGGCCGGTCGAGTCGGTGGTCGAGAACACGCCACGCAGCGTGCCGGCGCCGGGCCACAGCACGCCGATGCCCGGCACGGCGGCGATCTCCTTCAGATTCGCAAGGCCCTTCTTGCTCTCGACAATCGTCCAGTTGACGAGCTCGCCGTTGGGATTGAGCGGCCACACGTCGGCCTTCTGCCGGTACTCGGCCTCGGTCATGCCCCACACCGCCGGTGCCTGGCCCACGTTCTCAGGGCGCGTGCCACCCTTGCTCTTGAAGCGCATGGCCGCGATCCCGGCGCGGGCCTCGTCGGCGGTCTCAACTTCAACCAGCATGACGCCGCTCACGCCCTGATTCAGCTGCATGCCGATCCTCGCGGCCGTCGCCGCCACGTCGGGATGCATCTCGGGCGCCTTCACGATCATCGGGTGCGTGAGGTGCAAAGACGGCGCACGGGCGATGACGCCGGCCTGCATCAGGCCCTTCGAGAACTCCACAAACGCGGGATAGGCCCTGTCGAAGTCGCCTTCCATCGAGCCATCGAACACGAAGTCGCTCAACTTGTAGTCGGCGGCCTGCTTCGCCAGTTCGGCCGGCGACTTCGGCGGCGTATCGGCCACTGCCGGCGCCGCTGGCGCCCCAGCCGGACGAGCCGCTCCGGGAGGCGCACCGGGAGACCGGCGATTACTCGGCGCATAGAGCCCGAAGACCGGCTGCTTCTGCTCGAGCAGCGCGATGACCCGGTTATGCCGCGCCTTGGGCGCCTGCGCGCCCACGAATCCCGCAAGGACGGTGACCGATAACACCATGAGAGTAGACAGAGTTCGCACGACGCCTCCTGGACGCTTCAGACGATAGCCGATGCCCGCCCCAATTGTAACGGGGCCTGTCACCGAGACATCTCGTGACGCCGGCAGAATCTGCGTACCGCCGCCAAACCGCCACGTACGTTAGATTGGGCGCGCCGAGGTTGATGATGCGTGTGCTGATGCTGTGCCTGATCGTGTGCGGAATCGTCGTACCTCCTACCGCTGCGCAATCCGCCGCGCCATCGCCCGCGTCCGCCGCGGGTCCGGCCTCTGACGCGGTCGTGCGGCTCTGGATCGACCGCTGGAACGCCCTGAGCGAGGGGCCCGCGACCCTCGACGCGTTTGTGGCGCTCTATGCCCCCGATGCATTGCACATCGCGGGACCCACTGCCGACCAGCGGGGCACGGCCACCTATCGCGGCCACGCCGGCATCCGCACCATGGCCGCCCGCGTGGTGGCCGACCAGGATCGCCGCACCTACCGCCTCGAGAGCGAGACGGCGCGCGAGACGACCGCGTCACTGTTCCACCAGACGAGCGGCCCCTGGGGCGGCCCGGCCGTGGCCGTACAGATCATCGCGGTCTACACCGAGCGCGCCACGGGGAAACGGTACGCCACGCCCGGCGCGGTGTTCTTCCAGCTGGCCGGCGGCACGATCCGCCGCGCGCGCGTCTATCTCGGCGACGGCGAACGCGCGGAAGTGGAAGCCGAACCGACGCGCAAACGACCCTGACCCGGCTCCCTGCCCTCCGCGCCTGGTCCCAGCCTCCGTCCCCGCAATGCGTGGTCTGACCGCACTGCGCGGCACCGCGTGTCTGCTACCGTGAAGGCCATGCGCATCGTCTCCGCCCTCGTCCTCGCACTCATCGCGGCTCCCGTCGCCGCGCAGCGCCTGCCGGCCGGGGTCGCGCCCGAGCACTACGCGCTCTGGTTCGCGCCCGACCTGGAGCGCGCCACTTTCCGCGGACGTGCCGAGATCCGTGTGCACCTCGACCAGCCAACGACGTCCATCACTCTGCACGCCGCCGAGATCGCGTTTGGGGAAGTGCTGATCGAGACGGCGAAGGTCACGCACGTCGCAAAGGTGACGACTGACCCCGCGACCGAGACCGCGACCCTCTCGCTGCTGCCGCCGCAGACGCTGGCCGCCGGTGCGGCCACGATCCGCATCACCTACACCGGCCTGCTCAACGACAAACTGCGCGGGTTCTATCTGAGCAAGGCGAACGGCCGAAGCTACGCGGTGAGCCAGATGGAGGCCACCGACGCCAGGCGCGCGTTCCCGTGCTTCGACGAGCCGGCCAAGAAAGCCACGTTCGACATCGCACTGATGGTCGACGCGGCCGACACGGCGATCTCAAATGGCGCACCCGTGTCGGACATGCCCGGCCCAGAGCCCGGCAAACACACCGTCACCTTCGCCACCACGCAGAAGATGTCCACCTATCTCGTGGCGCTGCTGGTCGGCGACTTCGTCTGCCGCGAGGGCGCGAGCGACGGCATCGCCATCCGCGTCTGCTCCACACCAGACAAGAAGGCCCTCACCGCCTTCGCCATGTCCGCCGCGGAGCATCAGGTGAAGTTCTTCAACGACTACTTCGGCATCCGGTATCCGTTCGGCAAGCTCGACATCATCGGCGTCCCGGACTTTGCCGCGGGGGCCATGGAGAACGCGGGGGCCATCACGTTCCGCGAGCGCATGCTGCTCGTGGACGAAGCCACCGCGTCGATTGGCGTGCGCAAGGCGGTGGCGTCGGTGATTGCGCACGAACTCGCCCACCAGTGGTTCGGCAACCTGGTGACCATGAAATGGTGGGACGACATCTGGCTGAACGAAGGCTTCGCCACCTGGGCAGCCAACAAACCGCTCGCCGCGTGGAAGCCCGAATGGCGGATGGACCTCAACGCTGCCGAGGAAACGCAGACGGCCCTCGGCCTCGACGCCCTGCGTTCCACTCGAGCCATCCGCACGGCCGTGTCAACCCCGGCCGAAATCAGCGAGGTGTTCGATCCGATTGCCTACGAAAAGACGTCGGGGGTGCTCAACATGCTCGAGGCGTACGTCGGCCCCGAGAAATTCAAGCAGGCCGTGTCCTCCTACCTGACCCGCTACTCGTCAAGCAACGCCGCCGGCGAGGACTTCTGGCAAGAGGTCACGCGCGTGACCGAGAAGCCCGTGAACCGCATCATGAAGAGCTTCGTCGACCAGCCGGGCTCGCCGATGCTGACGGTGCGCACCCAATGTGTGTCGGGCAAGACCCGGGTGACGGTGCGGCAGCAGCGATTCGTCGGCACGCCGGCCGACGCCGGCGCGGGCGCGCCGCCGCCGCCGCCGCCGGCGCCGCCCTGGACGCTGCCGGTGTGTGTGAAGACGGCCACCGGCGCCACTACGTGCCAGGTCGTGTCGAAGGCGAGCGAGGCCTTCGACGCGCCGGGGTGCGGCGCCGCGTTCGTGAACGCCGACGCGCGCGGCTACTACTTCACCGAGTACGAGCCCGCCGCTGTCGCCGCGCTCGCTTCCCGCACGCCGCCGCTCAACTCGGCCGAACGTATCAGCCTGCTCGGCGACGAGTGGCGCATGGTGCGCGCCGGCCGACACGACATCGGCACATATCTGGACCTTGCGTCGGCGTTCGCGACCGACGAGACGCCCGCCGTGCTGAACGACCTGGTGGCGCGCGTGGGCTACGTGCGCGGCGCCGTCGCCAATGCCTCGGAGCACGCGGCCTTCGACGCCTGGATCCGCGCCTCGTTCACCCCGGCCATGACCGCGGTGGGACTCGAGTCGCGCGCCGGCGACGCTGACGACGTGCTGAGCCGGCGCGGCGCGCTGCTGCGCCTGCTCGGCGGTGTGGCCGGCGACGCGCCCCTGCAGGCGCGGGCGCGAGCGCTGGCCGCCGGCTACCTGGCCAACCCTTCGTCACTGCCGCCGACGATCGTGGCGCCGGTGCTGCAGGTGGCCGCCGCCGGCGGCGACGCCGCGCTCTACGACCAGTACCTGGCGCGGGCGCGGGCGTCGGCTGGCACGCCCGACGAGTACTACCGGTTCTTCGGCGCGCTGGCCGCATTCCAGGCGCCCGCGCTCGTGCAACGCACACTCGCGTTCGCGCTCTCCGACGAAGTGCGTTCGCAGGACGTGCCCACGCTCATCGCCCCGCTCCTCGGCGGCGGCAGCGGCGAAGCGACGTGGGCGTTCGTGCGAGCCAATTGGGACGCACTGGCCGGAAAGCTCGGCACCTTCCAGGGCATTCCCGCCATCGTGAGTG
Organism: Acidobacteriota bacterium; assembly: GCA_031376505.1. Taxonomy (GTDB): domain Bacteria; phylum Acidobacteriota; class Vicinamibacteria; order Vicinamibacterales; family UBA2999; genus CADEFD01. The sequence goes on from JANMDX010000428.1 coordinate 15,172, forward strand.
GACTTGGCGCCTTCTGCTCGGTCGAGCGTTCGGCCGAGATTACGGCGTTCTTCAAGGCGCACCCCGTGCCGGCGGCCGCCCGCGCGCTGCAGCAGGCGCTCGAGCGCATCGACGCCTGCTCGGCCGTGGACGTGCGTCAGTCGCCGGCGTTTGCCGCCTGGCTTCGTGGCTAAGAAGTAACGCCCGCGACGCCCTCCTTTGCCCCCGCACGCGGGGAGGGTTCGGCTACACTTGTTGGCGATTTGCCGCTCCGGCATTGCCGGACGGCGCCGGCGTAGACCGTTGTCTGGCTTCGGAGGCTGCTGATGTTTGCTGTGTCCTGGCTGCACCGCCCGTCGGTGCTGATTGCTGCCGCGACCTGTCTCTATTCCGCCACGGTCTGGACGCAGTCCCGGCCGGCCACGCCTGCGCCGGCCCCGCACGAGCGAATGGAATCGGCGCACGAAGAGATGCTGCGGGATGCCGGCGACCGCGGACGCGACGCCGCGCGTCTGACCAACGCCGTGGCGCCCGCTGCCGATCCGGCTGCGGCCGGGCGCGCCGTACCGCGACGCAACTTCATCGACGAACTGATCTTCGCGCGCCTTGAGCACGACGGCGTGCCGCACGCCGGCCTTGCCGGCGACGACGAGTTCGTGCGCCGCGTGTACTTCGACGCCACCGGCCTTCCGCCTTCGGCAGCCGACGTGCGCGCCTTTGTGGCCGATGCGTCACCCGGCAAACGCGATCGCCTGATCGAGGATCTGCTGGCACGCGACGAGTTTGCCGAGCAGTGGGCCTGGTACTGGGGCGACCTGCTGCGCATGTCCAATGAAGCGGGCCCCGGCGCCAACGGGTTCCACTACTGGTTCAAGGAACAGCTGCGCGTCGACCGTCCGTACACCGCGCTCGTGCACGATGTGCTCACGCCGTCGTCGAAGGTGCACGCCACGTTGCCCTCACTCGCGATGATCGGCCGCAGCAATCAGCTCAAGAGCCGCTTTGTCGAGAGCGTGGACGACTACCGCATCTCGAATCGGCTCGATCACATCGACGCGCTCGCGATCGACGTGAGCCGCGTGTTCCTGGGCGTCAACACCTCGTGCGTCTCGTGCCACGACGGCGCCCTGCACCTCGAGAGCATCAACCACTACCTGGCCGACCGCACGCGTGACGAGTTCTTCGCCATGTCGGCGTTCTTCGGCACGACCCGCCTCATCGGCAACTGGAACGACAAGTCGCGCAACGTCGACCGTGATCTGCATGTGGACGATCTGGGCGCCGGCTACGACGGCGGCAACGACGCGCCGTTTTCGACGATGGCGGAAAGCCAGTTCCCGCGTCCCAAGGGCGCCCATGCACCGGCCTTCATGCTCACCGGTGAGACACCGCGCGCGGGCTACGAGCCCCGAGCCGAGCTGGCCCGGATGATCACCGAACATCCGCAGTTTGCGCGAGCCACCGTGAACATCATCTGGGGACGGCTGATGAGCGTGGGCTTTGTCGAGCCGCACGACGCGTTCGACCTGAGCCGGCTGTCGGGCAAGGACGCGCAACCGAACAACGTCGCGCTGCTCGAGGCGCTGGCCGCCGACTTCAAGACGAACGGCTTCCGCCTGAAGCGCACGATCCGCACGATCATGCAGTCGAGCACCTACCAGCTGTCGTCGCGCTTCCCGGGCGAGTGGAACGACCGCTTCATCCCGTACTACCCGCGTCACTTCGCGCGCGTGCTCACCGGCCCGGAAGTGGTGGACGCCGTGTCGGTCGTCACCGGGGTACCGATGCGCTTCTCGCTTGGCGGTGAGACGATGACGCGGGTGAAGCAGCTCGCCACACCGCAGGACATCGGCCGCGGCGGCGAGGCCATGGCCATCGACGCGCTGATGCAGAGTTTCTTCCAGAGCAACCGCCGCACGCCGCCGCAAGCGGGCAACCGGCCCTCCACGCTGCAGGCCCTGCTGATGATGAAGAGCACGGTGGTCAACGACCGCGTGCTGGCTTCGGCCAAGGGCCGGGTGGCCGAGCTCGTCGCCTCCACGCGCACACCCGGCGAGATCATCGACGAGCTGTACCTGAGCACGATGGCCCGCACGCCCTCCCCTGCGGAAGCCGCGGTCGCCAGGCGCACGCTGGCCGTCGATCGGGCGCGCGGCACGGAAGATCTGTTGTGGGCGCTGCTCAACAGCCCGGAATTTCTGGTCAGCCGCTGAACGAGGCCTGCATGAACCGACTCCTGAACGACCTGCTCCCCTCGCGCCGCGACGCCCTGCGGTGGGGCGGCACGGCGCTGGCGACCACGTGGGTCGATGGCCTGGTGTGGCCGCTGCAGGTGTCGGCGCAGGGAAGGTCGACACCTCGCGGCACCGCCCGCAACTGCATCTTCATCGAACTGGGCGGCGCCATCAGCCCCATGGACTGCTGGGACTTCAAGGAGACGCGCTGGACGCCGAAGGATCTCGACGTGACAGAGGTGTCCAAGGGCCTCTACCTGTCGCAGACGTTGTTCCCGCAGCTCGCAAAGAACATGCACCGCGTCAGCCTGGTGCGATCGCTGCAGGCGCCAGAACTCATCCACTTCAACGGGCAGTACCACACCCAGACCGGACGGTCGCTCAACCCGGCCGTGGCGCGCGAGATTCCGGCGTTTGGATCGATCGTGGCCTACGAATTGGCGTCGCAGCGGCGCGAGCAGGACAGCTTCCCCACCTACGTGAGCACCAACCTCACGAAGGCGCGCGCGGGCTCGCTCGGCGCCGGCTTCCTGCCCACCTGGGCGACCGGCCTTGACCTGGACCCCAGCACGGTGTTTGCGGCGTTTGGCGGCGACATGACGGGCGCGAACCAGGTCATGGCCGAACGCTGGCGCCTGCTGACCGAATTGGCCGGAATCAACGAAGGCCAGCGCGCCGCCATGGGCCAGCGTGCCGCCGACTACCAGACCTTCTACGACGACGCGCACCGGCTGCTCAACGACGCCCGCTGGCCGAAGGTGTTCAACGCCAGCACCGAGGACACACAGCGCTACGGCGACGACGAGTTCGGCCTGGGCTGCATCCTGGCCCGCAATCTGCTCGCGCAAAACGCCGGCACGCGCATGATCTACATCTACGACGGCGACCGGTGGGATCACCACGCGGGCATCTTCGACAAGAGCGCCGAGTGGAATCACTACCGCACGTGCACGCGGCTCGACAAGGGCCTCGTCAGCCTCATCAACGATCTGGCAGCCGCGCCCGGGCAGGCGCCGGGCAAGACCATGCTCGACGAGACGTTGATCGTGGCGCAAAGCGAGTTCGGCCGCACGCCCGGCATGAACCCGGTGGCCGGACGCGATCACTACAAGGGCGCCTACTCCGGGCTGTATGCAGGCGGCGGCGTCGCGGGCGGCCGGGTGCTCGGCAGGACCGATGCCGACGGCAGCACCTGCATCGACCCGGGCTGGCGCCACAAGTCGCAGCCCTTCATGGACAACACGCTGGCCACCATCTACTCGGCGCTCGGCATCGACTGGAAGAAGGTAGTCACCAACACCCCGTCGGGCCGTGACTACGCCTACGTCGACACCGTGAATCTTGGCGGCGCGGCCATGATGGAAAGCGACGAAATCGGCACGCTCTTCGCGTGACGGCGGTGACCATGTTTCCCCGTCGGCTCGGGGCTGTACTCGGCGCGCTCGTGACGGCGATCGTGGTGGCGCTTGCGCTCTCAGCTGGCGACGTCCACGCGCAAGCGGGTCAACCTCCGCCGTCGGCGCCGTCATCGCCAACGCCAACGCCAACGCACTCCGAAGCGCCCGCGCCGGCCCAGCGGGCCACGCGCGTCTCGATTCCGGCCGGCGAGTTCTGGATGGGTCGCACCCGGCTGTGGCTGATGGACGAGATTGGCTGGCAGCTCCGCGAGCGCTACGACGATCGGCCCGTGCACCGCGTGCGTCTGCAGGCCTTCGTCATCGATGCGTTCGAGGTGACCAACGCCGAGTACGCCGCGTTCGCCGCAACGCCGGCCGCGGGTGTGGAGACGCCGTATCACTGGGGCGGCACGGCGCCGCCGCCCGGCAAGGAGCGCCTGCCGGTCTACAACGTCACGTGGTTCGAGGCCGCGAAGTACTGTGCCGCCAAGGGCGGACGCCTGCCGACCGAGGCCGAGTGGGAACGGGCGGCGCGCGGTGACGTGGCCGACCGTGATTACCCGTGGGGCAACGACTACCTCGACGAAGCAACGCCCGCGGCGCTCGCGATTGGCCCGCCCGCTGCGACGCCTGATCGGCCGGTGCGCCATGCTCATAGCGGCTCGAGTACCGGTCCCGTGCCGGTGGGCTCGTACAGCCCGAACGCGTTCGGGCTGCACGACGTGTCGGGCAACCTGTGGGAGTGGACGGCCGACTGGTACGACCTCAACTACTACAGCGAAAGCCCGGTGGACGCCCCCACCGGACCCGCCCAGGGGCGCTACCGGGTGATTCGCGGCGGCAGTTGGGCCGACACCGAAACGCGCCTCGGCACGGTGTACTACCGCAACTTCACGGCGCCGGATACCGCGCAGCCCACGATCGGGTTTCGCTGCGCCGGCCCTGCGGCGTCGAGCCGCTAGGCGCCCGGCATCGGTTCGTCGGCGCTGCCGCCGTAGATCGCCGGCACCTTCGACCCCATGGCGCGCAAGTACGCGGCCAGCTGCCCGCGGTGATGCACGCTGTGGTTGTTGGCCATGCCGAGGAACTCGGCCGCCGGCTTTTCCATCATGCCGAAAAACGAGATGGTCTTGGCCAGATCGCCCGCCGCCATGGCCTGCACGGCCTTCAACTTCGCGGGGAACGCCTGTTCGTAAAACGCCACCACTTCAGCCACCGAGGCAAACTGGCCTTCGATCTGCTTGACCTTCTCCGGGTCCCAGGCAAACTGGCCGGTGATCACGCTGTCGAGGAACCACACATCGGCGGTGGCCAGGTGCGTGGCCACTTGCCACGCCGTGCGCGACTTGTCGTCGGGCTTGTAGTTGCGGTTGTCGTCTTTCACCGCTGCCAGCACCTTGCAGGTGGCGGGAAATTCGCCGTGCATGAGCTGCACGTACTGCTGGGCAAGAAACGAAGCTTGTTCTGGCGTCATTGGAGCCTCCAGGCGAGTGCGGACATGGTCGGGTTGTGCTCGGTGTCAGAGCGTCCAAGACTATATGCGAAGAAAAAACGAAAGGTCAAGCGCGGAGCACCTCTGACGGATCCACGGCGGCGGCCCGCCGGGCCGGCACCCAGGCCGCTAGTGCGCAGGCGGCCACGAGCACCGCGGGCGCAAGGGTGAACAGCCACCCGTCGAACGCCGCGATGTCCACGAAGAGCTTGTCCAGGAGCTGCCCGACGGCCAGTCCGAGCCCGGTGCCCACCGCCGCACCGAGCAGGCCGACGCGCAGCCCTTCTCCGAGGATCATCCATTGGATGCTGCCGGGCGTGGCGCCAACGGCGAGCCGCACCCCAATCTCGCGCGCGCGGCGCGTCACGGCATACGCCATGGCGCCGTAGACACCCACTAGCGCGATGAGCGCGGCCAGCGCCCCCACCGCCGTCATGCCAGCCGCCAGCGCCTTCAGCCCCCAGAACTCGATCGACGACGCCAGGTGCGCGCCAAACGTCGTGGCGCCAAACACCGGCAGCGCGGGCGCGGCGGCACGCAGTTCCTGGCGGACCCGCTCCGCGAGGCCGGCTCCGGCGCCTGGCCGCGGACGCACGTGGAAATACACGCTGCTGCGGAAGCCCTGCGCAAACGGCACGTACACTGCGCCGTTCGGCGTCTTCGAAAACATGTCGACATTCACGCGCGACACGACGCCCACGACCTCGACCGACGGCTCGGGCGACGCCCCCGGCGACTCGGGCGCGTCGCCGATGTGAATGGACTGACCCAATGCGTCGCCGTCGGGCCACAGTTGCCGGGCCAGCAGGTCGTCCACGAGCGCCACCCGCGGCGCGCCAGCATGCTGCGCCTCGGCGTCGGTAAACGCGCGTCCCCGAAGCAGCGCCAGTCCCATCGCGCGGGGATACGACGCGCCGACGGCATTCCAGGTCGCGTTGAAGGCGCGGCCTGCCTCTGGCGTGGCCGGACGATCGCCGGTCGCCGGGTGCGTGCCAGCGCGGCGGACGCGTTGGTCGAAGGATGTCGTGCCGAAGGGAATAGTCACGCCGAGGCTCGCGACCTCCACGCCGGGCAGCGCTGCCAGTCGCGTCTCGAGCGCCGCATAGTCCGGCAGCGCGCGGGCCTCGTCGTAGCCGGCCAGGCTGGCGTCCACGTCGACGAGCACGGTGTCGGCGGCCTTCGCGCCCACGTCCACGGCGGCACCTTCGCGCGCCATGCGCACGAACAACCCGGCCGCCACCAGGAGTGCGAGCGACAGCGCCACCTGCACGGCCACGAGCGGGTGCTTCGGCGCGTAGCGCCGGCGCGTCGTGGGCGCATCGTCGCCCATCTGGTGCTTCAGGTCGGTGAGCGCATGGCCGCGCGTGTGCGCCAGCGCCGGGCCAAGGGCGAACAGCAGGGCGGCGAGGGTGCCAAAGAGCAGCGCGCCGATCACGGTGGCCTGCGTCGTGTCGACATCCACGGCAAACGACACCGGCAACCGCGACAGCACGGTGGTGAACAGCGCGTCGATGGCCGGAAGGCCCAGCAGCACGCCGCCGGCCGCGCCCGTCAGTCCGAGCAAGAGCGCTTCGATCATGAGTTGGCGCACGATGCGCCACCGGCCGCCGCCAAGCGCGAGGCGAATGGCGAACTCGCGCCGCCGGGTCCGCCCGCGGGCAATCAGCACGGTGGCCAGGTTGAGGCACACGATGAGCAACACCGCGGCCGTCAGGCCCAGGAACACCAGCGCCACCGTGGCCACCGCCGATTCGGAACTCGGGCGCGTGCTGGTGCCGAAGCGCGGCAGTGGGCCCACGGCGATCTGGCGGCTGCGATACTGGGCCGGATACGCGTCGGCGACCGCCGCGGCCACGCCCGCCAGTCGCGCCTGCGCCGCGTCGCGCGACACGCCCGCCGCGAGCCGGCCCACGAGAAAGAGCTCGAACCCATCGGGACTCGCCAAGGTCCGATTGTGCGTCCTGGTGAAGTCGTTCTGCAGCGTGTCGAACATCCCGAGCGGAAAGAACAACTCTGGCCCAAACAGCATCATCGTGCCGGTGAAGCCCTCGGGCGCAACGCCCACGATGACAAACGGCTGTTCGTTCACGAGCACCGTGCGTCCGACCAACGCAGGGTCGCTGCCCATGCGTCGCCACAGCACGTGCGACGCAATCGCCACGGGCACGCCGGCGCCGGGCCGGCTTTCCTGGTCGGTGAAGCCGCGGCCGTGCGCCAGCGGCACGCCGAGCGTCTGGAAGTAGTTGAGGCTCACGAACGCGGCGAACGTGCGCCGTGGGTCGCCCGTTCCGGCGCGCTCGCGCACGCCCACCATGCCGAGGCTATGGGCCGCCACGCTGGCAAAGACCTCGCGCCGTTTGGCGATGACCTGATACGCACCGTGCGAGAAGGCCCGATACGAATCGGGGGCCACGCCGTCACGCGAGTACAGCTGCACGATCTCTTCGGGCGCGGTGAAGGGGCGGCCCGCAAAAGCCACGGCATGGGCGATGCCGAACGCCGCCGCATTCAGCCCGATGCCAAGCGCCAGCACCGCCACGGCCGCTGCGGCAAAGGCCGGCGAACCCGCCAGTTGCCGACACGAGACCCGAAGGTCATTCAGCAGGTCGCCCACATTGCCCCCTTTTGCGGCGACCGACGGGCCGCGCGTCACAGGCTCAGACGGGCGGCCGCAGGCGAATGTTTCAGGCCAAGCTCACGTGCGGCAGTACAGGCGAAGGGCCGGTACGTCCCCCACGGACGACCGGCCCCGGACCCTCGTGCAAGCGGCGGCTCCGGGGTCTCTAGCGCCCGGGCCGGGTTTCCTGGGTGAAGCCTAAGGCGTTGATGTCGCGGAATACCGGGGTGAGCGGGGGCAGCAGCGCCGGGTTCAGGAAGTTCGTGTCGAAGAGATACTGCCGCGTCGGCACGCCGTAGACCATGTTGTTGCAGCACTTGAAGGGCGTGACCGACTGGCGGTTGTAGTAGAAGGTCACCATGGACCCCTGGTACCAGATGGTGTTGTTGCCGCCCACGCTGCTGCCTTCGATGAAGCGCAGGAAGCTGTGCGCGCCGCCGTCGGTGCCATAGGTCGCACCGCCGCCGGTGGGCCGTGGGAACACCGGTCCCTTGCCAGAGATGATCGCGAGCCGGTAGCGCGAGTCGCTGCTGCGCGGCCGGTTCGAGGTGTCGTAGGGGTTCAGGTTGGCGGCCGTGCCAAACGAGTTCACGTCGTTCCAGAGGTTCGACAGCAACGTCACCGCGTCGGCCGCCACCGACGTGGCCACGCTGGCGCCAGTCCAGCCCGCGGCCACGCTGGCATTCCAGTCACCCTGCACGTAGACCGCGTTCTCGGCCGCCACCGTCAGGCCAGGAGCCACGATGTTGCCGAGGGTGCCTTTGGTCAGCTTCAGTACTCGGCGGAAGTGCAGCAGGCGGTTTACCTTCGCCTCCCCCCCGCTGATGAACGTGCCGGGACGGGCGTTGATGTCAAGCGGGGCGGTCGCGCCTGGCGGCACGTCGTAGGCGACGCCCAGATAGTTTGGCACTCGCCCGTAGATCTCGAGGGTCGTATTGGCGTTCATGTCTTCGCCGAGATCGAGTGTTCCGCTGGGCGCGCCCGTTGCGCTCGAGGGATTCACGACGTCTTCCCACCCGTACTCGCCGGTCTCGAGGCTGGACTCCGTGCGGTTGTTGCGCCGGTCGGAGAAGTACACCGAGTAGCCGCCCGCGGCCGTGTTGCCCTCGCGCACCGCCAGGTTCCCGGTGCCGGCAGCGTAGGCGCCGGTGCGATTGAACCACGCCGTCAGATTCTGCACGTCGATCGTCACGTGATGCAGCACGCCGGCAATCGTGACGCGGTTGGCGTGCCCTGCGGGCCCGGCAGTGCCGAGGTCGCGTACCACGCCCTCGCGCTGGTCGAAGAACACGTTGGGCCAATGGTCCGACGACAGCGTGCTGCCCGCGTAGGTGCAGTTCACCAGAGCCGCCGGCTCGTTGTTGTCGCGGAGCCGCTGCAAGCGCAGGATGGCAGTGGGCGTCGGATCGGGGCAGGGGCGGCCGGCCAGGTTCGGGCCGCTGATGCCGTAGTTCAGGAACTCCATCGTCACGTCCTGCCACGCGCCGCTGGCCAGCTGCAGCTCCACCTTCAGGAAGCCGCCGATCGTGCCCACGCCGGCGTTCGATAGCGCCGCGGTCGACACGCGGTCGCCCACAACCAGCGCGTTGGGCACGTTGCAGCCGGTGAACTGCGGTGTGTTGTTGTAGCCCGTGCACGTGACCAGAATGTTCTTGTCCTTGATGAAGAACGTGTTGACCGAGAAGGGCGCCGTCGGGAAGCCCGCGACGCCGATAGTGAT
>JANMDX010000001.1:0-1863 GCA_031376505.1 Acidobacteriota bacterium
CGCCACCGGTCAGTGGCCCAACCGTCGCCAGGGTCGCGGCATGAGGGGCTCCCCGGCGCTGGCGTGCCAGAGGCTCAGGCCGGAATAGTCGGTCATCGACGGCAGCCAGTGCCACTGGCCACTACAGACACAGCTGCACCACCTACCATCAGGGTTGTTAGGCAGCGTCGCTTCTCGCGTCGCGATTCACTCGCGCCCGTCACGTGCGGATGGGTTCAGTCACAGTCGACGCAGACCTTCGTTGTTGGTCCATTGGTTCCTCAGGGGCGTTCGCTGACCGTGGTGCCACGTGCGCGATCTCGGCGCCCCGGGGGCCCAAGCGCAAGATGGGGCGGTCTGATCTGGCGGCTGACGGATTCCGGCGCCATGCTCTCTCTGGTTCGAAGTGCGACACCCTCGGAGAAGTACTGGGAGCGCTGGCCGGCTCCCACCCCGGTGGTCGGCATCCATCGGTCACACCTCGCCCCCGAAACACCACGCCGACAAATGAGGTACAGAGGTGGTCCGACGATTTAAGACAGCGTTTTCGGCATTGATCAGTGGAGGTTCGCGGGGTTACGCGGCCGCGAGGTGCGGCAGCGCGGAGAAGTATACGGCATCGGGGGTACGGCGGCCGAGCGCGGTATGCGGACGGCGCTGGTTGTAAAAGGCGAAGTACCGCGCGAGTCCGGCGCGGACATCGGCGATCGTGTCGTAGGCGTGCAAATACACTTCCTCGTATTTCACCGAGCGCCAGAGCCGCTCGACCAACACGTTGTCGCGCCAGCAGCCCTGGCCGTCCATGCTGATCTGGATCTGCTGCGTGCGCAGCACGTCGAGAAAGGTCTCGCTCGTGAACTGCGCGCCCTGATCTGTGTTGAAGATGACGGGCAGGCCGAATCGGTCGAGCGCCTCCTCCAGGGCCGCCACGCAGCAGTCACTCGTGAGCGTCGGCGAGACGCGCCACGTGAGCACCTTGCGCGTGCACCAATCCAGAATCGCGACGAGGAACACAAAGCCGCGCGCCATCGGGATGTACGTGAGGTCGGCCGCCCAGACCTGGTTGGGTCGGTCGACCGTAAGCGTCCGCAGCAGATACGGGTATACGGGATGGGCCGGGTGCCGCTGGCTGGTCCGTGGGCGCCGGTAGATCGCCGCGATGCCCATGCGGCCCATCAGCGTCCGCACATGCAGGCGGCCCACCTCGACGCCGTCGGCACGCAACAGATCGCGCACCATGCGACTGCCCGCAAACGGGAATTCCAGATGGAGCGCATCGATCCGCCGCATGAGCGCGAGATCGGCGGCAGGCACGGCGCGCGGCGCGTAGTAGACCGACGCGCGCGAGAGGTCGAGCAGCCCCGCTTGCCGCGTGATCGAGAGCGCGTGGGTGCGATCGATCATCGCTTGGCGCTCGAGCCGGGGGATCTCCCGAGCGCGCCGGCCAAAAAATCAATCTCCAGCGCCTGCTCCCCGATCTTCGCGTGCAACGCCTTCACGTCGACCGGGTTCGGGGCGAGCAGGGTGCCGTGGTCGTGGGCAAACACCGCGGCCGCCTGTTCCACCAGCTGGACCTTCCACTGCGTGATCTGATTCGCGTGCACATCGAACCGCTCCGCCAGCTCCGTCAGCGTGGCCTCGCCTTTGAGCGCGGCCAACGCCACCTTGGCCTTAAACACCGGTGAGTGGTTCCGTCGGGGACGTCGCATTGCATTCGCTCCTGTTGCGCAGCAATATCTTCGCTGCAGAGAGCGAACCTGTCCACTTAACGCCCTGTCTTAAATCGTCGGACCACCTCTCGGCACGCAACAGATCGCGCACCATGCAACTGCCCGCAAACGGGAATTCCAGATGGAGCGCATCGATCCGCCGCATGAGCGCGAG
>JANMDX010000033.1:0-40424 GCA_031376505.1 Acidobacteriota bacterium
CTGGGCGCCGACCTGGGCACCATCGTGCCAGGGAAGTTGGCCGACCTCGTGGTGGTCGACGGCAATCCGCTCGTCAGCATCACGGATCTGCGGCGCACCAGGCAGGTGATGAAGGACGGCGTGATGTACGACGTGGAGACGCTGCTGAGAGGACCCGTCGTGCGGCCATGACGCGACACCCACGGCGGCACCCGGCATCGAACGGGTGACATGACAAGAACCTCCCTCGTCGCGGGTGCCGCCGTGCTCCTCGTGGGCACCGCACTGTCGGCCACCGCCTGGCGTGCCAGACACGACGTCGTGCCGGCCGCGCCAGGCATGCCCGTGCTGGTTGAGCTCTTCACCTCGGAGGGCTGTTCGAGCTGCCCGTCGGCCGACGCCCTGCTGCGCCAGCTCGACGACACGCAGCCAGTCGCCGGGGCCGAGGTGATCGTGCTCAGCGAACACGTGGACTACTGGAACCGGCTGGGCTGGACCGATCCGTTTTCGTCGGCGCTCTTCACCGAACGCCAGCAGCAGTACGTGTCGAGCCTGCGGGCCGAGAGTCTCTATACCCCGCAAGCCGTCGTGGACGGCGCGCGCGAGGTGATCGGCAACGACCGGCCGGCCCTCACCGCGGCCATCGCGGCGGCGGCGGCGCGTCCGAAGGCGGCACTCGAGGTGCGCGCGACCGCGCGCGGCAACGTCTCGCTCGCTGTATCGGTCACGGGCCTGGTGCCGCGTGACCACGCCGGCGACGTGTTCCTGGCCGTGGCCGAGCGCGACCTGACCGTGCAGGTGACCCGCGGCGAAAATGCCAACCGGCGACTTCGCCACACGGGCGTCGTACGCCGGTTGGTGCGGGCCAGCGGCGTGGCCAAGGACGGCACGGTGGCGGTCGCGGCCTTCCCCCTCGACCTCGACCCGGCCTGGAACCGGCGCGCTCTGCGCGTCGTGGCCTTCACGCAAGGCGCCAGGCAGGGGCCGGTCACGGCCATCGGCCTGGCGGCGGTGCCATAGCAGCAGCCTGACCCGGGCACAGTTGACTCGCGCGGCCGCTTCGAGTTCCACTCATCGCCATCATGACGATGAGACACTCTGCCGCTGCGGCGGCCTTGCTGGCAGTTACGAGCGTCGCTGCGACGCTACTCGCGCAATCGAAACCGGGCGTCATCTCGGGCCCGGTGGGGCCCAGCCCCTACGACGTCGTGCGCGGTTGGCACAAGCCGTTTGCCGACGCCGGCTTCGCGTTCGGGGGCAACTCGGGCGTGTTCGCGGAATCGCCGGACCGCATCCTGGTGGCCCAGCGCGGCGAGTACCGCTTGCCGACGCCGGTACCGCCCGAGTTCGCGGGCTTCGCCGGCTCGATTGGCGTCAACGTGCTCTCGGCCACGGCCGGCCGGGTCTGGAAGAACTGTCTCTACGTGCTCGACGCCAACGGCAACGCGAAAGAGCGATGGACCCAGTGGGACACGCTCTGCGAAGGGTCGTCCGGCCCTGGGCCGCATCGGCTGCGGATCAGCCCCTATGACTCCGAACACCGCGTGTGGGTCATCAACGAGACGTTCCACACCATCTACGTGTTCTCGAACGACGGCAAGACACTGCTGAAGACGTATGGTGAAAAGAACGTGCCCGGCGCCGACGCCACGCACTTTGCCAAGCCGCAGGACGTGGCCTTCCTACCTGATGGCCGGATCCTGATCGCTGACGGCCTCGACAACCACCGCGTCATGATCTTCGACAAGAACATGCGTTACCTGTCGGAGTTCGGCGGCAAGGGCGACGGTCCCGGACAGTTCAACGGCGTGCACGCCGTGGCGGTGGGCCCAAACGGCCTCATCTTCGCGCTGGACCGGTCGGGCGGCCGCATCAACGTCTTCAAGACGACGTCCGATCCGGCGAAGGTCGATTTCGTCGAGGCGTTCCCTGGCTTTTCGCTTCCGCTCGATCTCATCGTGAACGACGACAGTCTGTGGGTCACCGACCTCAGCCCGCTGCGGTTCACGAAGCTCGACTTCAAGGGCAACCATCTCTACACGTGGATGGTGCCGCGGGAACTGCCCGACGGCTACATCGAGGTGCACACGTTCTCGGTGGATTCGAGGGGCAATCTCTACGGCGGCGACAACCAGTACGGGCGCACGCAGAAGTTCGTGCCCAAGCCTGGAGCCGATCCGAAGCTGCTGATTGGTCCGCCGTGGCGCGCACGCTGACGGCACAGGCTCGGGCATTGTGAAGGCGCGCACGCGCGGCCCGAGCCGCCCCGTTGGTCCTGACGCGCCGGTCGTGGCCGAATCGGGCGCCGACGTGCATTGGTTCATGGCCGGGCTGATGGCGGCGGCCGTCATCGGCATCCTGATCTACCTGCCGACGACGTGGGTGTTCGACATGAACGCCCCCGACTTCAATCCGCTCGTGCTCGTCCCGACGTTCCTGGCCGCCGTCGGGCTCTTTCAACTGTTCCAGGCAGTACGAAAGACGAGTCGCGCGTGGAAGTTTGGCGCCGCGACCCTGATGCTCACGGGCGCCGGTGTGGCGCGCATGGGTGGCACCGTCGCCGGCGTGATCCGGACTGCCGCGCGGATCACACCCACGGGCGACGTACGCGTGGTGCTGCAGTGCCTAGATACGCACGTATTCAGGCAGGTGAACCACCAGTCGTCTTCCGGCACGGACTCCCAGCGCGAGTACGTCACCTGGGAGCACGCGCAGCTCGTACCGCTCGAGGGGCTCGACTCGGTCGCCGGCATTCCGTTCGTGTTCGAACTGCCAGCCTCCGTGGGGGAACCGCCGACGTCCGAGGCCGAGCCGGTGTCGGCCACCTCGCCTCGCGTCAGCTTCACAGCCGCCATCAACATCCCATTCGTGAAACAGCGCGTGTGGACGCGCAATGCCCCTCACACGAGCCGCCGGTGGCAGATGGTGGTGTCGGCGCCCACGGCCGGCATCGATTTCCGAGCGGAGTTCCCCGTGACGGTCCGTACGTGACAGCGCGTTGGCCTAGCGAAACCCTAGAACTTCCAAAGGACTTCCCGTCCCGCGAACCTCCACAATCCGCGGCACCAGACCGCTGCTCCGGGAGCCCGTCACGGTTCCAGGCCAGGTGCCAGCGGTCTACGAGGAGAGTGTATGAAGCACCGACTGATGTGTCTCGTCGCGCCGCTCGTTCTACTGTCGGCGCAGGTGGCGTTCGCGCAGGCCCGATTCCAGCAGGTCAACGAAGTCACCGTGAAGCCGGGCCAGGAGATCGTGTTCGAGAACTACGTCAAGAAACTGATCGCGGCCGCAGACAAGGCGGGAGCCAAGACGTATTGGACGTCCTACACCGTACAGCTCGGCAAGCCAGGCGGCACCTACCGGGTAGCGCTCAACTTCAACTCGTGGGCCGACCGCGGCGCCTGGAGCACGATTCCCGCGATGATGGTCAAGGCCTACGGGCAGCCCGAGGCGGAGCGCCTGATGAAGGAGGGCGGCAACGCCACGGAGCGGTCGATCACCGAGGTATGGGAGAACCTGCCGGGCGCCTCGGCGAACCAGGTCAATCCCCCAGCGGCGCCCGGAAACTTCGTGCGCGCGCAGATCGTGCGCGTGAACCCGGGCATGGCGAGCGACTACGAGGCGATGATTGCGAAGTTCAAGCCAGCGTATGAAGCGGCGGCCGGCAAGCCCGCAATCGCCAGGTCGGTGCTGCGGATCGGCACCAACAGCACCTACACCTTCCGACGCACCCAACAGGTCAGCAGCATGGCCGAACTCGATGCGCCGTCCGGCCCTGAGCTTCTGCAGAAGTTCTTCGGGGCACAGTGGGCGGCAATGAGCACCGAGCTCAACAAGATGGTCACGTTCCGGCAGGAGTTCATCTCGACGCGGCGCGCCGACTTGAGCCGGCCCGCGCCGGCCGCCACAAGCAGCCGGTAGTTCGTTCGCAACGGGGGGCGTGCGACGTACCCTAGGCAGGTGCCGTCGCCGCTCTCCGAAGCTCAGCTCCTTCGCTACTTCGTCCGCATCGGCTATCGCGGCCCCCGCGCGGCCACGTTGACAGCCCTGCGCGAGCTGCATCGGGGCCATCTGCTGGCAGTTCCCTACGAGAACCTCGACATCCATCGCGGCCTGGCGCTGACCCTCGACCGGGGGGCGATGTTCGCCAAACTCGTGGACGAGCACCGCGGCGGCTGGTGTTTCGAGATGAACGGCCTCTTTGGCCACGTGCTCGAGACGTTGGGCTTCGACGTGCGGTATCTCTCCGGCGCGGTCGGGCGGGCTGCACGGGGGTGGCGGGCCCGGGGCAACCACCTGGTGCTGCTCGTGACGCTCGACCGGCCGTGGATCGTGGATGTGGGCTTCGGCGACGGCTTCCTCACGCCGCTGCCCCTCGAGCCGGGCAGCTTCCGGCAGGACTTCCTGCAGTACCGCGTGACCCGCGACGGCCCCTGGTGGCGCGTGCACAACCACGAGTTCGGCGGGGCTGACGGCTTCGACTTCACGCTGACGCCGCGCACGCTCGACGACTTCGCCAGCCAGTGCCACGAACTGCAGACCTCGCCCGACTCGAGTTTCGTGACCACCACGGTGTGCCAGCGCTTCGTGCCGGGTGGTCTGGTCGTGCTGCGGGGCGCGACCCTCCGCAACGTCAGCTCACGCGGCGT
This sequence comes from Acidobacteriota bacterium, assembly GCA_031376505.1. Lineage (GTDB taxonomy): Bacteria > Acidobacteriota > Vicinamibacteria > Vicinamibacterales > UBA2999 > CADEFD01. Next base: position 4,629 of record JANMDX010000033.1, read on the forward strand.
CGTGACCCGCGTTGTGCAGGACGCGTCCGACTACGACCGGGTGCTCCGCGAACAGTTCGGTCTTGCGCTGCCCGATGCCGCGGCGTTGTGGCCGCGCGTGTGGTCGAGGCACCTGGACTGGCTGGACGCCCGCTGAAACGGCTTCGCGGCCTTCGGCCTCATGGCGGGGACACGGGCATCCGTCGAGGCTCGTCAGGCCGTCGTGCGTAGCGGTACTTGCCGTCAATCTTCGTTGAAGAGAACCTCGACCGCCCCATTCGTGCCTGCCTGACGAACCGTGGCGACGGTGACGAGGCCGGTCTCGCGCCCCGCGCTGGCACGGTGGGGACCGCGCGACGAGGCCAGCGGTGCCGACGGCGGCGCCCTTCAGACGCCTCCGGCGGCCGACCCGCTGATGTGTCGTGGCCCGATGTCCCGCCCAGTTGCAAGGCAGCGCAGTGCGGCGCCGTCTGCTACTTCTTGTCGTACAGCTGCACGTTGAGGAACGCCGCCCCCTGCGCATTGGTGCCCTTCTGCGTGATCGTCATCGTCTTGCCGTCGGCTGACACGACCGACGTGCTGACCGACGTCATCTTGCCGGCCTTCGTGAAGGTCGTCTCGGTCGTGGTGGGACTCAGACGCTTGCGCGTGGCCATGTCAGCCATCGGATTGCCCGTGACCGGCACGGGTTTGCCGTCGTAGGTGCCGCCGTACGTCCAGTGCTGCGTGGCGCCGTTGATCGCCGTGACATCGACTGTGACCCCCGCGGCTGCGATTGTAAGCATCGCGCTCTTGGGCGGCGTGTTCGGAGAGTAGGTGGACTTGGCGACGTTCGCGGCCCAGGTGCCCAGGTTGCTCTGGGCCAGCAGTGGCGTGCCAAGGGACACGACGAGGCAGCCGACGACGATTCCCATCAACGAATGAGTGGTTTTGTGGCTCATAGTACGCTCCTGCAGGTGGTGGAAGGCGGCGGCGAGACCCCTGAATCGTCGATTCTTTCAGTCCGAATCTCGCATAGGATGCAGCGGTCGCCGTCAGTGGCTTGCACAATGACGGCCCTCTGGGGCAAGAGTCTTAAGGAAGTTCTAGGATTTCTCTAGTTCTGGCTGCCCATGCGCTACGACTTCGGACACTGCCAATTCGACACCGTGAACCGCGAGATCACGCTGGACGGCGTCCCGGTGCACCTGTCCCCCAAGGCGTTCGAGTTGCTGCGGCTCTTGCTCGAAGACCGTCCTCGAGTCGTCCCAAAGGCAGAGCTGATGCGCCGGGTGTGGCCCGACTCGTTCGTGGAGGAAGCCAACCTTCCGGTGCTGATCGGCGAGATCCGGAACGCGATTGGAGACGCTGGCGTCGGTCAGGTGATCAAGACCCATCATCGGGTGGGTTATGGTTTTGCGGTGGACGTCCGCGAGGCGCGCTCGGCCCGCGACCGGCCCCAGGCACACGCTCACGTGCTCGTGCTCAAGGACCGGCGGGTGACGCTGGCCAGCGGCGTCAACATCGTCGGCCGCGACCGCGATGCCAACGTGCACCTTGACGACCCGCGCGTCTCGCGCCGGCACGCGCGGATTGTGGTTGACGGCAATCACGTCAGCGTCGAAGACCTCGAGAGCAAGAACGGGACGCGGGTTAGGGACCTCCCCGTGTCCCAGCCGATGGTTCTCGTCAAGGGCGACGTCGTCTCGTTTGGGGGCATCGACGCCCGATTCGAGATCCAGCCCGTTGACGACACGGCGACCTCTATGTAGTGCGCTGCGTGGGGCTTCGGCTAGGGAGTCCGCGCCTGAGGTACATCGACAACGCGCTCGAATGGGTCGACGCCGACGGTCGCCCCTTGACCTCGGACCGCCGGCCCGCATTCAATCACTGCATCGTGAGACTGCCCTTCTCCCAGAAACGAGCGGACGCCTGGCTGCACGAGTTGCAGCGCCTCCGGACCGAGTTTGGTACGGCCGCAGCACGGCGAAAACTGGCGTTGCTCGACGGAGCAGGTCGGCCGACCTTCGCGGACGCGGCACAGCTGGTCGAGTACCACGACGTGCTGCTCTTCATACGGGCCTACCCGGACACGCGCGCGGTCGCCGCCGCGGCCGAGCGACGGCTGCGCGGGTTCCTGCACGACGTCGCGAACTACCGCGCGGCCGCCGGTGACCCGTCAGGCCAGGCGCTCCTCGACAGTGGGCTCATAAGCTCCGCGGTCGGACATGTCTTCAGTTTCCGATTGGCGCGCGCGCTGTCGGCCCTGCACCCGCGAACGGTCGACATCGACTGGGACGCCTACGTCAAGAGCGACACGGCGAACATTCCGGTCGCGATCGTGCCCGCGATGTTGTGGCCCGAATGCGACGCCATCGACAACGACGACGCCTTCGACGAACACGCATGGCTCGACCGAAATCGCACGCGCCGCGATCCGACCTGCCTGGCCGCGCTGCTCCGCCTCTTCGCCACCTCGGGACTGCCCGAGGCAGTGCAGGAACACCTGTACGACATGGCCGAGGTCCCGATCCGCTGGGACCTGACGGCCGGCCCTGGCTCCCGCACGTGGAAGCGCGTGCGAGGGCCCGGGCCGTTCCTGCAGATCGGGCCACTCCTTGGGCGCACGCGGGACCTGCGCGCGAGAATCACGCCCACGGCCGCGCCGCTGCGCCGCGTGTCCCGCATCGACGCGCAGCGCTACGTCGACGACATCCGCGAGGTGCTGGCGTCGCGCGTCCGAGAGCTGTACCCGTTGGCAGGCGCCAGCGCCGACGAGGTGTACGCGTACGAGCCCGGCCGTGGCCTGCTGATCGTGATGTATGGCTCAGCGCCGGCCATCCGCTTGCCCAGCGAATCGAACATGGGCACCATGTTCGTGCGCAACGGCGTACCCATCGGCTACGGCCTGGTCGCCATGATGTTCGACCAGGCGGAAGTGGCGATCAATATTTTTCCGTCGTATCGCACCGGCGAATCCGCGTTCCTCATCGAGGAATTCTTCCGGGCGATTGTGCATCACTGCGGCGCCCGGCAGCTCGTCGTGAGCAGCTACCAGGTGGGAGACGGCAATGACGAGGGCCTCGATTCGGGTTCGTTCTGGTTCTACTACAAGCTGGGGTTCCGCCCGGTCCGCCCCGCGGTGCGTACCTTGGCCGAGCGCGAACGCGCGCGCGTCGAAGGCGATCCCGCGTACCGCACGTCACGGGCCATGTTGAAGCGCCTGGCCAAGAGCGATCTCTTCTTCCACCTGAATCCGGCCAGGATGCGCCAACATCAGGCCGTGGCCCTGGCCGACCTAGGCTACGCCCTAACGCGCCACATTGTCCGGACCTACGGAGGCGACCGGACGGCGGCGGTCCAGGGTGCGATCCAGCGGCTACGACGCCGTCTTCCGCTCGGCGATACGGCGCGCTGGACGGCGGGTGAGCAACTCGGACTGCGACGGCTCGCGCCGATGATCGACGCGCTCGGCGACGTGGGACGGTGGCCACCTGCCGATCGCCGGCGGCTCGCGCGACTGCTGCGCGCCAAGGGAAGCGAGCGCGAGCTCACGTTCATCCGCGGGTTGATCGACTTCCCGCGGCTCGAAGCCGCGCTGCGCGGACTGGCCGCCCGCGAGGCGCGGAGGCGCGCCAGCGCCTAGTCTGACGCCCTGAGCCGCGCGTCGCACACGCGCGCGTGACGTCAGCCGATCGGTCCAATCTCCCGAAGCCACAACACCGGCCGGTTCGCCTGGCGCGACGAGGCCAGGTCGAGGTCGAACGCCGCCGCCCAGTCGTTCTGCAACTCGGAATCGACCAGCACTTGCTGCACGTGCCAGGTGCGCTGGCCGTCGGACCGGTCGATGTGCGTATGCCGGAGGTTACGGGCCTCGGGATCGAGACGGACCACGGGGTGGTCGACGCGGTAGTCCTCGAGCGCGAGACGGAGCCGCTCCGACGTCCATGCTCCGCCGTCGGCGACGGAGGAATCGGCATCGGCGCCGGCGAGTGGGGGGTGGTCGAGGGCGTCGAGAGCAGCGGCGTGCTCGCCCGTCGCCCATGCCCGCAGGAACGTGAAGACGCTCGTCCGAATCGCGGCCGTGAACCGCTTCACGTCAGCGGTGACATCGGGTGGGGCCGTGTGCTCACCGGAGAGGGGCGGAGTCTGCCCGGTCACGGCCGCCGGGGCGAATGGCCGGTAGTTGGGATCGCGCATGCGCTCCCACTCGTCCTCGAGGCTGGAGTCGATCGTGCGCAGCAGCATCCGCAGGTACTCCTCGACCTCGACTACCTCGTCGGTCTTCAACCCGTCGGGCACCGTCTGGCTGAGCACCTTGTAGACGCTGTTGAGATGCCGCAGCAGCAGACCTTCGGAGCGCTGCAGTTCGTAGTCGAGGACGTACTCGGCAAACGAGCAGAAGCGCTCGAACATCTCGCGCGCCACCGACTTGGGGCGGATCGCCTCCTCACCGACCCACGGGTGGTGTTCGGCAAACGCATTGAACGTCTGGTAGACGAAGTCGCGCAGCGGCTTGGGGTACTCGAGCTTCTCCAGTTGCTCCATGCGCTGCTCGTACTCGACGCCGTCGGCCTTCATCTGCGCCACGGCCAGATCCTTGACGCGGTCGAGCTGCTTCCGGAGCACCACCTCGGGATTCTCGAGAATGGACTCGACGAGCGTCACCACATCGAGCGCGTAGTCCGGCGACTCGGGGTCAAGCCGCGGGAGCGTCTCGAGCAAATAGAGCGAGAGCGTCTGATTCATCGAGAAGTCGTCCTGCAGATCGACGTCGACACGCAGGGTGGCGCCCCCGTCAGTGCGCGGAATGAACTCGACGACGCGATGGGCCAGCAGCGCGCGAAAGAGCGTCCACGCCCGTGCGCGTAACGCCGGCTTTGCCCGCCCCGGCTCGTGGCAGTCGCGCACCAGCCGGCGCATCGCGTCGCAGCCGTCGCCCCGCCGGCTCAACACGTTGAGCAGCATGCCGTGCGACACCTGGAACCGCGACACGAGTGGTTCGGGCGGCGAGCCGATGAGCCGGTTGAACGTGTTGAGATCCCAGTGGACGAAGTTGTGCTCGGGCGGCTTCCGCTTGACCACCTTCTTGCCGTCGCGCGCGGACTTCTCGCTGAGCCGCAGGTTCTCGATGACATGCTCGGGCGCCTGTACGACGACGAAGCCCCGGTCGTCGAAGCCCTTGCGGCCGGCGCGGCCGGCGATCTGGTGGAAGTCGCGCACGCTCAGATGCGCCGTCTTCTGCCCATCGAACTTGCACAGGCGCGTGAAGAGCACCGTGCGGATGGGCACGTTGATGCCCGCGCCGAGCGTGTCGGTGCCGCAGATCACCTTCAGCAGCCCGGCCTGCGCAAGCTGCTCGATGAGGACGCGGTACTTCGGCAGGAGACCGGCGTGGTGCAAGCCGATTCCGTGCTTGAGCCACTTGCGCACATCGCCGCCGTAGGGGCTGTTGAACGCAAAGCCAGCGATGCGCGAGGCGATCTCCGCTTTCTGTTCCTTGGTGCAGATCGTCAGACTGGTGAAGTCCTGCGCGCTCGACGCGGCATCCGCCTGCGTGAAGTGGACGACGTACACCGGCGTCTTCCGGTCGTCAACGAGCTGCTCGATCGCATGCGCCAGCGGCACCTCGGAGTACGCGTACTCGAGTGGCACCGGACGGTCGCCGGACTTGATGGTCACCGTCGGACGGCCGTTCAGCCGGGTGACAGCGTCCTCGAAGAACCGCGTGTCGCCAAGCGTGGCCGACATCAGCAGGAACCGCGCCTGGGGCATTGTGAGCAGCGGCACCTGCCACGCGACGCCGCGGTCGCGGTCGGCGTAGTAGTGGAACTCGTCCATGACGACCTCGCCGATGTCCGCGTCGGCGCCCTCGCGCAGCGCGATGTTGGCCAGCACCTCGGCCGTGCAGCACAGGATGGGGGCCTCGCGGTTCACGGTGGCGTCGCCGGTCGACAGGCCAACGCGCTCGGGACCGAACTCGCGGCACAGCCCCATCCATTTCTCGTTGACGAGTGCCTTGATCGGGCAGGTGTAGACCGCGCGCCGGCCGCGCGCTAGCGCGGCGAAGATCAGCGCCGATGCCACGAGCGACTTGCCCGAACCCGTCGGGGTGTTCAGGATGACGTTCTTGCCGTCGAGCAGCTCGAGAATCGCCTCTTCCTGCGCCGGGTAGAGCGTCAGGTTGCGCGCTGAGGTGTAGTCGAGAAACCGATCGAGCAGGACGTCGCTCGACGGATCCTGCGACGCGTCAGGAAGGAGATCCGCGAGCGACACGGGCCTCGTCAGTCGGCCTCAATCCACTCGGCTGGCGGCATGATCGATTCCTGGGGCGCCGCACCGGGGTCGGGGCGTCCGGACCCTTCGAGCCGGCTGATCGCCCGCACGGTCATGTCGTGATCGCACAGAATCTGGCACGACAGCCGCATGCCGGTCAGGCCGCGCGCCACGAGTCGATCGTGCTCGGCCACGGTCTGACGCGTCGGCTCGCCGTCGATGAACTCGACCCGGCACGTCGTGCAGCGGGCATTGCCGCCGCAGGCATGCAGAATGTCCACCTTCGCATCCCGCTCGATGGCGAGCACGAGCCGCTTGCCCTCCGCCACCTCGAATGTTCCGTATCCTTCAACCGTCAGCTTGGGCATCCCCTGATTGTACAGGTCAAGCTCACGGCGCACGAGGAGGACATTCCAAGGGACGGAGGGTCCCGTACGACCCTGCGCGGTTCCACGCGTAGAGATACGTCGTGCGCCCGGGAATGCCCACCCCGGGGGCGCAGTGGGCCCCGGGGCCTGGGTCGAGGCCATAGAGCACGCTGTCGAGCCGGTCCAGCGCGTTGCGCGTGAGGTCGGAAGCCGCCATCGACCGCGCCGTTCCGACCCGCCCGTCAATGAGCACCAGCGCCTGGCGCAGCCCTGACGCAGCCGCCATCTGATACGGGTCCGCCCGCTCGCGCACGACCCGGCCTTCGAGGACTGCGTGCGCGACGAACCCGATGGGCATCAGCGCCACGCTTGCCGCCAGCAGCGCGAAGATCGTGCGGTCGCGTCGCGGCTTCTCCGCGAAGAGGCCGTCGCGAAACACGTTGGCGCTGACGAAGATCACGAGGAAAGGGAACACTTCGTAGTGGAAGCGCGGCCCGTATTGATTGCCGCCCCGCTCGGCGAAGAAATACAGCGTGGCCGCCATCACTACCAGCATCCAGTCATAACCGCCGCGCCGCGTATCGCGAGGTGCGACGCGAAGATAGACGAGGTAGGCCCCGAGGAGCGCGGGCGGCGTCCACAGCAGATGGCGAAGCACCTGAGTGGACAGAATGTCTGCGCCGCGCAGCGCCGTGCCTTCGGCGAACCAGCGCGCCACGGTGATCGGCATCGTGGTGAGCTGCCAAGGACTGCCGCTCAGCGCCGCGTTGTAGGCCATCAATATTACGACCCAGGGCAGGCCACCTGCGACCACGAGCCCGGCAGTCCTCGTGCGCGCGACCCCTGGCCGTAGTAGCCAGAACACGATCGGAACGGCGCAGACCACCCCCGTGAAGTACCGCGCCAGCACGGCCCACCCGACCAGTAGCCCGACCGAGACCGGCACCCACAACGGGGCCCGATCATCGCGGGCGGCCACGCACGCCGCGCCAAGGAGCAGGGCGCCGCAGAAGGTATGCGAAAAATACGAGGCGGCGTTGAACGCAAAGAATGGCGACAGGCCGACGAGCGCAGCCGCGATGATGCCAACTCGCGGATGGTAGAGACGCGCGCCGAGCACCCACACGAGCGCCAGCGTCACGACGCCCAGCACGGGATTGACCAGCCACGCCGGCACGTGCAGCGTGAGCGCCAGGGCCAGCGCCAGCGGCCAACCCATGGGGAAACTGCCGAACGTGCGCACAGGTTCTTGCACGATGTAGTTGAAGGCGAACACCTCCGGAGAGGCGGCGGTCGCGTTCCACAGGCGGCCGGCCGCCAGCGTCCTCGCTTGATAGAGATAGACGTATTCGTCGCCGGAGTTCGGGAAGTCGAGGAGCACGAGCTGGCCAATCCCGAGCAGCACCAGCAGGACCACCGGCGCGCCGACCACCGAGGCAGTGACGCGATGTGCCTGCAGCCATTCGGTCCCGCGCAAACAGCAGGTGTACGCGGCAGCCAGACCACGACGCGGCGGGCGAAAGGCGAGGTCGGCTTGGCTCAACGTGCGCAGCCAGCCTACACCCTCGCCGCTGCGACGGCGCGTCGCGCCAGCGGCGCCAGAGTCTCGGCGGGCTTGGCAAAGAAGTAGCCCTGGCCAAACTGGCAGCCGAGGGCGCGCAGGTACTCGACCTGCGCGGCCGTCTCGGTGCCCTCGGCCACGATCTCGAGTTCGAGGGTTCGACCCAGACCCACGATGAGCTTGACGATTTCGCCCTTGTCTTCGTCGGTGCCGATGCCGGACACAAACGAGCGATCGATCTTGAGCGTGTCGAGCGGCAGCGACTGCAGGTAGCTGAGCGAGCTGTAGCCGGTGCCGAAGTCGTCGAGGCTGATGCGCACTCCCAGCCGACGCAGCTCGGCAAGCACCACGCGCGCACGCGCGGCGTCCTTGATGGCGGCGCCCTCGGTGATCTCGAGGCGCAGTCCCGACGCCGCGTAGCCGGTGGTGCGCAGGATCTCGAGGACGTTCTGCACGAGCGTCTCCTGCGCAAATGCCTTGGCCGACAGGTTGACGCTGACGGTCGACTGCGCCGTGAACACCCCGGTGCGAAGCCACTCGCACGCTTGCCGGCATGCCTGCTGCAACACCCATTCGTCAATCTGCGTGATGAGCCCGACCTCCTCGGCCACTTCGAGGAACTCGCCGGGCGGCACGAGCCCGCGTTCGGGGTGCTGCCAGCGCACCAGCGCCTCCACCCCAACGACCTGGTGGTCGGCCAGCGACACGATGGGCTGGTACCACACGCGGAACTCGCTGCGCTCGAGCGCGCGCCGCAGGTCGGTCTCGAGCCGCAGTCGACGTACCGCCATGTCGTGCAGCGCCGCATCGAACACCGAGTACCCGCCTGCGCCAGCGTTCTTGGCGCGGTACATCGCCAGGTCGGCGTCGCGAATGATGTCCTCGCCCGATCGGTGCGCATCGGTAGCCACGGCCACGCCGATGCTGGCAGTGGCAAAGACGTCCTGCCCATCGAGCGGCAGCGGCAGTTCGGCCATCTGCTGCACGCGTTTGGCGACCCGCACCGCGTCGAGCGGTTCCCGGATGCCATCGAGGAGCACGGCGAATTCGTCGCCGCCAAAACGCGCCAGCGTCGGCTCTGGCACCATCGACGCGCCGGGCATGCGCGAGACCACGTCGTCGGCCCGCACGGCCGCGGCCAGCCGCTCGGCGAACATCACGAGCAGGCGATCGCCGGCGGTGTGCCCCAGGCTGTCGTTGACGTGCTTGAACCGGTCGAGGTCGACAAACAGCACCGCGAACTGGTAGTCCTTGCGGCGCGCCCGGCGAGCGAGGGCGCGGTCCAGCCGTTCCTTGAACAAGGCGCGATTGGGCAGCTGCGTCAGGTGGTCGTGAATGGCGTCGTGCATCAGGCGCTCGCGCGCCGTGCGAAGGCTCACGCTCATGGCGTTGAACGCCTTGGCCACGGTGGCGGCTTCGGCGGTGCCTCGTACCGGAAGCTGCAGTGACAGATTCCCGGCCGCGATCTCGGTGGCCGCCGTGGCGATGTCGCGCAGGGGACGGCTCAAGTGGCGGCTGAGGAACACGCCGCCCACGAGCGACAACGCCAGCGCCACCAGGCCCGCCAGCGCGAATCGCCCTCGCAGCGTGTCGATGAACTGCTGGGTGGCGGCCCAGTTCGAGAGCACGAGCAGACGGCCGGTGTCGCCGCCGGGGATGCCGGGCTTGAGCGGAAACACGCCGGCGATGTACTGCCGGTCGGCCAGGTTGAGCACGTCGGGCTTCACGCCGGGCGCCGCCATCGTGGCCAGCATCAGGGCGGCGTCGTCCCGCCCGCTCTGTGCCAGGCTCGTGGCCACCACCTGACCAGAGACCACCAGCGCCACCTCGCACCGCGCCAGGCGCGCCAGGTCGCCGGCAATGTCGTCGGTCAGCCGATACCCGGCCGTCAGCGCCCCCAGGATCTCCTTCCCGAGTCGCACGGGCACCGCCACGACGAGGAACAGCTGGCCCTGGTTCTGCACGAGGGCACCCGTCGGATGCCCTCCGACCGCGGCGTGCTGCGCGTCGCGCACGACGTTCACGCCCGCACCCGACGCGTCGACCCATCCGGCACTGCCCAGCCATGCGCCGTCAGGCCTGGACACGATCGCGAAGGCCGCCTGCATCTGTGCGCGCTGGGTGGCCGCGACGACGTCGAGCGCGGTACGGTCTGAGGAGAGACGTCGCTCGGCCAGCTGGGTGCGAAGCGGCGGCAGTTGTGTGACGAGCTCGGCCACGTCGATCGCCGCGGCAATCCGCAAGTCGAGGAGGCTGTAGAACGCCGTACGTGCGACCTCCAGCTCCACCGCGACACGGTCACGCGACTGGCCCGACACCACGCTCGCCGTGACCAGCAGCACCGCGCCCAGGGCCACCGCCACGAGCAGCCCCAGCGCCGACGCGACCCGGGCCTCGAGCCGCTGGTGCCACGGTAGTTCGATGGGCGAGGCCGCGGACGTGGTCATGGCCGGCTGACGCCCTTCCGGGGCAGCGTTGACACCCGGCCGGCGAACCCGGCCAGCCGAGCGCGACACGATGTGAAGCGATGTGAAGTCACCAGAGTGAACGTAGACGGGTCTCCACCTGGGTGTATCGGCGGGTCAGCGCGAGCCGGACAGACGACTGCGCGGGCTCGGCGGCCCTACTTTCGCAGGATGAACTGGTGCATGACCAGCAGGTCCAGCCCGGAGCCGTAGAACACGCGCACGGCGTCGCGCGGACTGCACACGATGGGCTCGTGAAAGCCGTTGAACGACGTGTTGACGAGGAACGGCAGGCCACTCGCCGCGCCAGCAGCTTCGAGCAGACGGGCAAAGCGCGGCGGGGCGTCGTCGCCGACGGTCTGGACCCGAACCGCGGCATCGAGCGTCGGCAAGACGTGGCGGAACCGTTGCGGGTCTCGCGGCGTGAAGTCGCACTCCATGAAGGGCGCGCGGGGAGGCCCATCGAAATGCTCCGCAACAGCCGCCTCGGTGCCGCTGAGCGCGTAGCCTCGCCACGGCTCCCGCTGCTTGAGGAAGCGGTTCAGATTCTCGAGCACATAGGGCTGCGTGGGGCTGGCCAGGATGCAGCGGGCGCCGAGTGCGCGCGGCCCCCACTCCATGCCGCCGTCGAACCACCCGACGAGGCGCCCCTCGCCGAGCGCCTTCACGGCGGCGGCCACGGCGCCCTCCTCGGACTCCCACGAGTACTGGAGCTTGCAGTTGTCCAGCACCCCTTTGACGTCTTCGGCAGAATACGCGGGGCCGAGAAACGGCGACACCGGCGCGGGTATGCCGCCCATGGCGGAAAGCGCCGCCCCCACTGCGAGCCCGCTGTTGCCGGGATCGACCGGCACGAAGACCTCGGTGAAGAGACCAGCGCGCCGCACGCGCGAGTTCAGGTACGAGTGATAGAACAAGCTGCCCCCCAGGCACAGCCGCTCTTCGCCCAGGCGATGCCGGACCTCGGCGAGCAGCTCGAGCAGCAGGTCGCCAAGGCGCGCCTGTGCGGCCGCGGCCAGCCGGGCGCGGTCGCCGGTGTGGGTGTCGGATGCGCCACCCACGCGCGCGGCCAGGCGATGCTCGAGCGCCGGGTCCACTACGAGCGCCCCGTCGCGCCACGAGAACAGGGTGTCGACCCCGGCATCGCGAGCCGTCGGGTGCAGGCGAGCCAGGGCCTCGAGCTGCCGGTCGGCACCGGCGGCGTGGAAGCCGAGCGCCGCCGCCACGCGCGAGTAGGCCGCGGCAAATCCCAGGCCGGTCCAGGGCCAGTCCACGCGCGTGACCTGAGCGCCGCGTCCCCTCCAGACGCTGACGCCCGGTGCCTCGTAGTCGCAGACCACGATGGCCGCCGACGCAAACGGCGAGGTCAGGTAGGCGGCGCTGGCATGCGCGACATGATGATCGAGACGGTCGGCTGACGCGCCCAGGAAACGCGCGTCATCGGCCACGGCGTCGACCACCACGCTCCGCCCCAGGTCCGCGCGCAACCGCCCATGACGCTGCAGCAGCAGGTCCAGGGCCTCGTTGGGCACTCCCGCCGACGAGTTCGCGCCGCGCACCCGGGTCACCCGCTCCTGTGCGCACACGCCGACCAGGCGTCCGTCGTCGGCCAGTGCGGCCGCGCCATCCCGGCCGCCGTTCAATCCAGCAATCATCATGATGTCATCCGTGCGGCGTCACGCGTCGGCGTTCGAGCGCATCGCGGCGCCGCCGAAGTGTATTCCATGACGGACGCTCGCCACGTCCGACTGCGGGGTCACGCCGCGCGTTCAGGCGACCGGGCCCTGCGTCGGCGGCGGGATCGAATGGCTGACTTGCGCGAAGCTCACGCCCGCCTCTTCAACAACGCGCAAGATCCCGAGCAGCACGTCTTGCCGGCAGGAGCGGAACACCTCGAAGTCGGTGGTCTGGAACCAGCAGAGCACCTCGACGTCGATCGAGGCCGCGCCAAGGCTGGCCAGCCGCGCCACGACCACGTCGGGCCACACGAGGGGATGCGCCCGAAGCACGCCCTCGATGCCGCCGACCACCAGGCGCAATTGCGATTCGGTGGCGCCGTAGGCCAGCGTCACCACCGTGCCCAGGCGCATCCGGTCGCGCGCGGCATACGACTCGATGCGCAGGTCGGCGAGTCGCCCGTTGGGAATGGTCACGAGCGTGCGATCGGGCGTGCGGATCCGGGTGGACCGCGTGCCGATGTGCTCCACCTGCCCCACCAGATCCTCGACCTTGATCACATCGCCCACGCGGCACGGTTGATCAGTGGCCAGGGCAATCGAGCCGAACAGGTGCTCCACCGTCTTTTGCGCGCCAAAGGCGAAGGCGATGCCGCCGATGCCCAGGCCAGCCACGATCGTGGTGACGGGATAGCCGAACGTCGCCGCCGTCGTCACGGCACCCATCACGGCCACGGCCGCCTTCAGCAGATTGCCACCGACGATGAGCATGGAGCGCGCGGACGCGTCCTGTGCGGCCCAGGTCCGCTCGATGGTGAGCTCGATCAGGGCGTCGACCGATCGCCATAGCGTCCAGAACACGGCCACGACCACCGCGGCGCTCAACAGGGACTCGACTCCGCGCCCGACGGTGCCGGGCAGCTCGAGCCACGGCAGGCCCAGCGTGAAGACGGCCGTCGCCCAGAGGGCGGTCAGCGCCGGCGTCACGCTCGACAGCCAGCGCTCATCCACGGTGCTGGCCGTACGACGGAAGGCTCGCTGCAGCAGACCGCGCGTCAGCGCTCCAAGCAACCGACCCACGCCGAAGGCTGCCAACACGAGCAGCGGCAACGCGATCCATTGCCACCAGGCGAGGCCCTGCGGGCCCCGCCCCTGCAACAAGGACGGCAGGCGATCGGGAATCCAGCGAGCGGCGCTCGCGTTCTGCGCCCACTCGCTGGCTGGAATGAGGACGCGCGTCACGAGGTGTAGTTTAGCGCGCCGTGCAGGAGGTGCCGCGGCGGCGCGTCTGGCGGCCACCAGGTCGCCGTCCTTCACGGCCGCGCCGAGAATTCGAGGCCGAAGGGCCGCGTGCCGGGCGGCGGCCTCAGGACGGCGGGATCGGTGCCGGAGTGCCGGTCGCCACTATGGTTGCGACGCCGGCCTGGCGAGCGTGGGATACGTGATGCCAAACTGTGCCTGCATCTGGTCCATGTAGGTCTTGTATTTCGCGTTGTCGAAGTAGTACCTGCGCATCTCGGGACGGAAGCGGTCCATCGTGGCCTTGTTCATCCACGTGGCCGGTTGGTCATCGGGACGGATGAAGGGCACGTACTTCCGCTGCTTCAACTGCACGTTCTCGAAATACTCGCGCGCCTGCTTCACCAGTTCGGGACGGAGCACGAGTTCGAGGGCGGTGAGCGCCTCGACGCGCGCGCCGGTATTCACGCCCTTGTGCGCGATGGGCGTGGCCATTGGAATGGCATTGGCCCAGTTGTGTCCGGGGCCCGCCTGAAAGTTGGCCGGGTAGCTCAGCACCACCGTCGGCACGTTCCACGTGATGTCGCCGACGTCGTCGGAGGGGCCGCCGAATTTCTCTTCGTCCGGAATGCGCTCGCGCCCACGAAGGGAGCCAATCGGGCCAGTCGCCAGCCCGATCTCCGGCACGTTCATCACGCGCTGGGTGGCCTTGGCAAGCGCCACGTCGGCGTCGCTCCACGTCGGCAGGCCCACCTGCACGATGTTGGCGTGCATGGTTTCGGCCAGCGTGCGATTCGTGTGGCGCGGCCAGGCCGAGCCGAGCATGCGTGACGTCCACGTGGTGTTGGTCATGAGCGCGGCACCCTGCGCCATCTTGTCGCCGATGTCCCACATGTTCTTGATCGACTCGTAGTCGGTTTCGCGAAAGTAGTACCAGACGCTGGCGTTCCTGGGCACGACGTTCGGCTGATCGCCGCCGTTGCTGATCACGTAATGCGTGCGCTGCGACAGCCGCAGGTGCTCGCGGCGGTAATTCCAACCCACGTTCATCAGCTCCACGGCGTCGAGCGCCGAGCGGCCGCGCCACGGCGCCATCGCGCTATGCGCCGTCTCGCCCTCGAACATGTACTCCACCGACACGAGCCCGCTGCCGCCACCGTCGCCCCAGCTCGTACCGAGGTTGGCGCCCACGTGGTTGTAGAGCATGACGTCCACGTTCGTGAAGAGGCCCGAGCGCACGTAGAACGCCTTGGTGCCGAGCAGTTCCTCGGCCACGCCGGGCCAGATCATCAGCGTCCCTGGCAGCTTCTCGCGTTCCATGACCCGCTTCACGGCCAGCGCCGCCACGATGTTGAGCGGCGTACCGGAGTTGTGTCCTTCGCCGTGGCCCGGGGCGCCCTCGATCATGGGATCGTGGTAAGCCACACCGGGCTTCTGGTTGCCCTGGGGGATGCCGTCGATGTCGGAGCCAAAAGCGATGACCGGCTTGCCGCTACCCCAGGTCGCCACCCAGGCCGTCGGGATGCCAGCCACACCGTTCTCGACGGTGAAGCCGTTGTCGCGCAGGACCTGCCCGAGATATTTCTGAGTCTCAAATTCCTGGAAGCCGATCTCGCCGAAGCTGAAGACCATGTCGTTCATCTGCTGGCCCAGGTCGTACATGGCCGGCGACGACACGTCGGCGTCCACCAGCGCCTTCAGTCGCGCCACGCGCGGGTCGGCCGGCAAGGCCAGGGCCGCAGGGGTCCCAGCGCCGGGCGCGGCTGGGGGCTGCGCGTGCGGCAGGGCCACCCACGTGGACATCATCACTCCAACCGCGACGGCTGCCATCGACCTGGTACGCATCATCCACTCCGGAACCTGGATCGCCGTGGACTGGCCCGCGGCTGGAGCGGATTATGTCGCGAAGAACCGGCGCGTGGAACAGCTGCGCAGCGGTCCTCTGGCAATAATCTTCGTGATGGGCCTGGCGGCAGACCGTCCTCTGATGGGAGCGCAACGATGTATCGGGCAGGCGTGTCCGCTTCGACCGGACCGACCGGCGCGGTAGCGCGAAACGGCGTGGATTGGCGACGGCACCGGCCCGGGTCCCGTCGTTCTGAGATAATCGAGGTCAGTGTCTGCTCGTGAACTGCCCAGTCGGGACGATCGGTCGGTGCGCGAATGGCGGACTTGACCCTGGCGTGGGTGCCGCCGTCCTGGCGAAAGCGGTCGTTGACCCGAAACGTCGTGATGGGTTGGACGGCGACAGTCGTTGGCGCCGCCATCGCCCTCATTCTGACGCCGCTGGTCGTTGCGACGCTCGACAAGGAGCTCTACGGCATCTTTGCCTTCCTGAACAGCCTGATCATCTATTCCAATCTGCTCTACCTCGGCCTGGGCGCGTCGTTCATGAGGGAGTTTTCCGAGGCCGTCGGGCGCGACGATACCGACACGCAAGCCCGCCTCCTGGCCGTCGCCTTGTCGGTGTACACGGGCATTGGACTTGTGTGCGTCGTCGGCGCCCTGGCGGCAAGCCCATTCATTCCTTTGATGTTCGCGACGCCACTCACGCCAGCGTCCGCCCACGCGGCCTCGACGACGATGGCGCTGTTGGGCGGCCGGCTGCTCTTTGCGTTCCCCGGTTCCGCATTCACGGCGCTCATTGCCGCTCACGGCCGCTGGGATCTCGTGACCGGCGTCAGCCTGATCGGCGGAGTCGTGCGCACCGTGGCGATCGTCTGGGCCCTGACGCTGCCGAGGCCGCTCATCGGTCTGGCCGTGGTGGTCGTGGCGGAGGCGATGCTGATGCTGCCGGTATTTGCTTGGACCTGCCGGCTGGTGGCCCCACACGTGAAGGCGCGATTCGCGATGCCGACGCGTGCGGAACTGCGGTCGCTGTACGGCTTCGGGTTCCAGGCCTTCTTCGTGCAGATCGCCCTGCTCGTCATCGCTTACACCGATACGGCGCTCATCGGCATGATGCTCGGTCCCGCCGCAGTGACACTGTACGTGCTGCCCCTGCAACTGGTTGAGTATTCGCGGGTGCTCGTGACCGGCATCACACAGAGCTTGTTGCCCGAAATATCGGCACTCAAGGCCCGTGGCAACTTCGCGCAGTTGAAGGTCGTCTACCTGCGCGCGGCGCGCACGTGCGCGGCATTGTCGGTCTTCATCAACGTGCACCTCGTGCTCCTGGGGCCGGCGTTTCTCGTGTTGTGGGTCGGCCCATCGTTTACCGAGCAGGCCTTCCACATCCTGCTGTTCCTGGGCATCGCGGCCACCCTGGCCGCCGTGTCCACGCAGGTGCTCATCCCTTTCTATCAGGCACTGGACCTGTTGAAGATTCTCGTTGGCATCCTCTTGACCGAGGCCGTGCTCAATATCGCGTTGAGTCTGTGGCTCGCGACCACCCTCGGCGTGTGGGGCGTAGCCTTGGCCACGGCATTGCCCGCACTGGCCGTTACGATGGTGCTCGCCCCGAAATACATGCTGCCGCGCCTGAACGTGCGCCTCGGCGAGTTCTTCCGGGAGGTAGTGGTGCCTGCCG
Source organism: Acidobacteriota bacterium (assembly GCA_031376505.1). GTDB lineage: Bacteria > Acidobacteriota > Vicinamibacteria > Vicinamibacterales > UBA2999 > CADEFD01. Next base: position 21,701 of record JANMDX010000033.1, read on the forward strand.
CGGCGCTGGCGGCCGCCGCCGTCGCGACGCAGGAAGTCTTGTCGCTCTGGATCGGACAGGGCTCGTATGCCGTCATGACCTTGCGCGTGGCCGGTTCGACGGCGGCGGCCGTGCCGGTCGTCGCGATCACGTTTCCGCGCCACGAATGGCTGCCCTTGGTTGCCCGCGTGGCGCCCGGGCTGGCGAACCGGCTGCAGCCCAGCACTCGCGACCCCCGCTGAGGGGTTTCCTTCCGCAATGGCGCCTGTAGAGGCGGCGCGCCATCCACACGCCGCCGTCGTGCATCACGACCCACCGGCGTGACGTTTCGGGTATGGCGTCGGGCCGATCGTGGTCCGCAACCCGCGTAGACGTACCAGGGGGTGACATGGCGAAGAAGACTGCACTGAAACTGAAGCCGGCCTACGAAACGTACGTGGCATCGGCCAAGCTGGCCGCAAAGAAGCTCGGCACGGCGGCCGCGACCTCGGCCTACAAGATCGAGGTGCGCTTCCTGGGCGGGCTCACGACAGCCCAGAAGAACGCCTTCAAGACCGCCGCCGACCGCTGGACCAAGGTGATCGTTGGCGACCTTCCCAGCGTGCAGGTCGACGGCGAGGTCGTGGACGACCTGCTGATTCTTGCGCAGGGCGTGGCCATCGACGGTCCCGGCGGCATTCTGGGCCAGGCCGGACCGACCCACCTGCGGCCGGCCGGTGCTGGCCGGTCGGCTTTCCTGCCGGTCAAAGGGATCATGTCGTTCGACACGGCCGACCTGGCCAAGATGCAGCAGAATGGCACCCTGAAGGACGTGATTACCCACGAAATGGGCCATGTGATTGGCGTCGGCACGGTCTGGGCGCTCAAGGGTAAAATCACGGGCGCCGGCACGGCAAATCCGCGCTTCACAGGCGCCGCCGCCAAGACGGAATTCGGGAAGCTCAAGGCCGCCGGCGCGGCCGAGGTGCCCGTCGAGAATACCGGCGGGGCCGGCACGCGCGACGGTCATTGGCGCGAAACCGTGTTTCGCACCGAGTTGATGTCTGGATTCATCGCGGCACCGGGGAATCCACTCAGCCGCATGACGGTGGCGAGCCTGAAGGATCTCGGCTATACCGTCGACCTCGCCAAGGCCGAGCCGTATCTGCTGCCCAATCTGTTCGCCGTCGCTGCGGCTGGCGTCGGCAGCACGCACGACCGTCCGCACGCGCTGCCAGTCGTGCCGATCACGTTGCCAGACAGCAGCCTGGTGGATTGAGGGGCACATGAAGGGCATGCGCCGACCCGCGATGGTGGTTGTACCACCCTCGGCCGTGGTGCCGTCGCCGCGGAGAGTGCGGGCGGTGCCGACCCGACCTGCGCACAGGGCGCGCGATTCCGGTCCGCCACCTGCGTCGACCGGGCCGCCGCGCCGCCAGCCGGCTCACTCGCCGCGGGCGCGGCGGTGATGCGCATGGAGCCGGACATGCGTTCTCGATAGGTTCCACAATTAAGTCGTATTGGACATGACGACACCTCGTTCGATTCAATATCGTCATGAACAATGCGGACGTGGCGTGGATGCTCGTGTGCACGGCGCTCGTGCTGCTCATGACCCCGGCGCTCGGCTTCTTCTACGGCGGCATGGTCCGCTCGAAGAACGCCCTGAACACGCTCATGATGAGCTTCGCGGCCCTCGGGCCGATCGCGGTGGTGTGGGCGCTCGTCGGCTACTCCATCGCATTCGCCCCGGGAGGGGAGGCCGTCGGATCGTTGGCGTACGCTGGCTTGCGCGGCGTGGGACTGGAGCCGCAGGGCACGATCCCGCACCTGCTGTTCATGGCGTACCAAGGCACGTTCGCCATCATCACAGCGGCCCTCATCTCAGGCGCGGTCGTCGAGCGCTTGCGATTCAGCGCCTATCTGGCTTTCATCGTGATCTGGGTACTGGCAGTCTACGCGCCGGTCGCGCACTGGGTGTGGGGCGGCGGCTTCCTGGCGAAGGCTGGCGCGCTCGACTTCGCCGGTGGCGCCGTGGTACACGTGAATGCGGCGGCGGCGGCCCTGGTCGCGGCCATTGTCGTCGGTCCGCGCAAGGACTACGGCCGGCACGCCATGCTGCCCCACAACGTGCCGTTCACCTTACTCGGGGCTGGCTTGCTCTGGTTTGGATGGTTCGGGTTCAACGCCGGTAGTGCACTGGCGGCCAACACCACGGCCGTGCTGGCCTTCGTGAATACGCTGCTCGCTCCGGCGGCCGCCCTGGCGACCTGGACGGCGCTCGACCTCTGGCGCGAGGGCCGGGTCACGGCAGTGGGTGCGGCGACGGCGATTGTCGTGGGTCTCGTGGCGGTCACGCCGGCGGCAGGTTTCGTCGGGCCTAACGCAGCGCTGATTCTCGGCGCGCTGGCCGCGGTGCCCAGCTACTTCGCCCTCATCTACCGCGCGCGCACGACGCTTGACGACTCGCTCGATGTCGTGGCCGCGCACGGCCTGGGCGGCGCCACTGGTGCGGTGCTTACCGGCGTGTTTGCCGACCCGACCTGGAGCGGCGGCGCGAGTGGCCTGCTGGCCGGCAATGCCTGGCAGGTGGCCATCCAGGCGGGCAGCGTGCTGCTGGTAGCCGTCTACAGCGCGGGCGCCACCTTCGGCATCCTCAAGCTGCTCGCGCTCGTGATGCCGCTGCGCATCAGCAGCAGGGTCGAGGGCGTGGGCCTCGACGTCACCGAACACGGTGAAGAGGCCTACACCGGTGGCGACGGCGCGATCCTCGTGTCGCCCAAGGACTCCACGTTCGCCCGCCAGGTGAGCGAGTCGGTCGCGCTGTCCAGGGGAGGCGGCCTATGAAGCTCATCGTCGCGATTGTCCGTCCCGAGCAGCTGAGCGACGTGCTCGAAGCCTTGTTCCATGCGGAAGTCCGCGGCTTGACCATCAGCCGCGTACAGGGCCACGGCGGCGAAATGGAGCACGTGGAGAATTACCGCGGCACCACGGTGAAGATGGCCCTGGCGGAGAAGGTGCGCATCGAAATCGGCGTCTCGAACCACTTCGTCGAGCCCACTGTCAACGCCATCATCAGCGCCGCGCGCACGGGCGAGGTAGGCGACGGCAAGATCATGGTCTTCCCGATCGAGACCATCTATCGCATCCGTACCGGCGAGCAGGACCAGGATGCGGTCACGCCGGTGCCCGCGCCGCCTGAATGATCGCATCGCATTAGCGCATCGGTTCTATAGAAACATTGCGCTTTGATTATCTGATTGAATTCTCTGTAATGGGCCGCTCAGCGGAGGGCGCGCGGATGGGCACACACGTCATGGAGGACCCCGGCGACCAGGTGCGGCCTCGCCACGGCCATGAGGTACCGGCGGGGCTGTATCGAGCGAGCGACGAGCATGACGCGTGCGGCGTCGGGTTCGTGGCCCACATCAAGGGTCAGCGGTCGCATGCCATCGTGCGCCAGGCGCTCGACCTGCTCATCAATCTCGAACATCGCGGCGCGACCGGCTCCGATCCTGACACCGGCGACGGCGCCGGCATCCTCATCCAGATGCCCGATGCGTTCCTGCGTCGCGTGGCGCCGTTCGATCTACCGGACGCGGGCGCGTACGGTGCCGGCCTCGTGTTCCTGCCGACGGCCGATGGCCCACGTGCCGCACTGCGCGGCCTGGTCGAACGCATCGTGCAGGCGGAAGGCCAGACCGTACTCGGCTGGCGGCCCGTGCCCACCCGCCTCGACGCCGTCGGCTCCTCCGCGGCCGCGGTCGCGCCCATCTTCGAGCAGCTCTTCGTCGGCCGCGGCACCGCCGGTACCGGCGATCACCCGGCGGCGCGATTCGAGCGCTCGTTGTACGTCATCCGCAAGCGCATCGAGCACGCGGTCGAGGCACTGCCGCTCGACGCCGACGCCCGCACGGCCTTCTACGTCGTCAGCCTGTCGGCCTCGACCCTCATCTACAAGGGTATGCTCACGGCGACGCAGATCGAACGGATGTTCCCCGACCTGTCGGACCCGGGCGTGGAATCCGCCTTGGCGCTCGTCCATCAGCGCTTCTCGACCAATACGTTTCCCTCCTGGCCGCTGGCGCATCCCTACCGGATGGTGGCGCACAACGGCGAGATCAACACACTGCGCGGCAACATCAACTGGATGCAGGCCCGCGAAGGCCTGCTCGCGTCGAGCGTGTTTGGCGACGATCTTCGAAAGCTCTTGCCGGTGATCCGCCCAGGCGGCAGCGATACGGCGACGTTCGACAACGTGCTCGAGTTCCTGGTGATGTCCGGGCGCTCGCTGCCCCACGCGGTGCTCATGATGATTCCGGAGCCCTGGAGCGGAAACCCGGACATGGATCCGGCCGTGCGGGACTTCTACGAATACCACTCGTCGCTCATGGAGCCATGGGACGGCCCGGCCTCTATCGCGTTCACTGACGGCACGCTCATCGGTGCAGTGCTCGACCGGAACGGACTGCGGCCCTCGCGCTACACCGTCACCACCGATGACCTCGTCATCATGGCGTCGGAGGTCGGCGTACTCGATATACCCGCCGATAAAGTCGTCAGGAAGGACCGGTTGCGGCCCGGCAAGATGCTGCTCGTCGACACCGCGCAGGGCCGCATCGTGACCGATGAAGAGCTGAAGCGTGAACTCGCCGCCGCGCAGCCCTACGGCGCGTGGCTGCGTCAGCACCTGGTGGACATCGAACAGCTGCCGGCGGCCCGGGCCGAGCGGCCCGACCACCAGACTGTGCTGAAGCGGCAGCGGGCCTTCGGCTACACGCAGGAAGACCTGCGTCTGCTGCTCACGCCCATGGCCGCGCACGCCGAAGAGCCCATTGGCTCGATGGGCAGCGACACCGCACTGGCCGTGCTCTCCGACCGGCCACGGCTCCTGTACGACTACTTCGCACAACTCTTCGCGCAGGTCACGAATCCGCCGCTCGATGCCATTCGCGAAGAGATCGTCACCTCGATGGGCTCGACGATCGGCCCAGAGCGCAACCTGCTCGAAGCCGACCCCGAGGCCTGTCGTCAGATCAAGATCGAGTATCCGATCCTGCACAACGACCAGGTCGCCAAGCTCCGGCACCTGCCGCCGGGCTCGCCGTTCCGGTCGACGACGTTGCCGCTGCTCTACAACCCCGAGGAAGACGGGCCGGGGCTCGATCGGGCCATGGCCGAGCTGTGCCGCAAGGCCAGCCAGGCGGTGGCGGCCGGCTACGGCATCCTGATCCTCTCGGACCGCGGAGTCGACGCCACACACGCGCCCATCCCCAGCCTGCTGGCGACCTCCGGCGTGCATCATCACCTGGTGCGCGAGGGCGCGCGCACGAAGTGCGGGCTGCTCGTGGAGAGCGGCGACGCCCGCGAGGTGCACCACGTGGCGCTGCTCATGGGCTACGGCGCCGGCGCAGTGAATCCGTATCTCGCGTTCGAGTCACTGCACGACTTGATTCGGCAAGGATTGCTGCCGGGCGTGACCCATGAGCAAGCCGTCATGGGCTACGTGAAGGCGCTCAACAAGGGCGTCCTGAAGGTGATGTCGAAGATGGGTATCTCGACGCTGCAGAGCTACTGCGGCGCGCAGATCTTCGAGGCGGTCGGCCTCGACGAGGGCTTCGTCGAGAAGTACTTCACGTCGACCTCGTCACGCATTGGCGGCGTCGGCTTGAAGATCGTGTCCGAAGAAGTGCGGCGGCGCCACGCGCAGGCATTCGGCCGGCGGCCGGCCGGGCCCGTGGAACTCGAAGCCGGCGGCGAGTATCAGTGGCGGCGCGACGGCGAAGTGCACCTGTTCAATCCCGACACCGTCTTCCGTCTGCAGCACGCCACACGCACGGGCAAGTACAGCATCTTCAAGGACTACACGCGACTCGTCGACGACCAGAGCCAGAAGCGTGCCACGCTGCGTGGCCTGTTCACGCTGCAGCCGGCGGGCGCGCCCGTGCCGATCGACGAGGTGGAACCGATTGAGTCACTGCTGCGGCGCTTCTCCACCGGGGCGATGTCGTTCGGATCGATCAGCCAGGAAGCTCACGAGACGCTGGCGATTGCGATGAACCGGATGGGGGCCAAGTCGAATACCGGCGAAGGCGGCGAAGATCCCGCGCGCAATATCCCCGACGCCAACGGCGACTCGCGCAAGAGCGCGATCAAGCAGGTGGCCTCGGGACGCTTCGGCGTCACGAGCGAGTACCTCGTCAACGCCGACGACCTGCAGATCAAGATGGCGCAGGGCGCGAAACCCGGGGAAGGCGGCCAGCTGCCGGGACACAAGGTGTACCCGTGGATCGCCAAAGTGCGCTACTCGACGCCCGGCGTCGGCCTGATCTCGCCACCGCCCCACCACGACATCTACTCCATCGAGGATCTCGCGCAGCTCATCTTCGACTTGAAGAACGCCAATCCGGCGGCGCGCGTCCACGTGAAGCTCGTGGCCGAGTCGGGTGTGGGCACTGTCGCCGCGGGCGTGTCGAAAGCGCATGCCGACGTGGTGCTCATCTCGGGTCACGACGGCGGCACCGGCGCCTCGCCGCTCACGAGCCTGAAACACGCGGGCGTGCCCTGGGAACTCGGCCTCGCCGAAACCCAGCAGGTCCTGCTCATGAACGGGTTGCGCGACCGCATCGTCGTGCAGGTCGATGGACAACTCAAGACCGGTCGTGACGTCGTCGTGGCCGCGCTGCTCGGCGCCGAGGAGTTCGGCTTCGCCACCGCGCCCCTCGTGGTGATGGGCTGCGTGATGATGCGCGTCTGCCATCTGAATACCTGCCCGGTAGGCATCGCGACGCAGGATCCAGAGCTGCGTAAGACGTTCTCCGGCACCCCGGAGCTGGTCGAGACGTTCTTCCGGTTCATCGCGAGCGAAGTGCGGGAGTATATGGCGGAGCTTGGCTTCCGGTCGCTCGACGAGATGGTGGGCCGGGCCGACTGCCTCGATTTCACGCCCGCGGCAACGCACTGGAAAGCGAGCGGCGTGGACCTGACACCGCTCCTCTACCAGCCGCCGCTGGCCCCCGGCGCGTCACGCCGGGCCGTCTCACGCCAGGTGATCGATCTGTCGCACGTGCTCGACCAGACACTGATCGCACAGGCGGCCGCGGCCCTGGAGCGTCAGGAGGCGGTGGCAATCACGGCCGCGATCCGGAACACCGACCGCGCGACCGGCACACTGCTCGGCCACGCGGTGACGAAGCGGTACGGCGGCGCCGGCCTGCCCGACGACACCATCCGCGTCACCTTGGCCGGTGCGGCGGGCCAGAGCTTCGGCGCGTTCCTGCCGCGCGGCATCACGTTGACGCTCGAGGGCGAGGCCAACGACTTTGTCGGCAAGGGCCTGTCGGGGGGTCGCCTCGTGGTGCGCCCGCCGCGCGAGGCCCGCTTCGTGGCGGAAGAGAACGTGATCATCGGCAACGTGCCGCTGTACGGGGCCACGAGCGGCGATGCCTACGTGCGCGGCGTGGCCGGCGAGCGGTTTGCCGTGCGCAACAGCGGCGCTCACGCGGTGGTCGAGGGTGTGGGCGACCACGGCTGCGAGTACATGACCGGCGGCCGCGTGGTCGTGCTTGGTCGAACCGGCCGCAACTTCGCCGCCGGCATGAGCGGCGGCATCGCCTACGTGCTCGACGATGACGGGACGTTTGCGCGGCGCTGCAATCCCGACATGGTCGATCTCGACCCGCTCGACGACGAAGATGAGGCCACACTGGTGCACGAGCTCATCGCTCGCCACGTCCTCCTGACCGGCAGCGCCATCGGCGCCCGGGTACTCGACGCGTGGCCACGACGTCAGCGCGACTTCGTCGCGGTCACGCCGCGCGACTTCAAGCGCGTGCGCGAGGCCGAAGCACGGCAGCGGCGCTTCACGCGGCCGGCCATCTCGGGCAACCTGGTGGGAGCCTGACATGGGCAGGCCCACCGGCTTTGTCGAGTTCGCGCGCGTCAAGGCGCCGGCCCGGCCCGTCGCCGACCGCCTTGCGGACTACCAGCACGTCTACACGGCCTATCCCGCCGATGAGCTCACGCGCCAGAGCGCCCGCTGCATGGACTGCGGCGTGCCCTTTTGCCACCAGGGCTGCCCGCTCGGCAACCTGATTCCCGACTGGAACGATCTCGTGTATCGCGGCGCCTGGCGCGCCGCCACCGACCGGCTGCACCAGACCAATAACTTTCCCGAGTTCACGGGCCTGTTGTGTCCCGCACCGTGCGAGGGCGCGTGCGTGCTCGGCATCAACAACGACCCGGTGACGATCAAGGCGGTCGAGCTGGCCATTGTCGACCGCGCCTTCGAGGAGGGCTGGATCACGCCCGAGCCTCCTACCATGCGCACCTGGAAGAAGGTCGCGGTCGTCGGCTCGGGACCGGCGGGTCTCGCGGCCGCCGCCGAGCTGAACCGCGCCGGCCACAGCGTGACCGTGTTCGAGAAGTCCGACCGCATCGGCGGCCTGTTGCGCTACGGCATCCCGGAATTCAAGATGGAAAAGCGCGTGCTGGACCGTCGGCTCGCGCTGCTCGAAGCCGAAGGCGTGGTGTTTCGTCCCGGCGTGGACGTGGGCGTGGACGTGACCGCCGACGACTTGCGCCGCAACTTCGACGCGGTGCTGCTGGCTGGCGGTGCGGGACGGCCGCGCGACCTGTCCGTGCCGGGACGTGAGCTGCACGGCGTGCACTTCGCCATGGAATACCTGGAGCAGCAGAACCGCCGGTGCGCGGGCGACGACGTGCCGGACACCGGGTCGATCTCGGCCGCGGGCAAGCACGTCGTCATCATCGGCGGCGGAGATACCGGTGCCGACTGCCTCGGCACGGTGCACCGGCAGGGTGCGCGATCGGTCGCACAGTTCGAGTTGCTCCCAGCACCACCGGCGGCACGGGCGGACAGCAACCCCTGGCCGCTCTGGCCGCAGGTGTTCCGCGTGTCGTCGGCACACGAAGAGGGTGGCGACCGTCACTACGCGGTGTCCACGACCGGATTCACCGGAGACGACGGCGGGCACGTGCGCCGGCTGCACGGTCACCGCGTCGCGCGCGCGGAGATCAACGGCCGACAGGAGTTCCAGCCCGAGTCCGGCGGCGCGTTCGACCTGCCGGCCGATCTGGTCCTGCTCGCGATGGGCTTCACCGGCGCGGCGAAGGGTCGCCTGTTCGAGGATCTTGGCTTGCGCATGACCGAGCGCGCCACCGTATGGCGCGACGACCAGTGGATGACGAGCAGCGACGGGGTCTTCGCCGCCGGCGACGTGCAGCGCGGTCAGTCGCTGATCGTCTGGGCCATCGCTGACGGACGTCAGGCGGCCGCCGCGGTTGATCGCTACGTGATGAGCGTATAGGTAACGGGAGCCTGCAGGGTCACTAGAACGCAGCGGCCGCAATGCGAGCCGCGTTGGCCATCAGCGTGAAGGTGAGGTTCTTGGCAGGCAGGGACGGAAATCCGGCACCGTCCACGAGAAACAGACCAGGCACATCGCGGCTTTCACCAAGCGGTGTCGCCGTGAAGGGATCTGGCCTGGCCGTCATGGGGATCGTGCCGGCATAGTGCACGCTCGCTCCCATTGGCCTCAGGTGGACCATCCCCGGCGGCGCAAGGCAGCCGAGGGTCAGGAGGGCGCGCTTCACACGTTGCAGCGCCTTCTTGATCCGCAGAGGTTCACTGGGATCGGGCACATATCGAATTGCCAGTCGGGGACGTGCGTCGCTTGTGAGTTCGACATAGCAATCGGGACGCCGCGTGTCGGGGAAGTTCACGTTCACGAGCCCCAGCGCTGCGTGGATGAAGCGGAAGACGTCGACCGACGTGCCGAGATCGAACGGGAGCTGTTGCAGTACCGGGTGGACGAGTGCGGTCTTCAGGGTCGTGATCTGCCCATGCACGTAGTCGGACGGTGACGCACCTGCAATGCCCATTCCCAACAGGTGGTACTGGTAGGTGTTGGGGTCGAAGGGCTGCCCCAGCATCTTCAGGTTCAGAAACGGGACCAGGAGCTGCCGATTGTCCATCAGCCCCGGCAGGCGAACGCGCCCTCCGCTCGCACGAAGCAGGGTGGCGAGAAAGATACGAGTAGACACGAGTGCGCCAGCGGCCAGCGCCACGCGTTCCGCCGCAAACTCCACCTCGCCATCAGATTCCAGGTCTCTCGCGACGACGGCCGCCACGCCGCCGCCGGCACCGAGACGCAAGTGGCTCACTTCGACGCCCGGTACATACTCGAAGCCGCTATACGTCTGGCATTCGCGCAACGTGAAGGACGGTGTGTACAGCGCACCGGTCGGACAGCCCCAGAGGCATCGACCGGAGTACGTGCACGGCTGACGTCCCCGGAAGGACTGACTCAACGTCGCCACCCTGGTGCGCCCGATGAACACGCCACGGGCATGCATCCGTTCGCGCACCCGGTGGTAGCTGTCGAGCAGACGCGCGGAGTGGGCATCGAGCCTCAGCGGGGGCAGCAGGTGCGCATGCACCGGCATGAACCTGCTGAGATCGTCCACAGCTCCTGTGACACCGATCCGCTCGGCGACTTCGTCGTACTGCACGGCAAGGTCGGCAAATGGGAACGGAAAGTCCGTCGTGTCGTCGGCGTTGAACGGATAGCAGCCCGCGGTCCAGGCTTCGCCAAGTCCGCCGCGGGCAAACGAAAACAGCGGCGCAAATCCGACGCTCTTGTGTCCGAAGCCGTCGGGTGGCTCGAAGATGTAGTCCTTCCCGGGAGGAATGCCGTAGTACTCGTCGTTGTCGCCGGGCAAGTGCACCCCTTGATAGTCGGACCCGAGAAAGTAGCCAGCGGGATCCGGCAATTGCGCCTTGAGTCCGTTGAGGCTCACCGTCGGCAGAGGCTGGATCGGTCCCTGCGTACCGACGTCGATCATTCGGACTCGGCCGCCCTTCTTCAGGACGGTCAGGGCGAAGTGCACGCCACTGGCGCCCGAGCCGATCACGGTGACGGCGGGCGTCATCGTTCGCGCCCCTTGGCCGTCATCAACAGGCGCGTGGGCACGAATACCAGCACGCCGACACCCGCAGTCAAGATGCCGAGGAGCACGCGGAAGCCAACGCGCGCCCACAGCATCGCGCTGGACCCGCCGACCGGCCCGTCGATCCATTGGTGAAAGGGCGCCCGGCACTCGAGAATCGCCAGAAGCATGACGATTCTGCGGCGAAGCGTCGAGTCGCGAGCGAGAAGAGAAGAGTAGGCGTCGGCGACGCGGGTCCACCACAACCCACGCCTGGCGCTCGTGAGCAGCACGTCGTCGAAGGCAGTCGTGGGTCGCAGCGCCGGCACGCGCTCGACCGCATCGCGGTAGGCCTGGAGCACGACGTCATCGCAATCCGTGCCCAGCAAGTGCCGCGTGAAGACTCGACACTCGCGGTCCGTCTCGACCGAGCGCGTCGCGTTCACAGCAGCGGGTTCCAGCATGCCCGATAGCGGAATCATGCGGGCTGGCACGGCTGAGGTCAGCGGTCCAGGCGAGGCCGTGCTGTCATTGCAGAACGAGGCGAGCTGGCCGGCCGTGACGGGAAAGACTGCGCCCAGACCGGCCCGTTCCGCCACGAGAGCGGGCACCCGCAGCAAGGCCAGCGGCAGCCGCAGGACCCGCCCGGGCGTGCCGCCGCGGCCGAGGCGAATCGCCTGTAGCAGCGCTTCCACCGTGAGGACGTCGGGCCCTCCGACCTCAAACGTGCCGCCGTCGAACAGGTCGCGGGCGATGACCTCGATCAGACACTGGACCAGGTCGTCCACATGCACGGGCTGGACACGGACACGCCCGGTTCCGGGCACGACCAGCAGGGGCAGAAGCGCAAGCTTCGACAAGGCCGTCTCGACGGGAGACCCTGCCCCAAACACCATCGTCGGCCGCACGATGGCCACCCGAAGACCCGAGCGACGCACGGTCTGTTCGGCCGACGCCTTCGCGACGGCGTAGTGGTAGCCAGTCTGGTCGCCAAACGAGACCGCGATCGAGCTGACAAACAGCACGCGCGGTACGCCCGCCCGTCGGCATGCGTCGATGAGCGCGTCGGTGCCGAGCGCGTTCACACGGTGGTGTTCGTTCGCCGAGGCTTTGCCTGTCGCCGCCGCAAGATGCACGACCACGCCGCACGAACGCAGAGCGTCCACATACGTCTCGGGCGACAGCAGGTCTCCCTGGCATATGGTGACCCCTGTGGTCGCTCCCGCAGCTCCGAGTTCGCCAGAGCGGTCGAGGGCCGTGACAAGCCGTCCACCCCGAACGAGGGCCGGCAGGAGGCGCCGGCCGACGAAGCCGCTTGCGCCGGTAACGAAGACCGACGTCCCGGTCATCGTGACGTCGTCGGGGGCGAGCTGTGCACGTGGGCGCCCACATGCGCCTCGACGATGTACATCGGCCGGGGCTTGACCTCGTTGAAGATCCGGCCGAGGTACTCGCCAAGAATGCCGAGACAGATGAGTTGCACGCTGCCCATGAACAGCATGGCGACCATGATGGTCGCCCAGCCGTCGACGGTGTAGCCCAGCGCTTTCTGCGCGAACACGCTCGCCAGGTACAGCATGGCCAGACCGGCAGAGACATAGCCCATCCACGTCGCGATCTGCAGCGGCAAGGTCGAGAAAGACGCGATCCCGTCGAGCGCGAACTTGACCATCTTCCGAAAGGGATACTTCGTCTCGCCGGCAAAGCGACGGTCGCGATGGTACGTCACGCCGATCTGCTTGAATCCCACCCAGCTGACGAGGCCGCGCACGAATCGATCTTTTTCTCTCAGTTGCTTCAGCTGGTCCACGACGCGCCGGCTCATCAGCCGGAAGTCACCGACGTTTTGCGGAATGTGAATATTGGTGACCTTGCCCAGCAGCCGGTAGAACAGATCCGCGGTGATCAACTTGATGGCCGACTCGCCGTCTCGATCGGAGCGCACACCGTAGACCACGTCCGAGCCCTGACGCCACGCGTCGATCATCGAGGGAATCACTTCCGGCGGGTCTTGCAGGTCGGAATCGATCACGACCACACAGTCGCCACGCGCGAAGTCGATGCCGGCTGAGATCGCGATCTGATGTCCGAAGTTTCGGGAGAACTTGATGACGTGGACCCGCGCGTCCGTAGCAGCAAAGCCGCACAACTGCTGGAACGACGTGTCCCGGCTCCCGTCGTCGACGAATACGAGCTCGAACGACAAGGCAGCCAAGGCGCTGGTCGCACGCGCATAGAATGCGCCGATGACCTCGGCTTCGTTGTAGACCGGTACGACCACCGACAAGAGCGGGCGATCGAGGCCGTGGTCACTCGTGTCCATTGCGACTCTCCAATCGAGCACCGAACCGCCACACGGCTACCACGGTCGCGCTCGTGAGCACGAGCAGCAGCGACGGCACCCAGGTCGTCCCCAGCCACGGACTGTCGGCGTTGCCGGTCATGCTCAGCACTCGGTACCAGGGCAGCTGCGGGCCCTCGATGAAGAACAGCTGCCACGACCGCGGCACCGGCTCCCGGTAGACCGTGAGCACCCACGAATGCAGCACGGCAGCCCCCAGGATCACCCAACGGAGGCGCCGATCGAAGCGCGCCCACTGATCGGCGATGACGACCATCAGGAACGGCACGAGCGGCAGGAGATACCGGAACCCGCTGTTGAACTGCAGCCGCGAGTACTGGTTCATCGAGGCGAAGACCAGCAACGCCACACCCGTGGCGGCCACCCACCGCCGTTCGAATGCTGGTACGACCAGCCCGGTCCAGGCCCGTGGCACCGGCAGCAGGGCGACGACGAGCACCGGCGCCCAGGTGAACATGCCGAAGCTGGGGTCGAACAGGCACATCCACAGCAGCTGCAGGTCAGGAAGCGTGAAACCACGCGCTCCTTCGTTGACGTAGACGTTCTGATTCGGCATCCAGTACTGGCCGGGCAGGAACGGGTTGCCGTACATCGCCCACTGACTGTAGAGAAGGAAGGCAAGCGGCGGAAGGCTGCCGAGCACCATGGCCGCGGACTCGGTGACGGCGGTCCGCCAGGTCGTGGCGCGTCGGCGCGACAGCACGCAGTAGGCCCATAGCAGGGGCATCAACACGACCCCGACATAGTCGGTCGCGAGCGTAACGCCGGCAAAGAACCCCGCCAACAGCCGGCGCTTGGTGCCCGCCGGCCCTGAAGCGTCGACGTTCGACCACAACAGGACGAAGGAGATGAACATCGCGTACATGACAAACAGGTTGTGATTGAGCGTCGATGTTCTGAAGAACAGCGGCGTGCCGAAGCCCAAGAGGAACGTGAGCTGCGCTGCGAGCGCGGTCGACACACCGCGTCCAATGAGGACGCCGTAGAAGTACACGAGGAACAGCGCGGTGGCGGGCGCCATGAAGAATACCGACGTCACCACGGTGGCCGCGCCGAATCGGAGTTCGAGGCCGCGCTCGCGCACCAGGTTGAAGAACTCCCGCCGCATCGGCTTGTCTGTGCGGTACTCGGCGGTGTCAGCGACCGCCGACCCCAGGCGCGCCTGGCTGTAGCGTTCCACGGCGTCGAGAAGCGGATCGAACACGAACAGCGGAATAGCCGCCAGAACCGAGACGAGCACCTGGTTGCCGATGACGGAGTGTCCGTCTCGATGCACGAAGATGTCCGAGTGAAATCCCTGGTACTGGTCGACCCGGAAGGTGCCTCGCTCAGCGATGCTGAATGCTGGGTAGTGCTCTCGCACGACGTTGGTGGCAAAGTGCGCGGAGTAGAGAATCCAGGCAACGATGAAGATCCGCCATTTGACGGAACGTAAGAACGTCATGCCACCCCCGCCGGCACGGCATGCGGCGTCGATTCCTGGGTGAGCGTCGAATCTCGGCTGAGCGCCACGGGCCACATCATGATACGCGCTTCGAGGCCTCCGAAAACGACTCGGGCCGGGCCCCGGACAGCGCCAGTTCACGCGCTTTCACGCGACGGCGGGTGGCCTCCCTCGCGGCGGCACACAATCGTCCGCCCAGACCGGTAGCGCCTCGCGGGCGGGACTAGCGCGTCTCCCGCCTGAACCGCGCCTTCAGCGCATCGCGGTCCACGCGCACGCCGTCCAGGTACACATCGGCAATGCGCCGCGTGTTCCTGATATCGTCGAGCGGGTTGGCGTCGAGCACGATGAAGCTGGCGCGCTTCCCTGCCGCGAGCGTGCCCAGATCCCGCTGCCCCATCAGCTCCGCGGGCCGGCTCGTGGCCGCCACGATGGCATCAGCCGGGGTCATGCCGAGCTGCACCCACCGCGCGAGCTCGACGTGCTCGCCGGAACCGAACGTGTGCCCGGGCTGGATGCCCGTGTCGGTGGCCAGTACTACCCGCGCGCCCGCGGCCAGCATCCGCGGGAAGTTGATGGCCATCTGCGTCTCCCGCGCCGCCGCGGTCTCGGGAAGCGGGCCGCAACTCGGCGCGAGCGGCTTCCGTTCCGTCGTGGCGCGAATGCTCGCGACGACCGAAGGGGGAATGGCCTGCTCGAAGAACGGATCAGGCGTGCACAGCTCGACGGGGTCACCCAGGCCGATTACGGTGGCCCAATAGGGCGTCTTCTGCTTCACGAGCGCCAGGAACTCGTCGTCGAGTGGCTGGCGCTGCACCATATGCACCAGCACGTCGGTGCCAGCGCGCAGCACGGCCTTCTGGTCGGCCAGTTGAATCGCATGCGCGTGCACCAGCATCTTGTGCGCGTGCGCTTCGTCCACGATCGCTTGATAGGTGTCGGGCGCCAGTTTGGGATACGTGCCGCCGCGATCGTCGACCCACATCTTCACGTGGCCGATCCCCTGCGCCGCCATCTGCGCCACTGCTGCGCGCGCTCCCGCCGCCGTCGTCACCTCGTTCACCACGTGGAGTTCGTCGGTGGCCACCAACAGGATGTGATCGGGCCCGCCATGCGGCGGCGCCATGCCCGGCATGAACAGCAGGCGGGCTGCCAGCGCGTGGATCCCGGCGCGCTGGTCTTTCTGGAACTGCAGCATCTGCCCGGTGGGGCTCGAGCCCACGGACGTGGCCGCCGCCACGCCGTAGACAGCTTCGCGCTGCAGGTGGTCGAGCAGGTTCGCGGGCGTGTGATTCTTCGCCCCCCACGTCGTGTAGCCCTCGTAGCCCATGTGCACGTGCACATTCACCATTGCAGGCATCACCGTCTTGCCGGTCAGGTCTACGCGTCGGGCTCCCGCCGGCGCGGTGACGGCTCCGCGAGCGCCGATTGCGCGGATCTGACCGTCCTGCACCAAGAACGCGCCGGAGGAGAAGGGCGGGGCGGCGTCACCGATGATGAGGCGCGCGCCTTCGTACAGCACGGCAGAGTCGGGGCCGGATGCCTGCGCGAAGGCTCCCGCACCCAGCATCACCACGAACAGCGCGCGCACGGCAACCGACATGGCGTCCTCCAGGCCCCGGATCCCGCCGGAGCCGACGTGAAGCGTGATGAAGCGGGCCCGGCAGACCGGCGCAACACGTGTTGCCGCTTCGTCAGGCCTTCCGCATCGCGCCCGCGACGGCGCCGATGATCACGTAGGCGATGACTTGCCAGATCGTCAGGATCCACGTCATGCCGTACGGGATGCCGTTGACCAGGAGGTGCACGAAGATCCACGTCGGAAAGCCGATGAGGACGCCCGCGTACAGGCCGAAGACCGCGCCTCCGCCCGCCCCGGCTCCCGTCGCCGCGCCAAGCTTCAAGTAGGCCCAGCAGAAGACGAAGGCCGCGGCGAAGTCGCCCGCCACCAGGTAGGGCACCAAGTCTGCCGTGTTCCGGAACGCCGGATTGGCGGCATACATGCCGGCCAGCAGATTGCCCTGGACGATGAAGTCCAGGATGTTCAGAACCACGCCGGTCACCATACCGAGCTTCAGAAGTGCGCTGAGGTTCATATGAGTTCCTCCCAAGGGACGAAGACGCGCACACGCTACAGCGGAGACGGCGTTTCGTCAAATGTTCACGCGTCGCCGCAGGGTCGATGCGGACCGGCTTCCGGCGCCGCTATTGCCACGAAGGTGTTCGCCGCAATGATCGGCCGAACGAGCACCCCCGGAGAGGTCGCCAGGCGCGACGCACTGGTCTTCGTGCACGGCGTGTTCGGCTACAGGGGGCGTGGACCCATGCCAGGATCCGGTTGTCTCCCTCCTTTTCGACTCGCGAAGGTCACCCGGGCCGTTCCCAGATAGGCCCGTTTTGCCCATCGACTGCATGCATATCTCAGATGAAACTGACAGGATACGGCCGTAATTGTTGCGCGCCGGTTACACTTCGTGATAAATAGGCTCGTCTCGGTTACGTCCGTCTTCGGCTCTAAATGGGGTGGCAGAACCTGCACGTCGTCAGTGCATGCGCCCGCTGACGAATTCGACTGCTCCAGACGCAGGTGATCGTGTACGAAGACCGCCGTCCCAATTCAGGGCGGTAGTCGGTATTCAATCAGGGAGAGTGGCATGGCAAGACGTCTCAAGGCGTTAATCGCGTGTCTCGTGGCAGCGATTGCGTTCCCGTCGATTGCGGCGGCGCAAAGTTCCTTCACAGGTGTCGTGAAAGACTCGAGTGGCGGCGTGCTGCCAGGAGTCACGGTCGAAGCGTCCAGCCCGGTGCTCATCGGGGGCGCCAAATCGGACGTCACCAATGCCAACGGCCAGTACCGCATCACCGACCTGCGTCCAGGTACCTACACGGTCACTTTCTCCTTGCCCGGCTTCAAGCTGGTGCGCCAGGAAAAAGTCGAGCTGCGGGTCGATTTCACGGGCACGCTGAACGCCAGCCTCGAAGTGGGCGCGCTCGAAGAAGCCATCACGGTCACGGGCACCTCGCCCACGGTTGACGTGTCGAGCAATGCCAAGGTCGAGGTCATGACCGCGGAGATCTTGGAGCAGGTGCCGACGGGCCGATCGATTCAGGCGCTCGCGCAGCTCGTGAGCGGCGTGTCGCTGAACGTGCCCGACGTGGGCGGCTCGCGCGCCATGCAGCAGAGCTATATGTCGACGCGCGGTCTGACTTCGGCCAACAACATCGTAACGGTCGACGGCCTGATGGTGAACGGCCTCGACGGCGACGGCGCCGTGCAGCAGTACTTCAACCAGGCGATGATGGAAGAAATGTCGTACCAGACCAGCGGCGCCGGCGCCGACGTATCGCCCGGCGGCGTCCGCATGAACATCGTGCCCAAGGACGGCGGCAACCGCTTCAACGGCACCTTCTTCGGGTCGTGGAACGACAAGAAATTCCAGAGCAAGAACCTCACCGACGACATCATCGCCAGGGGTCTGAGAACCGGCGGCGGCGTCGACCGCATCTACGACTTCAACCTGGCCATCGGCGGGCCCATCAAGAAGGACAAACTCTGGTTCTTCACGTCGGGGCGTGCATGGTCGGTGAATGCGCCGGTGCAGGACGTCCTGGTGGTGCCCGAGGGCACGCCGTACCGCACGGGCATCGCCCAGTGCCGAAGCGGCGCCATCCAGTGCGAGACGGGCATCGACGACCAGAGCATTGAGAGTGGACTGCTGCGCCTCACGTGGCAGGCCACTTCGAAGCACAAGTTCTCGGTCTACTACGACGAGATCAACAAGGCCCGCGGGCACGGCATGAATTCCGGCGACGACTACTACACGGCATCGCAGGTCTGGACGTCGCCGAAATACAACTCGGCAGCGGCGAAGTACACGGGCACGCTCAGCAACTCGCTGCTGGCCGAAGCCGGCTACTCGTTCAACTACGAGGAATACGTCATCGTCAACCAGCCTGGCGTGAACAAGACGCCGTTCTCGCCCGAGTGGTACGCCGGGGCCAGCCGCCGC
>JANMDX010000072.1:0-9458 GCA_031376505.1 Acidobacteriota bacterium
GACCATCGACACGTCGGCTCCGCACAACCGCGCCGCCACCGCCTGGTTGGCGCCCTTGCCGCCCCAGCCGAGGTCGAAGTGCTGGCCGAAGATCGTCTCGCCGGCCTTCGGGAACCGGTCCGAGAACGTGGTCAGGTCAACGTTGGCGCTGCCGACAACTGCAATCCTGGATCGTCTGGTCATGTGGCCTCTCGAGAAAGCGGTCCGTCGATGCCCGCCCGGAGGGCGAGCCAAACAACACTGCCGCTAGCGAGGCGGAGCCACCGGCCTTTTGCTCCGAGGCGGAGCATCGCTAGTCATCAGGGTGAAGAACTGGTCGTAGAACTTCTTCAGGTCGAGGTCCCACTGCACGGTAGCGACCCGCCACCACGAGGGCATCGTCCGCGGCCGCGGTGGCTGCCCGGGCACGACGGCCTCCACGAAGATGGTCTGGCCGTAGCCGGGCCCGTGGTCGATGTCGATGTTCACGAAGAGCTGCTGCTGTTGGGTGATGACGCTCGGGTCGAGAAACGCCAGCACCGAGATTTCGTCCCACATGAAGCCACCGCCGCCGCCCGGCCCCGGCGGATGGAATGTGGCGACAAACTGCGCGGCCTTGGCGTTCGACGCCGCCAGCCGCCGCTTGAGATCGTCGCTGAGCGAGGTCTTCACCGAGATGTCCACCGGCGTGATCACGATCTTCTTCCACGGTGCGCTCATCGCGATGCGGGTCGCCTCGGGATCCCACCACCAGTTGAACTCGCGGCGGCCGTTGATACGGTGGTTGCCACCCTGGCCGACGTTGAAGCCGGCGCCCATCAGCACCAGTTCCTTGGCCAGGGTCGCGATCTCCGGGTCGAGGCCGAGTGCGAGCGCCACTGTAGTGAACGGGCCGCCAACCCACAGCGTCACTTCGCCTGGGTACTTGCGGATCTGCTGGATCATGAACAGCGCGCCGTGCAGGTCGATCGGCTCGAGAGTGGTGGCGCCGGTCGGCGGCGTCGGCACGGCGTCGGGCTCGTGGTAGCGGCCCGGGTTCCACGCGCCCTTGTAAGAGAACTCGCCGTACTGCGCTTCCCAGGCGGCGGTCTGCTCGCGTGAGTTGATGAGCGGAAAGGCGGCGCCGGAGGCGACCGGCGTGTCGCCGTGCCCGGTCAGTTCCAGCATCCGCAGCATGTGTGCGGTGCCGGCCTTCACCCAGGCATCGCCGGCGGTCACGGTGATGCCGAGCACCTCGACGTCGGGCGCCTGCAGCATCGCCAGCGTCGAGATCATGTCGGTGCCGAGCGCGGCGCCGTCCTGGTCGATGAACACCTTCTTCTTCGCCGCCCCCGTCTGGCCGGCGGCGGTCGAAATCGAGCCGGCGGTCAGCGCGGCGACCACCGCCGCCGTCACCGTGACTCGCGACAAGACAGACATGGCGACTCCCTTCGCGTGGTTGGCGGTGGTCATCGGCGGCGCGTCATCAGGTCGACGTAGAGATTCCAGAATGCCGTGCGGTCGACGTCCATGAGCACCTTCACCCTTTGCGTCCCGGCCGGAAAATCTGCCGGCGTGTCGAGCGAGCGCCGCCGCGATTGGTGGTAGCCAATCGAGCGGCCGTAGTTGGGGCCGTACGTGACGTCGATGTCGAGGAAGCGATCGTCGAAGCGCGTCGCGATCGCCGGCTGGAGAAAAATCGCCGTCGTCAGCGCGTCCCAGACGTAGGACCGGGCCTTCGGGTCCTTCTCGAAGCGGGCGCCGTGCATCTGCCGGAACAACTTGGTGATCGCGGTTTCCGGCGCCGCCACGATCCGGTCGTATTCTGCCTTGGTGTAGTAGACCCGCTCGGCGACGTCGATCGGGACGACGATCTGCTCGCGGAATGGCGCGCGCAGGGTGATTCGCACCGATTCTGGATCGAACCACCAGTTGAACTCTGCGCTTGGTGTCGCGTTGCCGGGCACGTCGATGGCGCCGCCCATGTAGTAGATCCGCTTCACCAGCGGCACGATCTCCGGGTTCTTGCGGATCGCAAGGGCGATGTTGGTGGTCGGCCCGAGCGCGAACAGCGTCACCTGATTCGGATGGGCCTTCACCGCCCGAACGATGAAGTCGACGGCGTGCTCGGTCGACGGCTTCGACGTCGGGTAGCCAATCGGCGGCTCGCGGTCGAGCGACAGGTAGGACTCCGGCCGGGGCCGGCCGTAGGCGCCGAGGAACTCAGACCGTCCCCACAGCCGCTCTTCGGCCTCGAGCCAGGGCTGCCGGCTACCCATCAGCGGCTCGCGCACGCCCATGAACACGGGGATGTCCTGGCGGCCGACCAGCTCCAGCTGCCGCAGAGCGAAGGCCGTGCCGCTCTCCGTCCACGTGTTGCCCGGGACGATGGTCACGCCGAGGACGGTGAGGTTCGGGCTGTTGAGCAGCATGAACATGGCCACCGCGTCGTCGTTCAACACGCCCATGTCGGCGTCGACGATCGCATACTCCTGCGCGACCGCGGCGGCCGGCGCCGTGCTCAGCAGGGCGGCGCAGGAGGCCGAGGCCACCCACCGGCGGAGGGTCTGTATGCTCACGGGCGGATCTCCATGGCCATGTCGCGAATGCGGTTCAGGTAGCCGACGTAGACCGGGATCGGGATGTCCGGCGAGTCGCCGTCGTTGAGGAAATGGTCGAGGCGCCGGCCGGCGGTCGAACGGATCACCTCGCCGAAGCGCGGCAAGCGCAGGAACTTGACCTTCCAGATCTCCAGCATCAGCGCCTGGAACTCCGGGGACAGGAAGCCGACACGCTCGTCGGCGTACCCGGCGAGATAGATGGCGTCGAAGCGGCGCTCGACAAGCGATCGGCGCACGGCGGCGACTGCGGCTGGCGCCGCCCGGCCTGGACGATCGGCGAATGCCACCACCAGATGGAACACGTCGGCGAGATCGCCCCACAGCACCTTCTCGTCTAGTGGCGTGAAGGCCAGCGCCGCCCCGGGGGCACGGGCGGTGCGTTGCTGCGCGGCGCGGGCCCGGGTTGCCGGCGCGAGCCGTCCAAGCTCGGTGTGGAATCCGTCGAGGCGGTCACGCGAGAGGTTCCGTTTCAGGAACTCCACCGCGTACGCGTTGGCGACGTAGAAGGCCTGGTCGGCGGCCAGCCCGTCGAGCCAGGGCCGCCACTCCACGTCGCGCATCGCTGCCACCAGGCGCCGCACTTCGTCCACGGTGACCTCTGGGTGATACTTCACCGCCTGCCAGAAGTGCTCGGTGGAGTCGTAGGTCGCCCCGTACAGCTCGATGCCCTCGTCGATCACGTACCAGTTCGACAGCACCCGGCCCGGTACCGACGGCGATGCGCTCCAGCAGTTGAGACTGCGCGCCCATTTATCGCGCACCGCGAGGAACGTGTCGCGATAGGTGGCGACGGGTAGTCGCCAATGCCGGCCGCTGAAGACGAGGGCCTCGCCGGTGACGCCGGCGACCGCGGCCTCCACCTCGGCCCGGGTGTGCGTGAGCAGCAACTCCAACGGCAACTCGGTCTCCATCGACACCACCCGGCTCTCGACGCCGCGCTGCAACAGGCTGTCGGCAAACGCCTGGCGCGCCGACGCCGACGGGAACGACCAGCGGCCGGCCTCGTCGTCGATGTAACGGAACAAGTCGTCGATCGTGTCGAAGAAAATGTGCCCGTGCAGCGCGAACCGGATCAGCCGCCCCTGCACGTCGATTCGTGAGGCTGAGTTCACCAGATCGCGAAGCGTCAGCCTGGCGGTCGTCGATGGCGGCTGAGTCGGCTCAGCGGCAAGCGCTGCCGTCGCACACGGAGCGGACACGGCGACGGCGACGACCGTCAGCAGGCTTGACAGGCCTCGACGCACATGCTGTAGTCGGCCGGACGTTGCCACGATTGCTGCGGATCTTACGGAGAGATGCCCGTACTTGACAGTAAATTCAGCAGTCGCTGTTGGCAACGACAGTCAATCCCGATTCCGGCAGGAATCGAGCAAGCAGGTGGCAATGACTCTCTCGTGGATGCGCGTCTCGATGCTCATCGTCGCCGTGGCCGTGCTGCCCGCGGCCCCCGCTCTCGCCCAGTCCGTAGGATCGATCGCGGGCACGGTGCTCGACGCCTCGAAGGGGAGTCTGCCCGGCGCCATAGTGACCGCCCGCAACGAAGGCACGAGCGCGGCCCGCGAAGTGGTCGCCGACCAGGCCGGTCGCTACGCCTTGCCGCAGCTGCCGATCGGCCGCTACACGGTGACGGCGACGATGAGCGGCTTCCAGACGCAGGAACGCAGTGGCATCGTGCTCGAAGTGCAGGCGTCGCTGAGCCTCGACTTCACACTGCCGATTGCCGGCCTCACGTCCGAGGTCACCGTCGTCAGCCAGGCCGCGGTCGTGCAGTTGCAGCGCAGCGACGCCAACCTCGGCCAGCTGATCAACGCCCAGCAAGTGGCCGAGCTGCCGCTGAACGGCCGCAATTTCGTGCAGCTGGCGCTGCTCGGCCCTGGCACCGTGAGCGGCCGGGCCGGCAGCTTCCTGGCCTCTGGCCCGACCAGCGAGGTCTCCTATCGCGGCAGCATGTCGGTGTCGGCGCAGGGCATGCGCGAGAATGCCAACGACTGGCTCTACGACGGCGTCGACGACAACGAACTCACTGCCGGCGGCGTCGCCATCCTGCCGAACATCGACTCGATCCGCGAGTTCAAGGTGCTCACGCACAACTACCAGGCGCAGTACGGCAGCCGCGGCGGGACGACCGTGCTGGTCAGCAGCAAGGCTGGTGAGAACAACTTGCACGGCTCGGCCTTTGAGTTCTTCCGCAACGACGCCCTCGACGCCCGGAACTTCTTCGACGGGGCGAAGAAACGCCCGTGGAATCAGAACACCTACGGCTTCTCGCTCGGCGGCCCAATCAAGCGGGACCGCACGTTCTTCTTCACCGGCTTCCAAGGCAACAACATCGACGAGGGCTTGACGACGTTGCTCACCGTGCCGACGGCGTTGATGCACCAGGGCATCTTCACCGAGTCGTTTCCGGGCGCCGCGGCGCCGACCATCTACGACCCGGGGTCGACTCGCGTCGATCCGGCCACCGGGCTGCTGGTCCGCGACCCGTTCCCTGGCAACGCCATCCCGGCCAACCGCATCAGCCCGATCGGCCGGGCGCTGCTCGACCTGCTGCCCCTGCCGACCTTCACCGACCGGCTTGGCGGCAACTATCTGGCCAACCCGATCAAGACCCTCAACGACTACCAGGGCGACCTGCGCATCGACCACAACTTCAATAACAACGACCGGATCTTCGCCCGGTTCAGCGCCGAGGAGGCCGATCAGTACCTGCCGACCGGGCTGCCCGACTTCGGCGCCGCGGGCGCCTTCGCCAGCAACCAGACTTTCGAGACCCACGCCAAGAACGTCGCGCTGTCGCACACGCACGTCTTCAAGAGCAACACGGTCAACCAGTTCACCGCCGGCTACAACCGGGTCTACAACTTCATCACCTCGTTCGGCTACGGCTCGAACAAGTCGCGCGAGCTGGGCATCCCGGGGGCCAACCTCGGCACCGATGAGACGTCGTCTCTGACGCGCATGACGTTCCAGAACTTCGCCGGTGTCGGTGACCGCGGCTTCTCGCCGTTTCAGGGGGGCACCAACGTGTACCACTACACCAACACGCTGACGATGGTGAAGGGCAGCCACACCATCAACTCCGGCGGCACGTTCCGGGCGATGCAGCTCAACCTGCTCGGCGACACGGCGCTGGCCGGCCAGTTCGCCTTCACGCCGTTTTTCACCTCGGGCTTCAACGCCGCCGGCGCCCTCAACGGCGCCACCGGCAGTTCGATCGCCAGCCTGCTCCTGGGCCTGCCGGCCTCCGGCGGGCGCAACGACCAGCTGAACGGCTCGGTGAAGGGGCGGCGGTGGAAGGAATATCGGGCCTTCGTTGACGACACGTGGCGGGTGAACGACGCCCTCACCATGACGTTGGGTCTGGCCTACATGGTCACCACGCCGCAGACCGAAAACAAGGACCGCTTCGCCAACTTCGACTTCTATACCGGCGAGATCTTCGTCGGCGGCGATGTCGGCGTGAAGACCGACTGGAGCAACATTCAGCCGCGCCTTGGCTTTGCCTGGAGTCCCGGAGCAAGTACCAGCACGGTGGTGCGTGCCGGCTATGGCATTTATCACGACGTGTCGGCGATCGGCGGCGCGACAGGCCCCTATCAGAACCCGCCCTACGCCAACGCCTACTCGTTTGTCAGCGACAACATCACGCCGGTGCGGACGCTGGCCACGGGGTTCCCCGCCAACAACCAGCCGGTCGATCCGGCCAATCACCGCGGCGACTGGACCACCATCGACCCCGATTTCAAGCAAGGCCGAGTGCAGCAGTGGAGTCTGAACGTCGAGCGTCGGCTGCCGTTCAGCACCGTGGCCAGCGTCGCCTACGCCGGCAGCTACGCCGACCGGCTGTTCGACAAGAGCCGCAATCTCAACACCGCGACGCCAGGCTCGGGCTTCAACCCGGCCGCCCGTCGCCCCTATCCCAACCTGCAGAACGTGATCGCCGCGATCAGCCGCGGGTGGATGAAGTACAACTCGCTGCAGATGCGGGTCGAACGTCGCGCCTCGGCCGGCAACTACGTGCTCGCCTCCTACACCTACGCCAAGGCACTGACCAACGGCGTCTCCGGCTTTGGCGGCGACCCCGGGGTCGTCTATTTCCCGGTCGTCGACGACGACAAGGTCGACACGGGATCGTCGAACACCGACTTGCGGCACAACTTTTCGTTGAGCGCGCTCTACCGGCTGCCGTTCGGGAACGGCCAGCCGATGTTGTCCAACCTGAAGGGCCTGCCTGAAACGATCCTCGGCGGCTGGAGCATCAACACCATCTTCATCGCCCAGACCGGCTATCCCCTCGGCATGAGCATGGCCAACAATCAGTCGGGCACCGCTTTCGGCAACCGGCCTAACCGCGTCTGCAGCGGGGCCCTCGACAATCCGAACGTGAACCGGTGGTTCGACACCAGCTGCTTTGTCGCACCGGCGGTCGGCGTGCTCGGCAACGCCGCGCGGACGACGCTGTTCGGGCCCGGCCGCTGGAACGCCGATATGGCGCTGTCGAAGAAGATCGACAAGTTCCAGTTCCGCGCCGAGGTCTTCAACGTGTTCAACAACGCGCAGTTCGCGGTGCCGAATTCGACCGTCGGCTCGCCACTGTTTGGCCGGATCACATCGACCGTCAAGTCGTCACGTCAGGTCCAGTTGGCGCTCAAGTACGTGTTCTGAGGGCGGTGCCCTGGCCGACCACGCCCCTGATGGTGGGGGCGCCGACGACGTGGCCGGGCGGCGAGGGCGCCGTGAAGATGCAGGTGCAGACCGACCTCGAGTGGGACAGGTTCATCCGCCTCTACATCGAGCGGGTGACGGCGGCCAGACCGGCCGCGCGCCGCTAGACTAGCCGAGCGTAGGGAGCGGACGGGGCGCGTCCCCGGAGGAGCGACATGACCGTCGTCGAATCGTACGCCGTGGCCGTGGTGATGTGCGTGGTCACGATGATCTGCTGGGGCTCGTGGGCCAACACGCAGAAGCTGGCAAGCAAGGAGTGGCGGTTCGAGCTGTTCTACTGGGACTACGCCATCGGCGTACTTCTGTTCGCGCTGGTGCTCGCCTTCACGCTTGGCAGCACCGGCACCGCCGGCCGCAGCTTCCTGACCGACTTGGACCAGGCCGACGGCGCCGCCCTAAGATCGGCGTTCATCGGCGGCGCCGTCTTCAATCTCTCGAACATCCTGCTCGTCGCCGCCATCGACATCGCTGGTATGGCCGTGGCGTTCCCGATCGGGGTGGGGTTGGCCTTGGTGCTCGGCGTGATCACCAACTATCTCGCCAGCCCGGTCGGCAACCCAGTGCTCCTGTTCGCTGGGGTGGGCTGCGTCGTTGCGGCGATCCTCCTGTCGGCGCTGTCCTACAGCCGCCTGCCGGCACAGGGCCAGCGCACGATCGGCAAGGGCATCGCCCTGTCGGTGGTCGCCGGGTTCCTGATGGGCTTCTTCTACCGCTTCGTGGCGGCGTCGATGTCGGCCGATTTCATCAACCTCGAACCAGGCAAGCTCGGGCCGTACACCGCCATCGTGATGTTCTCGGTCGGCCTGCTGGCCTCAAACTTCGTGTGGAACACCCTGGTGATGAAGCGGCCCTTCGTGGGCGAACCGGTGGCGTTCGGCGATTACTTCGCCAAGGGCTCGCCCCGCCTCCACTTGATTGGGCTGCTGGGAGGCGCCATCTGGAACCTCGGGATGTCGCTCAGCCTCATCGCCGCCGGCGCTGCCGGCTTCGCCATCTCCTACGGTCTCGGCCAGGGCGCCACGCTGGTGGCGGCCCTGTGGGGCGTCTTCATCTGGAAGGAGTTCACGGGGGCGCCTGCCGGGACATCGCGCCTGCTGGCGCTGATGTTCACGGCCTTCGTCGTCGGCCTCACGCTCATCGTGGCTGCGCGGCTGGTCTAGGCCGACCGCGCCGGGACTCAGAGCCGGACGCGGTAGGCCACCATGCCCTGCGACCGGATCGCGCCGTCGATGGCGGGTGCCGAGGTGGCGGGTACTGTAGGATCACCGCACTGTGTCCACCCCTTTCCTTCGCCGTTCTCACTCTCTCGCGGCGGTCGTGCTGGCCGCCTGCACGTCAACGCTGGGCTGTGGTACGGCGGGCACCGAGGTCGTCTCCGTCGACCTCATCGTGACCAACGCGCGGGTCGTCACGATGAACGAGAAGCGCGACGTCTTCGACAACGGGGTCGTCGTCATCCGCGGCTCCGACATCGTCGCCGTGGGTCCCGCTCTGCTCGCGGCTAGCTACCGGGCGACCAAGACGATTGACGCGCGCGGCGGCATCGTCATGCCCGGTCTTATCAATACCCACACGCACGCATCGATGACCGTCTTTCGCGGTCTGGGCGACGACGTGCCGGATCGATTGCGCAAGCTGATCTTTCCTCTGGAGAAGGCGCTCGTCGATCGCGAGCTCGTCTACTGGGGCGGGCTGCTTGGCATGGTCGAGATGGTCGAAGGAGGCGTGACGACGTTTGTCGACATGTACTACTTCGAAGACGAAGTGGCCAAGGCGGCCGTGAAAATCGGTCTGCGCGGCGTGCTCGGCGAAACCATCCTCAATTTTCCCGCGCCGGACGCCCCCGAGCCCTACGGGGGGCTGGCGTACGCCAAGACGTTTGCGGCCGGCTTTCGCAACCACCCGTTGATCACGCCGGCCCTGGCGCCGCACGCGCCGTATTCGCTCGATGAGGCCCACCTGCGTCTGGTGGCGAGTGAGGCCGAGACCCTCGACCTGCCCGTGCTCATCCATGTGGCCGAGATGACCGACGAGGTGGAGACGCTCCGCAAGGAGCGGAATCAGACGCCAGTCGAGTACCTCGACTCCGTCGGCCTGCTCAGTCGTCGCGTGGTCGCCGCGCACTGCATCTTCGTCAACGACACCGATATTCAG
>JANMDX010000076.1:0-22361 GCA_031376505.1 Acidobacteriota bacterium
CTGGAAGACGAGGTCTTCGTTTGCGGCGCGACGGCGCGCACCCGAGGGACTGATGAACGCGCCCGAACCCAGAATTCAGGTCTCGCGTTGGCCCGGTCGGCGCATGGTGCGCTATCTTCTGATTCTCATCGGATGCATCGCCATGGCCGATGCGGTCGTCGGCGACCGAGGGTTCCTGGCCGTGCTCGAGGCGCGGCGGCAATACCGAACACTGGAGCTGTCGCTGGCAGCGGCTCGCGCGGAGAACACGCGTCTACTGGAGGAGGCTCGACGACTTCGTGAAGATCCCGAAGCCATTGAAGCCGCAGCCCGCCGCGACCTGGGTCTGATTCGGCCCGGCGAGAAGTTGTTCATCATCCGAGACACCGTCGCTGGTGCTGCCCGCTAGGATGCGCATGAAGAGAGCTGTCGTCCTGTTGACCGTCGTGGCGGTGGCGGTGGGCGCCATGACGGAGCGCTTCGTCGCCGCGGGTCAGGACGGCGGCGCCCAGGGCCGCGGGGCCATTGCCGCCCGCGAGCTGGCGATGTCGGTGGCCGACGGCTTCACCATCGCCTCGGTCGGCGACGTGATCCTGGCCTATCCGCAGGCGCAGAATCCCGACCCTGGCTTTCAGGCCGCGCTCAAGATCCTGCGCGAGGCCGATGTCGCCACCGGCAACTACGAAGGCAACATCATCGACGGGCGGTCGTTCCGCGGCTCTGGCCCCGGCGGATTCGCGGGCGTGCCCGAGGTGGCCGCCGATCTGAAAGCCATGGGCTGGGATCTGGTGGCGCGCTCGAACAACCACGCGGGCGAGTACGGCTACGAGGGGCTGCTCGAAACGAACCGGCATCTCGACCAGGCCGGGGTGGTCTTTGCCGGCTCGGGCGAATCGTACTGGTCGGCGCGGGCGCCGCGCTTCTACACTTCGCCGCGCGGACGCGTGGGCATGGTGGCCACGGCCTCGAGCTTCGCCGCCAACATGGTGGCCGAACCCGGGCGTGGTGAATGGCTCGGCCGGGGCGGCCAGAGCGCGCTGCGCACCACCCGCTACTTCATGGTGCCGGCCTCGATGTGGACCTCCGTCATGAACCTGCGCCGGGCCTTTCCGAGCGGACTCGGCTTCTACGCGCCTACGAACGAGAAGCCCGACGACGTCACCATTCTGGGGCAGCGCTTCAAGACGTCGCCCGCGGTCACCGCGCCGCACTACACGTTCGACATGCACCCGCAGGACCTGAAGGATGTGCTCGCGATGGTGCGCGAGGGCAAGATCAAGTCGGACTTCATGACCGTGGCCATTCACGCGCACCACTTCCGCGACGCGAAGGGCGGCGAACGCGGGCTGAACGTGCCCGAGACCGAGGACCTCGATACCAATCCCAGCGTGGCCGACTACCTGCCAGCGTTCGCCAAGGCGGCCATCGACGCCGGCGCCGACACGTTCCTCGGCACGGGCGTGCACGTGCTGCGCGGCATCGAGATCTACAAGGGCAAGCCGATCTTCTACGGGCTCGGCGAGTTCTTCCGCCAGATGGACATCGTGGGCCTGGCCGGCATGGGCCTGGGACGCGGCGACGAGAACAGCCCGCCCATCAAATACGAGAGCGTCATCGCGGTGAGCCGCTTCGATCGCGGCCAGCTGTCAGAAGTGCGGCTGCATCCGGTAGAGCTGACCTTCGACGTGCGCATGGCCCAGCGCGGTGTGCCGCGGCTGGCGAGCCCCGAGGCCGGGCGTCGCATCCTCACGCGCCTGCAGACGTTGTCGGCGCCGTTTGGCACCACCATCGCGATTGACGGCGCCACCGGCGTCATTCGTCGCCCGTGACGCTCACCCGCAGGCAGGTGCTGCGCACCGCGGTGGCCGCGGGCGCGAGCGCCACCGGCCTGGGGCTCGGTCTCTACGCCTGGCAATGGGAACCGCATTGGCTCGAGTTCGTGTACCTCGATCTGCCGGTGCGCGCGCTGCCCTCCTCGTTGATTGGCGCGCGGCTCGTGCAGCTGTCCGATCTCCACGTGGGGCCCAACGTCGCCGACGCGTACCTGACCGACGTATTCCGCCAGGTCGCGGCGCTCGCGCCCGACATCGTGGCCTACACGGGCGACCTTTCAAGCTTCGAAGCGCAGCACTACTTCGCGCATGTCGAACGGATGTACGCCGCGCCGCCCCGTGGGCGGCTCGCCACGGTGGGCATCACCGGCAATCACGAGTACGGACCGGACTGGTCGCATCCCGAGATCGCCAACCGCCTCGTCGGAATCGCCGAGGCCGGCGGCATCCGGATGCTGCGCAACCAGATCGCCGACGTGGAGGGCTTGCAAATCGTGGGCCTGGACGACCTGTGGGCGAAACGCTTCGACGTCGCCGCCACGCTCGCGGCGTTCGACCCCAGCCGCGCGGCCCTCGCGCTCAGCCACAACCCCGACACCGTGGACCTGGCTGGCTGGTCCAGTTTCCATGGCTGGATTCTGTCGGGCCACACGCACGGCGGCCAGGTGAAGCCGCCGTTTCTGCCCCCGCCCATCGTGCCGGTGAAGAACCTGCGCTACACGGCGGGCGTGTTCGACCTGCCGGGCAACCGCACGCTGTATATCAGCCGCGGCGTCGGGCATCTGTTCCAAGTGCGGTTCAACGTGCGGCCGGAAGTGACGGTGTTCACACTGCAGCGCGCGTAGGCGGCCGCGTGATGTTGCCGCCGCGTGATGGCCCGCACGCCGTGTGCGGCGTCGCGGTGCGGCGTCGCGGTGGTGACGGCTCCGTTCCGCGTGCGTTACACTCCCCAGCAAATGCGAACAATCGGCCTGTCCACCGTGCGCCGGTGTGGCGCCGCCTGGATGCTCGTGCTCGGCGTCGGCACGATGCAGCCGGCCTTGGCTCGACCCGAGTACCTCGCCCGGTTCCAATCCGATCCGATGCGTCGCGCGGAGGTGGACGGCTGCGGCACCTGTCACGTGAAGCCCGAAGGCGGCGGCGCGCGCAACGACTTCGGCACGGCCTTTGACGCCGCCACGCGCGAGATCACTCCGATCTTGCGCGCCACGTTCCCGCAGCACTTCGACGTGGCTTCCGCGAAGCTGCCCGACGGCACCACGTTCTTCATGTCCGATCCGCAGAGCAAATTCGTGGTGCTCGATCGACAGAACCAGAAAGTGCTGGTGAACGTGGCGGACATCGCGACGCCGAAAGCCGCGCCGCTGCCGCCGCCGCAGAACCGCATGACCTTCTTCGTCACGAGCGAGGGCGTGGGCGAGGGCGGTCACCTGGGCGGACTCGCTGGGGCGGATCGCCACTGCCAGACGCTCGCCCGGGCCGGCGGCGCGGGCGACCGGACGTGGCGCGCCTACCTCAGCACGGGGTTCCAGGGGAAGCCGGCGGTGAACGCCGGCGACCGCATCGGCGCCGGGCCCTGGTACAACGCCGCCGGCGTGCTCGTGGCGCGCGGGCCAGCCGATCTGCATACCAAGGCGCGTCTCGCCCCTGCGCTGTTCCTCACGGAGCAGGGCCAGCCGGCACTGTCGGCGGTGCCCATCGTCACCGGCACGCTGCCAAACGGCACGGCGGCCGTCGACCAGACCTGCAACGGCTGGACGAGCGCCGCGGCAGGCGACGCCGTGGCGGGCGATCCGGCCGGGGTGTGGAACTCGGCTGGCACCGTCGGCTGCGGTCCAGCCGCGCTGGTCGCGGCCCGGTTCTACTGCTTCGCAATCAAGTGATCGTTCGTCGATACCGGGGCGGGTCCAGCCAGACCGGGGCACATTGGCGTGAAAGTGGCATGGTAGGACCGCGTTGCTGCATTGACACGCCGCCTCGCACGCTCTGAAAATGGTGATTAGTCGGGTGTCGGTTCTCGGCCTCGGCTGGTGGTGCGTCTCGCCGCCGGCCGCAGGGGAGGTTCGTGCATGAGGTTCTCACGCGTGATCGGTGGCCTCACGGTCGTGGCCGTGGCGCTCGTGGCGCTCGTGGCCCAGCTTGGTGCGGCGGTGGCGCCTCCCCAGGCGCCGGCGATATCTCCTCCGACCGTGGACGCCCAGCGCGCCTTCGTGCAGCAGTACTGCGTCGGCTGTCACAACGAGCGCGTCAAGAACGGTGGCTTCTCGTGGACCGAGCTGGACGTCGCGAGACCTGACCACAACGCGAAGCGCGCAGAAGACGTGATTCGCAAAGTACGCGCGGGACTGATGCCCCCGGCCGGTGCGAAGCGCCCCGACCCGGCCGCGCTCGCGGCCTTCAGCACGGCACTCGGCATCCGTCTCGACGAGATGGCGGCCGCGGCGCCGTTCTATAAAGCGCCTGAGCTGCACCGCCTGAACCGTCGCGAGTATCGCAGCGCCGTGGGCGACCTGCTCGGCGTTGACGTCGACGTGTCAGCCCTGCTGCCGCCCGACGCGCGCACCGGTTCGTTCGACAACATGTCCGATGCGCTTACCATCAACCCGGCGTTGATGCAGGCCTACATCCGTGCGGCCGACAAGGTCGCGCGTCAAGCGCTCGGCGACCCGCAGACCCAGGCGGTGATGGCCAAGTACGACGTGCCCAAGGTGGCGAACCAGATGCGCCACGTCGAGGGCGCGCCCTTCGGCTCGCGCGGCGGCACGGCCGTCGTGCACCAGTTTCCTGCCGACGGCACCTATACCTTCCAGAGTGAGCTCTACTTCTACTACCTGGGCGAACTCATCGGCGGCAATCTGCCCGAGTCGCTGCAGGGCCAGGAACTCGAGATCTCCATTGACGGCGCGCGCGCAGCCAGCTTCACGATCGACCCGCTGTATGAAGGCAACGCCGGGCCACTCGTGAGTCCGCCCGTGACGGTCACGGCCGGCCCACACCGGGTGGCCGCGGCGTTTGTGGCCAAGGCCGACGGCCCGGTGGAAGACTCGGTGCGCCTGGTCGAACAGACCATCATGGACGTAAGTGTGGGACTGCATCCCGGCATGACCACGCTGCCCCACCTGCAGACCCTCACCATCGTCGGGCCCACGCAGGCGGCCGGCGTGTCCAGCACGCCGAGCCGCACGCAGATCCTCACCTGTCAGCCCAAGGACACGTCGCAGGAGACGGCCTGCGCCAAGCGCATCGTGACCACGCTGGCGCGCCGCGCGTTCCGTCGTCCGCCGACCGACGACGACATCACGACCTTGATGCAGATGTATGACGCGGGCCGCGACGGCGGCACCTTCGAAGCCGGAATCCGCACCGCCGTGCAGGCCACGATCGCACGGCCCGAGTTCATCTTCCGCTTCGAGCGCGTACCCGAGGGAATGACGGCGGGTCAGCACTACAAAATCAACGACCTGGAACTGGCGGCGCGACTCTCATACTTCCTGTGGGGCTCGGGTCCCGACGACGCGCTCATCGACGTGGCCAGCCAGGGCCTGCTGCGCACACCGGCGGCGCTCGACAAACAGGTCACACGGATGCTCGCCGATCGGCGCGCCAACAGCCTCTCGACCAACTTCGCGGCACAGTGGCTGCGGCTCACCGGTTTGGCTGAGGTGCATCCTGAGCCGACGATCTTTCCCGACTTTACCCGAGACCTCGCGCAGTCGATGCGGCGCGAAGTGGAGTTGCTCTTCGATAGCATCGTCCGCGACGACCGGAGCCTGCTCGATCTACTGACCGCCGACTATACGTTCGTGAACGAAGTGCTCGCGAAGCACTACGGCATTCCGAATGTGGCCGGGCCGCAGTTCCGCCGCGTGACGCTCACCGATCCGAACCGTTTCGGTCTGCTCGGCCGGGGCGCCATTCTGACCCAGACCTCGCTGGCCAACCGCACCTCGCCGGTGGCCCGCGGCAAGTACGTGCTCGAGGTGCTGCTCGGCGCGCCGCCACCGCTGCCGCCGCCCAACGTGCCCCCGCTGGCCGAAACGGTGAACAACGAAGCCGTGCTGCCGGTGCGCGAGCGCATGGAGCAGCACCGCAAGAACGCCACCTGCGCGGCGTGCCACAAGATCATGGACCCGATCGGCCTGGCGCTCGAGAACTTCGACGCCACGGGCCGCTGGCGCAGAAACGACGGGCTCTCGCCGGTGGATCCCCGCGGCCAGATGTACGACGGTCACGCGCTCGATGGTCCGGTCAGTCTGCGCGCGGCGCTGCTCGGCCATGCCGACGCGTTCCGCTCCGGCTTCTCGGAAAGTCTCTTGAGTTACGCGCTCGGCCGCGTGCTCGACAGCACCGACATGCCCACGGCCCGCGCGATTGCCCGCCAAGGCGCGCGCGAAAAAGACCGCTTCTCGTCGTACGTCATGGCGGTCGTGACGAGCGGGCCATTCCAGATGCGCACGTTGGCGCCCTCCACCGAGACGATCGCCGGGCCTCAGGACCACTCCAATGACCGGCGTCGTGACCACTGACCCACTCTGCCGGTATTGGAGTGGTCTCGCCCCGGCCGAAGCCGGGGCAAGACAACACTGTCCTAGCGAAGCGGAGCCAATCCGGCTCTTATGGGTGGTGTCAGGCGCAGCTTCGCTAGGAGTTCATTGATGTTCATCACCAAACGCGCGCTGTCCCGCCGTACCGTTCTGCGCGGCATGGGTGCCGCCGTGGCTCTGCCCTTCCTCGACGCGATGGTGCCGGCCATTGCGACGGCGCGCGAACAGGTGGCGGTCATGCCGAAGAGCCGCTTCACCGGCATCGAGATGGTGCACGGATCGGCCGGCGCCACCGAATACGGCACCAAGAACCATCTCTGGTCGCCCGCCACGGTGGGCCGCGACTTCGAGTTCACCAAGACCCTGCAGCCGCTCGAGCCGTTCCGCGAGTACCTGACGGTCGTGAGCCACACCGACTGCGACGCCGCCGACCCGTTCACGGCCGAAGAAGTGGGCGCCGACCACTTCCGGTCGAGCGCGGTGTTCCTGACGGCAGCCCACGCCAAGCAGACGGAGGGCTCGGACATCCGCAACGGCACGTCGATCGACCAGATGTACGCCGCGGCGCACGGTCAGGACACGCCGCTGCCCTCGATGCAGTTGTGCATCGAGAACCTCGATTCCTCGGGCACCTGCGGCTACAACTACAGCTGTGCCTACATGGACACCATCAGCTGGGCCAACCCCACGACGCCGCTGCCCATGACGCGCGACCCGCGGCTGGCCTTCGAAGAGCTCTTCGGCACTGGCGGCTCGTCATCCGACCGTGCGAGCCGGAACCGCATCAATCGCAGCATTCTCGACAGCATCACGCGCGACATGTCGAAGCTGCAGCGCAATCTCGACTCGAAGGATCGCGGGCGCTTGAATGACTACCTCGAGAACATCCGCGAGATCGAGCGCCGGATCCAGAAGATCGAATCGTACAACACCAGTCACGGGCCCGAGCGCGAGCTGCCGGCCGCGCCCATCGGCGTGCCCGACTCGTGGGAAGAGCACGTCAAGCTGATGATGGACCTGCAGGTGCTGGCCTTCGCGGCCGAGGTCACACGCGTCTCGACCTTCAAGCTGAGCCGCGATACCAGCAACCGCGTGTTTGCCGAGAGCGGCTGTTCGACGCCGTGGCACTCGGCCTCGCACCACGGCGAGCGCGCCGAGACGATCGAAGATCAGGCCAAGATCAACCGCTATCACCTGTCGGTGCTGGCCTACTTCGCCGACAAGCTGAAGAACACGCCGGACGGCGACGGCAATCTGCTCGACCACACGCTCGTGCTCTACGGCAGCCCGATGGGCGACGGCAACGTGCATGGTCATCGCCGCGTGCCGCTCGTGCTGCTCGGCAAGGCCAGCGGCGCGCTCAAGGGCAACCTGCATGTGCGCGAGCAGGACAAGACGCCGCAGGCCAACGTGCTGCTCACCGTGATGCAGAAACTCGGCGTGCAGACCGACCGCGTCGGCAACAGCACAGGCACAGTCGACATCTAGGCTCGGGGAGA
Organism: Acidobacteriota bacterium; assembly: GCA_031376505.1. GTDB lineage: Bacteria > Acidobacteriota > Vicinamibacteria > Vicinamibacterales > UBA2999 > CADEFD01. Next base: position 7,855 of record JANMDX010000076.1, read on the forward strand.
TTCGAACATGGTCAGGCGTCTCGTCATCGGGTGCGGTCTTGCTTTCCTGTGCAGCACAGGCGCCGCGCAGGCCGCCGACAGCGCGCTGGCCGACGCAGCCATGCGCCAGGACCTGCCGACGGTACGGACCCTGCTGGCGCAGAAAGCCGACGTGAACGCGGCGCAAGGCGACGGAACCACCGCGTTGCACTGGGCGGTGCACAACCACCGCGCTGACTTGGTGCGGATGCTGCTCGCGGCGGGCGCAGACGTGAAGGCCAAGACCCGCCTCGGCGCGCTGACCCCGGTGATGATGGCGGCCAGAAGTGGCGACAGCGCCGTGCTGGCCTTGCTGCTGAACGCCAAGGGCGACGCCGTGGCGCCCAACGCCAACGGCACGACGCCGCTGATGTTTGCGGCCAGCGGTGGCAAGGCCGAAGCGGTGACGATGCTGATCGAGCGCGGCGCCGACGTCAACGCGACCGACACCACGAACGGCCAGACGCCGCTGATGTTCGCTGCCGCCCAAGGCCGCGTCGACGCGGTGCAGGTGCTGCTCGCGCACAAGGCCAATCCCAACACGGCGACCAAGGTGAGTTCGATCATCACCTTGGGCGAGCGCTACAAGGCCAAGACTGACGGCAAGGGCACACGCGAGATCACGTCGGAAGGCGGGCGAAGTGACATCAACGCGATGGGCGGACTCACGGCGCTGATGTTCGCGGCGCGCGAAGGCCATCTCGAGGTGGTGCGCGCGCTCGTCACGGGCGGTGCCGACGTCAACGCCGCAAGCGGCGCCGATGCCATGACCGCGCTCACGATGGCCATCGTGAACGGGCGACTCGATATTGCCATGCTGCTGCTCGAACGCGGCGCCGATCCTGGCCTGCCGAGCAAGAACGGCAGCGGGCCGCTCTGGGCCACCGTGGACGCGCGCTGGCCGGAGCGCACGTGGTATCCGCCGGCCAGCATCACCGAAGAGCACACGACCCATCTGCAGCTGCTCGAGGCGCTGCTCGACAAGGGCGCCGACCCGAACGTGCGCATCGTGCGCAAACCCTGGTATCGCACGTTCCACGGCGACTGGGCCAATCCCGTGGGCGCCACGCCCTTCTGGCTGGCGGCCAAGGCTAACGACGTCGACGCCATGCGCGTGCTGATTGCCGGCGGCGCCAACCCCAGCATCCCCTCGACGGCCGGGGTCACACCGCTCCAGGTCGCCACGGGCTTCGGCATCGAACCGCAGGTCACCAACTTCGCGCCCAACCAACGTCTGGCAGCGGTCAAGTATCTGCTCGAAGAGCTTGGCGTCGACGTGAACGCCCGCGACAACCAGGGCTACACCCCGCTCCACGGGGCCGCTCTGACCGCCAACCACGACCTGCTCGTGTACATGGTGGCCATGGGCGCCGACATCCAGGCGCGGGCAGGCAATATCTTCGGCGGCGAAGGCCAGGCCGATAAAGACGCCGCCGGCGGCAAGGGCGACACGGTGGCCGACATGGCCAACGGACCGCGCGCACACAACATGCAGTACCCCGAGACGGTGGACCTGCTCGTGCGGCTGGGCTCCGAGAACTCCAACAACTGCCGCTACGCCGCGTGTGTGGTGCCGACGTTGCCGTCTACCAAGAAGTAGGCGCGGGCGACGCGCGACGCAGGAACACCGCATGCCCATCTTCGAGTACCGCTGTCGCGGGTGCTCCCATGACTTCGAGGCCCTGGTTCGCGCCGGCGACGCCCCTGCGTGCCCGTCGTGCGCCAGCCGGGATCTCGAGAAGCAGATCTCCCTCTTTGCGGTGGACTCGGAGGGCACCCGCCAGTCGGCACGCGCGACGTCGATGGCCAAGAGCATGAAGCGCCAGCAGGACAAAGAGGTCGCCGACGTCGAGCTTCACGAACGGCACCACCACTAGTCAGGTCGGCTGGGTATCACTCGTGGGCGATGGGCGATGGGCGATGAGCGATGAGCGATGAGCCATGACCAACACCAACGCCCACCCTCGTCGCACCTGTCAGGTTTGCGGCGCTGAGGCTGGCACTCGGCTACGACGAGGCATCCTCGCAGGACCCGCCGTGGCACAGCTGATCCGCACCGCCACGGGCCAGTGGTCCGACGACGGGTGGATCTGCGACGACGACCTGAATCGCTACCGGCATCAGTATGTACGCTCGCTGCTCGAGGCCGAGCGAGGCGAACTGACCACGCTCGACGCCGAGGTCCTCCAGAGCCTTCGGGACCAGGAGCTGTTGTCGCGGAACCCCGAGACGACCGTCGAGCCGTCCACCGCCGGCGAACGATTGGCCGACCGGGTCGCGGCGTTCGGAGGCAGCTGGCGGTTCATCAGCCTGTTCATGGGGATGCTCCTGGCGTGGGTCGCCGCCAATTCGATTGTCTACGTCATGCGACCGTTCGACCCGTACCCGTTCATCTTCCTGAATCTCATCCTGTCGTGCGTCGCCGCCCTGCAGGCGCCCGTAATCATGATGAGTCAGAACCGCCAGGAGGCCCGGGACCGCCTGCACGCGCTGCATGACTACCAGGTGAACCTCAAGGCGGAGCTCGAAATCCGTCACCTGCACCAGAAACTGGATCACCTGTTATCACACCAATGGGAGCGGATGGTGGAGATTCAGCAGATTCAGATGCAGCTGATCAACGAGAGCCGCGATCGCAGCGGAGGCGGCTCCGTCGGCGTCAGTTCGTAGGCGCCGGCGCCGCGACATGTTTTCTTTCCCGCTGTCGATTTGGGCCGCCCTCTGACGACTACGGTGTGAACGCACGGGTTCGGCCCGGGGCGTTCGGGCGAAGGGGCCGGCGCCGTGACACTCGAGCCCACGGGAGCCTCCTGATGAAGTACTTGTGCCTGATCTACGACGAAGAGAAGAAGATGGCGGAGATGCCGAAGGCCGACAGCGACGCCTTCATGGGCGAGTATTTCGCCTTCACCAGCGACATCAAGCAGAGCGGCCACTACGTGGCCGGCGAGGCGCTGCATCCAGTGCACGCGGCCACCACCGTGCGCATCCGGAACGGCAAGATGTCGGCCACCGATGGCCCGTTCGCTGAGACCAAGGAACAACTGGGCGGTTTCTACCTCGTGACCGCGAAGGACCTGAACGAGGCCATCCAGGTGGCGTCGCGGATCCCGTCCGCTCGCTACGGCAGCATCGAAGTGCGGCCCATCGTCGACTACGGTCAGCCATGACGAGGCCGGTACGGCCCGGGGGCCGAACACGGCCGTGACCGGGACGCGCGAGGAGTTCGCGCGGCAGGCGGTCGAGACTGTCTACCGCGCGGACTCCCGCCGCGTGCTGGCGACGTTGATTCGACTACTCGGCGATTTCGATCGCGCCGAGGAAGCGCTGCACGACGCCTTCATGGCGGCGATGCGGCAGTGGCCCACCGAAGGCGTGCCGGCCAATCCACGCGCCTGGCTGGTCTCGGCCGGTCGCTTCAAGGCCATCGACGCCATGCGCCGGCGCGCGCGGCACGAGGCGTCGCTCGGCGCACTGGCCAACGAACTCGAGCGCGCGGCGCACGCGCCGCCGCTCGGTGATGACGACGCCAGCGTGCACGACGATCGGCTGCGGCTGATCTTCACGTGCTGCCACCCCGCCTTGACCGCCGACGCGCGCATGGCGCTGACGCTGCGCGAGGTCTGCGGTCTCACGACCGAGGAGATCGCGCGCGCCTTCCTCACGACCGCGCCCACGATGGCCCAGCGCATCGTGCGGGCGAAAGGGAAGATTCGCGACGCCGGCATCCCGTATCAGGTCCCCTCACCGCTCGAGTTGCCTGAGCGCCTCGACACGGCGCTTCATGTCGTCTACCTGATGTTCAACGAGGGCTACACGGCGACCGCTGGCGACTCGGTCACCCGCGCCGACCTGTCGGCCGAGGCTATTCGTTTGGGCCGCCTGATCGTCGACCTGCTGCCCGATTCCGAGGCGCAGGGCCTGTTGGCTCTGATGCTGCTGCACGAGTCGCGACGCGCGGCGCGGGTGTCGCCAAGGGGCGATGTGGTGCTGCTGGACGATCAGGATCGCGGTCTCTGGGACCGAGCGTTGATGGCGGAAGGCACCGCGCTCGTGGAGGGCGCGCTCCGGTCGCGCCGGTTCGGACCCTACGCGCTGCAGGCGGCCATCGCGGCCGTGCACGCTGACGCGCGCACGGCTACCGACACCGACTGGCGGCAGATCGTGGGACTGTACGACGTGTTGCTGCGCGCCGAGCCGTCGCCCGTGTTCGAATTGAACCGCGCGGTGGCCGTGGCGCTCTGGCGTGGGCCGGCGGAGGGACTCGCGCTGGTTGACGCGATCCTCGCACGTGGCGACCTCGACACCTACCACTGGGCGCACTCGGCGCGTGCGGATCTTCGTCGACGGCTGGGCCAGACCGACGAGGCCCGCGCATCGTATCTGCAAGCGCTGGCGCTCGCAAGGCAAGAGCCTGAGCGTCGATTCCTGGCCCGACGGCTGCGCGAGCTCTCCTGACGGAGCCCGGGCGCCTACGCGCCATGTGGGCGAGTCGGCCGCTGGTTCTCTACCGCGCAGCCGCCGCCGGACGCGTGGCCGTGCGATCCACGGCTACGCCCTTCAAGTACACCGCCGAAATCTTGCGCGTGTTCGTGATGTCGTCGAGCGGATTCGCGTCGAGCACGAGCAGGTCCGCGGTCTTCCCCACCGCAATGGTGCCGGCATCGCCCATGCGCAGGAACTCGGCGCCGTTCTTCGTGGCCGACACCAGCACCTGTGCCGGCGTCATGCCCGAGGCCACCATGTCGGCCATCTCGACGTGCGGCGCCCAGGCCGTGTTGCCGTCGGTGCCAACGGTGATGGTCATCCCCGCGTCCGACAGCTTCTTCAGGTTGCGCGCCTGGATGCCCCAGGCCTTCTGCGCGTCCGGACGGTCAGTGGCGCCGGCCTGGACCTTCGCCAGTTCGCCGTCCGGGATGCTGCCCTTCAGCCAGCTGTAGTCGGCCGTCACGCCGCGGTCGGGCATGTTGGGGATCAGTACGACGTGCTTGCGCGCTGTAATGAGCGCCACCAGCTCGTCGTCGGCGTCCACATCGCGGATGCCGTGGGCGAAGGCGTCGATGCCGGCCCTGAGCAGGCCCTTGGCATCCGAGAGGTTGAAGATGTGCGCGGCGACGCGGAGCTTCTGCTTGTGCGCCTCGTCGATCACCGGGGTGTAGAGCTCCGGCGGCAGTTTCTTGTACTTGCCGTCGCGATCGTCCACCCAGATCTTGATGATGTCGACCTTGAGGGCGGCCTGTTCCTGCACGGCCTTCCGGGCCTCGGCCTCGGTCGTGACCCAGTACGGCACGTCGGAGCGCCCGGGCTCGGGCATCGTGATGCCGCGGCCGGCCAGGAAGTACTGGGCTATGCCGGCCGGCCGCGCGGCGCGCACAGCAAACGGGTCGCCGGCCGGATCGAGCCCCATGCTGAGCGCCGCACTCACGCCGAAATAGGCGCGGCCACGCAAGTCCTTCATCAGGGCGTCGCGCGTCGTGCTGAGGTGCACGTGCGTGTCGATGATCGTGGGCATCACCGTCTTGCCGGCCAGACTCACCCGGCCAGCGCCGGCCGGCACCTTCACCGCGGAGGCAGGACCGACCTGGACGATGCGGCCACCCGTGACCAGGACGATGGCATTCTCGATCGGCCTCGAGCCATCGCCGACAATCACGCGCGCCCCTTCAAACGCCGTGGTGGCGCCCTGGGCGCTCACGGAGCCGTCCGGGACCCCAGCCAGTCCAGCCGCAGCCATGGCCAGCAATGCCGCGATCTGCCACGAACGAGATGTTGTCCCACGCATGTTGGCTCCTCCTGCCTTGCCGATCACCCGTCATCGCGACGACGTCCCGGACGGAGCCGGCTCGAGCCGCAGCAGCACGCTGTCGTCTTCGTCGGTAAGCACGTAGATCAAGCCGTCCGGTCCCTGCCGCACGTCGCGGATCCGCTGGTGCAGATCGGTCAGCAGGGTCTCGCGGCGCAACTCCTGCAGCCGGTCGTTGAGCACCACGCGCTCGAGGCCGCCGGTGCGCGGCACTTCGCCGCGCCGCGCGCTGCCCACGAAGAGATTGCCCTTCCACGAAAGGAACTTGTCGCCGGTGTACACCGCCAGTCCGCTCGGCGCAATCGACGGAACCCACAACAGCAGCGGCTGCTCTTCTCCGGCCGCCAGGGGAGAGTCCGAGAACCGCGAGCCGTCGTAGTTGCGCCCGTAGCTGGTATTGGGCCAGCCGTAGTTGCGTCGCGCCAGCACCACGTTGACTTCGTCGCCGCCGTTGGGGCCGTGGTCGGTGGCCAGCAGCGCGCCAGTGGCCTCGTGCACCGCGAGGCCGAGTTGATCGCGATGGCCGATCGAAAACACCTCGGGCCGCGCGCCCGGTTTGCCCACATACGGATTGTCGGACGGCGCGGTGCCGTCATCCTTCATGCGCAGCACCTTGCCGTAGACGCTCGATAGCTCCTGCGCGTACGCGCCGCTGCCCGCACCGGTCGTCACATACAGCAATCCATCGGGCGTGAACGCGATCCGTGAGCCGCTGTTTCCGTCCTTGAACTCGCCGGCGAAGATCTCGGTGAAGCCCGAGATGGCGGTGCCGTCGAATCGCCCGCGCCCGAGCGCGACCGCGCTCCTGGCCGCCGACTCGCCCGTGCCGGCTTTGTTGTAACTGACATAGACCAGTCCGTTGCTCGCAAACTTCGGATGCAGCACAACGTCCTGCATGCCCCCGCCGCGAATGGCCGGCGGCGCAGGCAGCCCCGCGACCGCGGCCGCTTCCAACACTGGCTTGGGCCCTGTGGCCTGACGTACCAGCCGCAGCGCTTTGCCGCGTTCGGTGACCAGCGCGTCGCCGTTGGGCAGGAGTGCCAGGCCATACGGATGTACCAGGCCCTTGGCGACGACCACGACTCGCAGCTGATGCTGCTCGGCGGTGTCGAACAGATATGGCCCCGCGCCCATCGTCACGGGCGCCACGCCAATGGGCGGCGGCTGTTGCGCGGCGAGACCGACCGCAAGGGCCGTCGACACCGCGAAGGCCAAGGCTACGGACACCGGACGATTGGAGCGGAATGTCATGGGGCGATCCTACTGCATGGCCGTGGCGCTGCTACGGGCACGTGTCCGCCAATGGGTCGGCGGTGCGTGTGCCACAATTCTCTGCATGACGTTGACGAACATCCCGTTTGGCACCACGGACTGGACCCAGATTGCGCCGAGCGAGCATCCTGGGGAAACCGGCGTCGCCCATTGGCGCACACGGCAGCATGGCTCGGTCCGGGTGCGGATGGTCGACTATTCTCCAGGGTATGTCGCCGATCATTGGTGCTCGAAAGGCCACATCCTGCTGTGCCTGTCGGGAGAGTTGCGCACCGAGCTGCAGGACGGACGCACCTTCGTGCTCACGCCGGGCATGAGCTACCAGGTGGCCGACCGTGCGGAACCACATCGCTCGTCCACGCTCACCGGCGCGCGGCTCTTCATCGTGGATTGACCACTGCAGGCTCGCACCCTCCCCTTGGGGCCCGAGCCGTGTCATCATCACCGGGATGCCATCGAAACGCCGTCCACAGCCCACTCCAGCCCCGCCCGCCGCGCCGGCCGCGATCAACCACTTCCGTCCGCATCCATGGCACGGCATTGACGTGGGCCCGGAGCCGCCGTCGCTACTGAACGCGTACATCGAGATCACGCCCTTCGACCTGATGAAGTACGAGGTGGACAAAGTGTCGGGCTATCTTCGCGTCGACCGGCCGCAGCGGTCGTCAGCGCAGCACCCATCGCTCTACGGCTTCGTCCCGCGCACCTACTGCGGCGACCGGGTCAGCCGCCTCGCGCCCGGGGCCGTGCGCGGCGACGGCGACCCGCTCGACATCTGCGTGCTCAGCGAACGCGCCATCACGCGGAACGAAATCATCGTGCGGGCGCGCGTGATCGGCGGCTTGCAGATGGTGGACCGGGGCGAAGCCGACGACAAGATCATCAGTGTGCTCGACAACGACTACGTGTGGGGCGAGGCCCGCGACCTGCGCGACCTTCCGAGCGTGCTCGTCGAGCGCCTGCAGCATTACTTCCTGACCTACCGACTGGTGCCTGGCGAGAAGCCGCTCGTGAGCATCGCCAAGGTCTATGGACGCGCGCATGCGGTCAAGGTCGTGCAGGCGGCCATGGACGACTACGTGGACACGTTCGCCCGGTAGCGGCATCGCGTAACCGGAACCGCCGAGGGCGCCGTGCCAGGCCGGGCTAGTACCACCATGACAGCACGGCCACAGTGACCGCGCCGCAGATCAGCGTGAGCGGACCCCCGAACCTCACGTAGTCGATTGGACGATAGCCACCGGGCCCTTGTACCATCAGGTTCGTCTGGTAGCCTACCGACGTCGTGAATTCGCACGATGCCGCCATCGCGATGGCGATGGCAAAAGGCTCGAACGCAAGCCCTGCAGTCTGCACCGCCCGCAGGGCCACCGGGAACACCAGCACCGCCGCCGCACTGTTGCTCAGCACGCTGGTCAGCGCCCAGGTGAGCCCATAGACCCCCGCGAGCAGCGCCGTGGCGCCGCCGTGCGCCGCCGCGCCGAGCACGACGCGCGCCATGACTTCGGCCAGCCCGCTGAGTTCCACGGCTTTGCCGACACCGATGCCGGCGCCAATCACGATGAGGACCTGCCAGTCCACGGTCTCACGGGCCAGCGGACCATCGGTGCAGCGGAACAGCACCATGCCGGCCGCCGCCAGCATCGACGACGTCAGCGTGTCGAGCCACCCCGTGCTCGACAGCACGACGAACCCGAGCAGCAGGGCCAGCGCCATCCACGCGCGTTCATGGCGGGGAGCCGCGGCGCCCTGATGTTCGGTGACGAGATGGAACGCAGACGAGTTCTGATGCCGCTTGCCGAATCCTGGCGGCGCCTCGATGAGCAACGTGTCACCGGGACGCATGCGGATGTCGCCGATCTTGCCCTTCAGCCGTTCGCCGTGCCGGTGCACCGCCACGATCACGCCACCAAACCTCGTACGGAACCCGCCGTCGCGAATCGTCTGGCCAACCAGGGGCGACGACGGAGAGATCACCGCCTCGATGAGGCGATTGTCCTGGCGGCTGCCCAGTCCGGCTTCCCAGGTGACGGGCGCGAGGCCGCGGATTTGTTGCAGATCGACGACCGACTCCAGCACGCCGACAAAGACCAGCACGTCGCCGCCGCGCAGGATCTCATCGGGCCCCACGGCATGCTCGACGTCCTGCTGGCGCTCGATGTGCGCCAGGAACAGGCCCGAAAGACTGCGCAGGCCGGCGGCCTCGAGCGTGCGTCCGACGATGGGCGCCGACGGATCAACCCGCATCGCCACGGTGTAGTGGCGCCGGTCGTCTTCGTCCTCGAGCGGCGTCTGGCGCGACGGCAACAACCGGCGGCCCGCCGCCAGCATGTACGCGAGGCCCGCCAGAGCGACGGGCAGACCCACGGGAGTGACCGTGAACATCGAGAACGGCGCGATCGGCACCGCTCCAGCGCCTCGGTTGTGCTCGAGGATGAGGCCGTTCACGACGACGTTGGTGCTCGTGCCGATGAGCGTGCACACGCCGCCCAGGATCGCGGCATAGGACAGCGGCAGGAACACACGTGATGGCGCGATGCGGTACCGGCGCGCGAACCCGTCGAGCATCGGCATGTAGACCGCCACAAGGGGCGTGTTGTTCATGAACGCGCTCATCGCCGCCACCGGCAGGATCACGCGCGCTTGGGCGTTGACTTCTGATGAGGGCTTTCCCAGCACGCGGCCTGTGAGCAGACTGACCACGCCACTGTTGCGCAGGCCCGCCACGACGACATACAGGAAGGCCACGGTCAGCAGGCCTTCGTTGGAGAATCCGACAAACGCCTGCCCTGGTTCGACGATGCCGGCCACCAGCAAGAGCCCGAGCGCGCCGAGCATGACCAGGTCCGCCCCGATGCGGTTGGTGGCCAGAGCGGCCATCATGCCCACGATCACGGCCAGCGTGTAGCCGGCAGTCCAGGTCATCGGCGCCTACATGTAGCCGCCGCGTCGCAACGACTCGAGCCCGCCGTCGGCGGCGTCTTGAGCGCGTCCCGAGCGTTCAGCGATGTTCTTCAGCTTGCCGGTCTTCAGCTCGTCGATGATGTCGGCCACCGTCGTGGCCGTCGACGAGATCGGCGTCGTGCAGGGCGCACAGCCGAGAGAGCGGTACCGCGTCCCGGTGCCCCGATCGAAGTAGAGCGACACCACCGGGATTTTCTCATGCTCGATGTACTCCCACACGTTCAACTCGGTCCAGTCGAGCAGCGGGTGGATACGCACGTGTGTGCCTGGTGCGAACTCGGTCTTGTACTGGTTCCAGAACTCGGGCGGCTGCTCGGCCACATCCCAGGCGTTGTGCCGGCTGCGCGGCGAGAAGTAACGCTCCTTCGATCGGCTGCCCTCCTCGTCGGCGCGCGCGCCGACGATCACGCCGGTGTAGGCCTCGGTGTTCGGGTCGGGCTCGTAGGCGTTGATGCTATGGTTGAAGCGGAAGCGTCGGCCTTCGCCGCTCAGCGTGTCCTTGAGCGCCTGGGTCTTCAGCAGCCCGCAACAGGTGAGCCGGTCCACGGCGCCGAGCGGAAACGTCTTCCCGTCGCGCAGGGCCTCCTGGTTCTGGCCGTAGACCAGGTTGAGTCCCCACTCGGCCACGAGCCGATCGCGATAGGCGATCATCTCTGGAATCTTGTAGGCCGTGTCGATGTGCACGAGCGGGAACGGCACGTGACCGACGAAGGCCTTGCGCGCAAGCCATAGCAGCACCGTGCTGTCCTTGCCAATGGACCAGAGCATGCACAGGCTCTTGAAGCTGGCGTAGGCCTCTCGCAGGATGTGGACGCTCTTGTGCTCGAGCTGATCGAGGTGATTCATGCTGGTCACTGCCCCGCCGGAGCCACAGCCCTCGGCCGCTTGAGGTATTCGACGATCCGCGCGGCTGCGTCAGCCGCCGACACGACGGCCGTGTCGATCACGATCTCGGCCTGCTCCGGGGCCTCGTAGGGGTCGTCGAGCCCGGTGAAGTGCTGCAATTGCCCGGCCCGCGCCTTGGCGTACAGGCCCTTGGTGTCGCGCTGCTCGCACACGTCGAACGACGTGGCCACGTGCACCTCGACGAACTCGCGGCACAGGCCACGCACGAACGTCCGCGAGTCGCGGTACGGCGACACGAGCGACGCCAGCACCAGCACGCCATGAGCTTCGAGACGGCTGGCCAGGTAGCCGACGCGGCGAATGTGCGCGTCGCGCTCGGGCCGCGTGAAGCCGGTGCCGGGAAAGACCTCGCGGATGGCGTCGCCATCGAGCAGCTCCACCTCGGCGCCCGTGGCCAGGAGCTGCTGCAGCAGATGCGATGCGATGGTACTCTTCCCCGCACCCGACAGGCCGGTGAACCACACCACAGCGGGCCGCGGCGGCAGAAAGCCAATGACGAAGCCGTCGTTGCGCAGGGTGGGTTTGTTGTAGGTCAGCGGTGATGCGTGCGGCGTGCCATCGCGCGTCGCCCACCGGAAGACGCAATCGCCGGCCGCCACGTCCCATTCCATCGTCGGGCCGAGACGGACATAGCAATCGGCCGTGCCGTCGGCCACCAGGCAAAATTTCAGCGAGCTGCCGATCGTGATGCGTTCCTTCACGCGGAACCCGGCGAGCAGTTCCTCGATGCCTGGCGACCCGTGCGAACGGCTCTCGGCGATGCGCAACGCAGCACCCGGTGCCGGCGGCGCCGTATGAATCCGAACGGCGGTGCCAGTGCCACGCACCCGCCAGCTACCCTCGCCCGCCACGGCGTAGTAGCTGACGTCGTGTCCGGGCGCGTGTACCACGCCCAATACCGGTAGCCCGTGCTGGATCAGGGCGATGTTCACCGTGTAGTCGGGCGTCCCGGCCAGAAACTCCTTGGTGCCATCGAGCGGATCGACCAGCCAGAACTCCGTCCAGGCGGCGCGCGCCTCGGACGCCGGCGCGTCGGCCTCTTCGCTGATCACCGGTACGCCCGGCTGGAGCGCCTTCAGACCAGCGACGATGATCCGGTGCGCTTCCAGATCGGCGCGCGACACGGGGGTCCCATCCGCCTTCACCTCGACATCACGGGGCCGCGCGCGCAGCGCCTCGACCATGGCCCCGGCCTCGGTGGCGAGCGCGAGCACGTCGCTGAGCAGTTCCCGGGGCGTCGTGACCATCACCATGGCCGGAAGATGACGCCCCGGTCCTGCAGCATCGACTCCACGGCATCGACCGCGCCCGGCTGATGCGCCCCGTCCGGCACGACCAGGTCAGGCGTGACCTCGGCCGCGCCCGACGCGCCCACCCACACCGTGTTGATGCGCTCGGCCGGCACGCTCACCTTCACCGTCTCCAAGTCCTCCTGCCGGAGTTCAGACGCGCTTACGATCAGGATCACGCCGGCATCGAGCATCAGGTTCGCGATCTCGCCGAGGCGCCGGAAGTGCTCCTGACGGTTAGTCACCGAGCGGTCGATATCGGCGTCAACGCCGTAGAGCACGTTGGCCATGCCGAGGAAGTAGACGTTGCGGCCCGCCGAGAACAGCCGCTCCTCCAATTCCTTGGCCAGTCCCTTACGATCGTTCTCGCGCTCGCCGGTCACGAACAACAGCGTCGGACGCTGACTGAACCGCGAGGCCCGGCGCTGTGGAGCGATAAGGCTGTGCTCCCACTTCTTGTTGCGGAGCATCACCTTGCTGCGCGCCCATTCCTCGCGATCGGGTAGCGCTTCACGCACGATGCCGCCGCCCCGGATCTCGTAGTCGTCGATCACGACGAAGCGGCCCGTCCAGGGCAGATCGGCGTGGAGATCGAAGGCCACGGCGCGGCCCAACTTCAGCACGCAGTCGGCGACCTCGTTCCGCTCGACCTGCCCGCGCGAGGCCGTCGAGAGGCTCGAGGCGTCGAGCACCTGCTCCACGCGCTCCACGCGCATGGGCACCTTGGCCGTGCCGATGCGGATTTGGTAGTCCTTCTGTTCGACCAGGGCAGAGCGCCCGAGCCAGAACAAGTTGACCCGCAGCCGCGTCGACACCAGCGGCGCCGGGTCGCCCGTGCGCGCGGCCAGCTCGCCGCGGGTGGCGTAAATCTGCTCATCGAGCGTGAAGCCGACAGCCTGGCCTGCCTCGGCCGACTCGGGATTCGGGCGATTGAACGCTTCGATCGACCGCACCCGTGACCGTTTGCCCGACGGGTAGAAGACCACCTCATCCCTTGGGCGCAGCGTGCCGCTGTCGATCGTGCCCGCGACGATGCGCCGGTCGTCACCGAACTTCGTGAAACGGTAGACGTCCTGTACCGGCAAGCGGAACGGCTTCTCAGCCGGTGCGGCCGTGGCTTCGAAGCCGTCGAGCACGTCGAGCGCGGTGGGACCGGTGTACCAGGGCGTCTGGGCGCCGCGCGTCACCAGGTTCACGCCCTCGCGGCCAGACACGGGCACGAAGGCCGCGGCGATGACGTGCAGACGGGCGAGGAAGGCTGCCATTTCCTCTGCAATAGCCGTGAAAGCCGCCTCGGACCAATCGACCAGATCCATCTTGTTGACGAGCACGGCCACGTTGCGCACGCCGAGCATCGACAGCATCGTGGCATGGCGACGCGAGTTTTCCCGGACCCCCTCGCGGGCGTCAATCACCAGCAGAGCCGCGTCGGCGCGAGCGGCTCCGGTGATCATGTTCTTCAGAAACTCCACATGCCCGGGCGCGTCGATGATCACGTAGTGCCGGAGCGCGCTCTTGAAGAAGACGCGCGCAGAATCGATGGTGATGCCCTGGTCGCGCTCGTCCTTCAGGGCGTCGAGCAGGAACGCGTACTCGAAGGGCTTCGAGGTCCGGGCACAAAGCTCGCGCACCTGGTCGAGCTTGCCGTCTGGCAGCGACCCGGAGTCCGCAAGGATTCGCCCAACAATGGTGCTCTTGCCGTGGTCGACATGCCCCACGACGACGATCGGCATCAGGCTCACGATGAGCCCTCAATGTTACGCGAAATGAGACAGATACCGGGACGCTCACGTCAACTGGCGGTCAAACCGTGCACTCCGGCCTGTGCCGCGTCGGCTCCTGTAGAGCCCTACGGGCGCAGGAGCGGCGTGAGGTCGAGCGTGAAGCTGATCGGCACCTTCGTGGGCGCGTAGCACACCTTGTCGTCGCAGGCCTGATACTCGAGTTGGCCGGCCACGGTGAGGGTCGTCTGCCCCGCCAGCTGCTTCTGCACCTCTGGCGTCGCCAGCACGGTGAGATCCTGCACGAGCGTAAACGGCTTCTGGTACACCTCGACGCGTTCGTCGAGCGGCACGAAGTGGTAGATCTCTGAGGCCGGATACTTGAGCGGGTAGGCCTTGAGCCAGGGCTGCGCGGTGGGCACGAACGTGACCGTCTGATAGGTGTGCTTGCCCGGGGCGTAGACGTGCATGCCCTTCCGGGGCGTCACCTCGAGGGACAGCACGAACCGGCTGCCCGGCGACACGACGCCGTCG
>JANMDX010000099.1:0-3880 GCA_031376505.1 Acidobacteriota bacterium
ACCGCGACGGCCACATGTATTTCACCGACGACCTGAACGGCGGCACCCACTATACGTACACGCCGGCCGCCGCCTTCCGCCGCGTGCTCCGCGGCACGGCTGACTACTTTGCCGCCGGACAGACCTTCGTGCTCCGCGTCGGCAACGGCACGACGCCGAATGCGACGGGGGTCTACACGTGGGTGCCGATTACCAACGGCCAGGGCCAGGGGCTGCCCGGCACGATCGTCATCACCGATGTCAACGGCGTGGTCTCGGTGGACGGACGAAACACCACCGATCTTCCGCTGTTCAAGGGCACCGACTACCAGCGCCCAGAAGACTTGCAGATCCAGCGGGTGCGCGGCCGCGAGTACCTCTATGTGGCCACCACGACCACCAACGAGGTCTACCGGCTCGACCTGCAGGCCAACACGATCTCGGTGTTTGCCAGCCGCGCGACCGTGGACCTGGCCACCGGGAGCGCCGTCGGCACGGGGCTGGCAAGTCCCGACAATCTCGCGGTCGACGCGCGCGGCAATCTCCACATCGTGGAAGACCGCAACGGCGGCGTAGATGACGACATCTGGTTTGCGAACGACCTGAACCAGGACGGCGACCTGCTCGACGAAGGCGAAGGCCTGGCGCGGTGGGCGTCGAATGGCACGCTCGGTTCGGAGTTCACGGGTCTGTATTTCGATCCGTTCAACAAGCGCCGCGCCTGGGTCAACATCCAGCACCCCACGAGCGGCGTGGACCGCACCATCCAGATCACCGTCGCCGGCGGCGGGGACGAGGGTGACGACGACGGGCGCGAGGGCGCCCGCGAGCCCAAGTAGAGACCCTGCGACTGCTTGCCACAGGGCCCGCTCGCGTGCGATTCGCGGCGGGCCCTATCCTCTCGTGCGAGGCGCCAGCACCCCAGCGCGCCACGACACGCGGCCCGCCATCTCCTGTACACTCAGGGTGACCCACGTGGCGCCCGCCGCCCGTTGGCAGACGCCAGTCGCTGTCATCTCACGCGTGCGCCCCCGCTCTCGCTGCTCTCCCTTCTCGCCCGCGACGCGTCTCTGCTGTCCATCGTTTCCGCACCGCTCTGGCCCGAAGGAGGGTCGCTCGCATGACCACCGCACCGTCGCACGTCATCGCCACGCCCGGATTTGCGACCATGGTCACGGCGGCGCCGGTGCCCGAGATGTCCAGTGCGGCCGCCACGGTTGGCCGATGGTTCGTGACGGCCCTCGAGATCCTGTTTGTCGGTGTGCTCGTGCCCGTCGCCATTCTGGTGGTTGGCGCGCCCATCGCGCTGCTGGTGCAGGCGGTGGTCGCGGTGGCGACGCGGCTTCTCGGCTGACCGCATCGATGCGCCCGCCGGGGCGACCCACCGGTGTGGTAGATTCCGCGCTGCGGGCGGCTCGGGTCGCCGCGGCGCCGGGGACCCACGGAGGGCAGATCGATGCTGACCGCGTTCAGCCAGTTTCGAATCGGCACTGCACGGCGTGGTGGCTGCAGCGCGGCCTTCGTCGCGACCGTGGTCACGCTGCTCATCTATGGTGCCGCGCCTTCGGTGCTGGCGCAGGACGGCGCGTCGCCGCGACCACTCTCGGCCGCTGATGCCGCCGACCTGACCGAGGGCAAGCGGCTCTACAACGCTCAATGCGCGCTGTGCCACGGCATCGACGGCAGCGGCGGGTATGGCCCGTCCCTCTTGCGGCCCACCTTCGTCCGGGCCCCCGACGATGCCGGGTTGCTCACGATTCTGCGCGCCGGCATTCCCGGTCTGATGCCGGGCTTTGGCGACGCCAACGGCGTGCGCCGGACCTGGCAACTCGCGGCGTTCGTGCGCTCGTTGAATGCCGCCGGAGGGGAGCCCGCCACCGGCAATCCGCAGAGCGGACTCGCCATCTACCAGAAGCGCGGCTGTGCGAGTTGTCACGTCGTTGCGGGTCAGGGCCGTGCGCTTGGGCCCGACCTGACCGCCATCGGCCTGCAGCGCGGGCCGGCGTATCTGCGCGAGTCACTCGTGGCCCCGACGGCGCGGGTGCCCGACGGGCACGTGACGGTCACGGCGCGACCGGCCACGGGCGCGCCCGTGCGCGGCGTGCGTGTGAGCGAAGATGCCTTCTGGGTGCACGTGCGGGACGTGGGCGGCCGGCTGCACACGTTCCGCGTGGCCGACCTGGCCGAGCTGCGGCGCGAGGCGGGAGCCAGTCTGATGCCGTCCTACAGCACGGTGCCGGCCGTCGACCTCGGCGACCTGGTGGCGTACCTGGCGAGCTTGCGGGGGCAGCGATGAAACGACTCACGGCAGCGGTGGTGTGCTCGTGCGCGGGCGTGGTGGCGTTGACGGCGCAGGTGCCGTCTCAACGCCTGGTGGATGCGGAGAATGAGCCCGGCAGCTGGCTCACGTACTCGGGCGGCTACGCGGGGCAGCGCTTCTCGTCGCTCGATCAGATCACGGTGGCCAACGTCGGCAACCTGAAGCCAGCGTGGGT
Organism: Acidobacteriota bacterium; assembly: GCA_031376505.1. GTDB lineage: Bacteria > Acidobacteriota > Vicinamibacteria > Vicinamibacterales > UBA2999 > CADEFD01. The sequence continues at coordinate 2,475 of JANMDX010000099.1, forward strand.
GTATCAGGTCGCCGGCAACGGCCAGGTCGAGACGTCGGCCATCGTCGCCGACGGCGTGATGTACGTGACCGAACCGCCCACAACGGTCACCGCGCTCGATCCCAAGAACGGCCGGCCGATCTGGAGCTACGTGCGGCCGATGCCGTCGAGTCTGCGCAACATCGGATTTCCGATCACGAACCGCGGCGTCGCCATTCTGAACGACATGGTCTTTGTCGGCACGCTCGACAGCGCCGTGGTGGCGCTCGATGCCGCGACGGGGGCCGTGCGGTGGGAGACCAAGGTGGCCGACAACGGCACGGGCCACTCGATCACGATGGCGCCGCTCGCGGTGAAGGACAAGATCATCGTGGGCATCAGCGGGGGCGAGGCCGGCATCCGCGGTTTCGTGGACGCCTACGAGGCGACCACCGGAAAGCTGGCCTGGCGCACCTATACTGTGCCGACGGCGGGCGAGAAGGGCGTCGAGACGTGGGCCGGCGAGAGCTACAAGAACGGCGCGGGCGCTACCTGGCTCACCGGCTCCTACGATCCCGCGCTGAACCTGCTCTACTGGGGCACCGGCAATCCCGGTCCGGACTGGAACGGCGATGTCCGCAAAGGTGACAATCTCTACACCGCGTCGGTGCTCGCACTCGATGCCGACACCGGCAAGATGCGGTGGTACTTTCAGTACACGCCGCACGACGTGCACGACTGGGATGCCAATCAGATTCAGGTGCTGGCCGATCTCGAGATCAACGGCCGCCCGCGCAAGACGCTCGTCACCGCCAATCGCAACGCCTTCTACTACGTGCTCGACCGCGTCACCGGCGAGTTCCTCCACGCCGCGCCGTACGCCAAACAGACGTGGGCCAAGGGCATCGACCCCAAGGGCCGACCGCGTGTCGTGGAAGGCTCGGACCCGACGCCGGAGGGCAACCTCGTCTACCCAAGCCTGCAGGGTGCGACCAATTGGCCGAGTCCCTCGTTCAGTCCGCGCACGGGTCTCTTCTACGTGCCAGTGCGTGAGATGGGGTCGTACTACTACAAGACCGATGTGGACTACGAGCCGGGACAGCCGTTTACCGGTGGCGGCGAACGGCGGCTGGCCGATGAGGCGTGGGGCGCCGTTCGTGCCCTGGATGCCCGTACCGGCGCCAAGGTGTGGGACTTCAGGCTCCCGTCCCCATCGTGGTCGGGTGTGTTGTCCACGGCTGGCGGTCTCGTGTTCTCCGGATCGAACGAGGGGAACTTCTACGCGCTGAACGCCACGAGTGGCGTACCACTCTGGCAGTTTCAAGTGGGCGGGATGGTGCGCTCGAACCCCACGACGTTCCTGGTGGATGGCCGCCAGCATGTGTCGGTGGCGGCGGGCCACGCCGTGTTCATGTTCGCGCTGCCGTAGCGCCGCGGGTCAGGGCGTG
>JANMDX010000105.1:0-48755 GCA_031376505.1 Acidobacteriota bacterium
CGTGTTGTTCGACACGTTCTACGACCGGAGAAACGCCTACTCCTTCTACGTAAATCCACTCGGTGGCTTGGCCGACTCGCAACTGGTCAACGAGCAGTTCAACCCCAACTGGAACGGTCTGTGGGACGCGCGCACCGCCGATTTCGACGGCGGGTGGACGCTCGAGATGCGGTTCCCGTTCCGCTCCCTGCGTTTCAAGGAGGGCGGCACTCTCTGGGGGATCAATTTCCGCCGGCTGGTGCGCGAGAAGAACGAGAGTTCGTTTCTCACGCAGATTCCCCAGTCGTTCGGACGCCGGGGCATCAGCAAAGTGTCGTCGGCCGGCACGCTCGTTGGCCTCGAAACGCCGGTGAAGCTGCACAACGTCGACGTCAAGCCCTACGCGCTCGGGTCGGCCATCACCAACCGCCTGGCGACCCCGCCCATCGACAACGACCTCAACGCCGTCGTCGGCGTCGACGCGAAGTGGGCCATCACGCAGTCCCTCTCGACCGACTTCACCTACAACACCGACTTTGCCCAGGTGGAAGACGACGAGGCACAAGTCAATCTGACGCGGTTCAGTCTGTTCTTCCCTGAAAAGCGCGAGTTCTTTCTCGAAGGCCAGGAGTACTTCAACTTCGGCGCCGGCAACTTCGGTGGTGGCGGCGGTGGCGGCGGTGGTGGTGGCGGTGGGGGCGGCGGCGGCGGGGGTGGCAACAACCCAGCGCCACTCGTCTTTTACAGCCGGCGCATAGGACTCAGCAACGGCTTTTCGGTCCCCATTCTTGCTGGCGCCCGCGCGCTTGAGCGGAGCCACGGGTTTCAAGTGGGAGCCCTGCAGATGCGAACGGAAGAATCGGTCGAGGCGCTTGCGCCGGCCACGGATTTCTCGGTGCTGCGCATCAACAAGGACGTGCTGCGGCGAAGCCGGGTGGGCGTGATTGCAACGCGGCGCGCACCGGGGACGAACGTGGGCGTGGCCGACAACCTCGCCTACGGCGCCGATGCCTTGTTCAACGTCCAGACCAATCTGTCGATGTCCGGCTATTGGGCCGCGACGGCAACGCCTGGCAAGACCGGCCTGAACTCAAGCTACCGCGGCGCGTTCAACTGGAATGCCGATCGCACGGGCCTGCAGGTCGAGCACCTACTGGTCGGCGACAACTTCAACCCCGAGATCGGGTTCGTCCGCCGCACGGCGTTCCGTCGGTCGAATGGCCAGGCTCGCTTCAGTCCGCGCCCAAAGCGTCTGCGCGGCGTGCGCAAGCTGTTCTTCGAGGGCAGCATGGACTACTACGAAAGCACCAGTGGAATGGTGGAATCGCGCGAGGCCCAGGCCACCTTCCGCGCGGAGTTCAACACGAGCGATCAGGTCAACATCGAGTACAGCGACGCATTCGAGCACCTCACTCAGTCGTTTGTCGTGGCGCCGGGCGTGTCGATTCCCGCGGGCGACTACTCGTTTCGTCGGGGTCGTGCCACCGTCATGCTGTCGGCGGCCCGCAAGATCTCTGGTTTCGTGTCGCTCACAGGGGGCGAGTTCTACGGCGGCACTCTGCTCGAACTGTCGTGGCGTGGTCGCATCGAGCTCACGCCGCAGTTCTCGGCGGAGCCGACGCTGTCGTTCAACCATGTGGACACACCTTACGGCACGGGCGACACGAACCTGATTGGCGGCCGCGTAACCTATACGATCTCGCCGCGCATGTTCGTGGCCGCGCTCGTTCAGTACCAGTCGGCGACCAAGACGACGACGGCCAACGTGCGGTTCCGCTGGGAATACCGCCCTGGCAGCGAGATGTTTGTCGTCTACAGCGACGGCCGCGACACCAACGACAAGGGCTTTCCTCCGCCCATCCTGAATCGAAGTGTCGTGGTGAAGGTCACCAAGCTCTTCCGATTGTGACGTTCGGAGTCGTAGGCAAGTAGCGCTACCGCGCGACCAGACCTTGCGCCCCGGCCGCCGTATCTACATCGAAGCACGCGGAACAAACCCGTCCCAGCGCGCGAAAGCCCACGATCTCCACATCCGGCGACAGGTAGCCTTCGCGCACCGGTTCGCTTCGCAACAGGTCGGTGCTCGAATACTTCTTGTTGCTGTCGCAGAAAATCGTGACGACCACCGCGTCGGGCCCGAGCTCGTTCTGTACCTTCAGCGCGCCGATGAAATTCGCGCCCGACGAGATGCCCAGCGCCAGCCCGCGGTGCGCCAGCGCCTGCGCCATCAGAATGGCATCGCCGTCATTCGCGTTCACGATCGCGTCAAGCGCGTCGAGCTTCACGATGGCCGGAATGAACTCGTCCGAGATGCCCTGGATCCGGTGCCGGCCCACCTTGTGCCCGGTGGACATGGTGGGCGACTCGGCGGGCTCGAGGGGATGCACGCGCGTGGCCGGGTTCACACCCTTGAGGTACGCGGCCACGCCCATCACGGTGCCGCCCGTGCCCACGCCGGCCACGAAGGCGTCGGGCGTCAGCCCCGCGTGCGCAAGCTGCGCCACGATCTCGGGTCCCGTGGTGCGCCGATGCGCTTCCACGTTGGCCAGGTTCGAGAACTGGCACGGCAGGAACACCTGGGGATCGCGTGCGGCGAGCTCCTCCGACAGGCGGATGCTGCCGAGAAAGCCGCCCTGCGCCGCGCTGACCGGCACGATCTCGGCACCAAAGCTCGCGATGATCGCCATGCGTTCGGTGCTCATCCAGTCGGGCATGAAGATCGTCACCGGGTGGCCCAGCGACCGGCCCACGGCAGCAAACGAGATGCCGGTGTTGCCGCTCGTGGCTTCGGCGATGCGCGCGCCCGACTGGATCCGGCCGTCGCGGTAGGCCTGCTCGAGGATGAAGACCGCCATCCGGTCCTTGATGCTGCCAGTGAAGTTCAGCGACTCCTGCTTGGCGTAGATCACGCGCGGCTCGCCGCGGTACCGGCAATCCACGGCAATGAGGGGCGTGTTGCCAATCAAGCGGTGCAGGCCAGCGAATCGATCGGCGAGCCCGTTCGGCAGGGGCGTAGTAGACGGCGTCATGGCAAGGCCTCGCCAATATTGTATCGAGCCGTGCGAGCGCGGGGCGCTGACGCCGCGGGTCGTGCACGGCGCGGCCGCCGACCATGAACGCGGGGTCCGGCGCGGGCGGCTGGGCCGCGTCTGCCCTTGTCAAGGAGGGCGAAGCGTGGATAATCGCGCTCTACCCGTTGAGCCAGGAGGTTCCCATGTCCCCCGTCGTCGTCCTCGCCGCCGTTGTCGTCGTGCTGCTCGGGTTCGTCATGTCGCTCTACAACCGGCTCGTGCGCCTGCGGAACGGCGTCGAGAACGCGTTCTCGTCAATCGACGTGCAGCTCAAGCAGCGCTGCGATCTCATTCCGAAGGTCGTGGAGGCGATGCGCGAGTACATGGGCCACGAACGCGGCACCTTCGAGCAGTTGACCGCGATGCGCGAGCAGGCCACTGCACCGGGCGCGTCGGCCGAGCAGCGCATGGCGCTCGATCAGCAGATGTCGGGCATGCTGCGCGGACTCATCGTGCGCGCCGAAGCCTATCCCGAGTTGAAGGCGAGCGAGTCGGTCACGATGCTGCAGCGCTCTCTGAACGAAGTCGAGAGCCAGATCGCCGCGGCGCGCCGCACGTTCAACGCCGCCGTCACCGCGCTCAACACCGCCATCGAGGTGTTCCCCGCCAATCTGCTTGCCAGCACCTTCGGGTTCTCGCGCAAACCGCTCTTTGAGGCGTCGGCGGCCGAACGCGTCGTGCCCAATACGAAGGCCTAGCAGGCATGACCACTCCAGCGCGCATCGCCGAGCTCTATGCCACCACCCTCGAGCCCCGGATTGCCGCGCTCGAGTCGCTCCGCCTGTCGCTCAAGGGCTACCTGACGAAGGGTCTGCTGTGCATCGGCATCCCCTTCGCCCTGTTCTTTCTGAGCGACGTCGTCGCGCTCGTGCTGCCTTCGGGCTTCGCCTTCCTGACGGGAATCCTCACATTCGGACTCATCTTCGGGGGTGTCCTGATTGCGGGCTTCAAGTTCCTGATTCCGGGATACATCGCCTACAGCAACTACAAGAGCCGCTTCAAGAACGAGGTGGTGTCGGAGGTGTTCAAGATCGTGAGCCCCTCGGCAATCTACTCGCCGGCAGAAGGCGTGGCGAAGGCAGACTTCGAAGAACCCGGGCTCTTCAACCCGCGCGGCGGATGTGTCAGCGACGACCGCGTGCACGGCACCATCGGGCAGACCCCGTTTGAAGCAGCGGAGGTCCGCAGTGCCTATTCCACGGGCGGCAAGAACAAGTCGACCGTCGTGGTGTTCCACGGCCTGTTTTTCCATCTCGACTTCAACAAGACGCTGCGGGGCGTGACGATCGTCCAACCCGAGGACGCGTCGTCGAGTCAACTCGGCAGCCGTGCGTCGCTGACGAAGGTGGCGCTCGAGAACCCTGCGTTCGAGCAGGCGTTTGCGGTGTTCGCGTCAGACGAAGTGGAAGCGCGGTACATCCTGACGCCGGCCATGATGGAGCAGATTCTGGCGCTGCGGCAGCGGGCCGGGAAGCCGGTGTTTCTGGCCTTCAAGAACAACCGCGCCTACATCGGCGTGCACTACGGCCGCGCCCTCTTCGAGCCAGGCATCGCGACGACGACGTCGCTCGAGTCCATTCAGGAGATGGCCGCGCATTTCGCGCTGGCCGAAGGCGTCATCCACGAGCTGGATCTCAACACGCGCATTTGGACCAAGGGCGTCGACGACGAGCTCCTCGAGCGCGACGCCGCCGTCGAGCCCGGGGGCGAGCTCGGCCAGGTCCTGGCCCGAGGCGACGCCACACCCAGCGACGTTTGGGCCGCCGCCGCCGGCGCGCTGGGCAAAGACGCCGGCGAGAGCGATCTCGTCGTGTCGCGCCCGGCCGCCACGTCAATCGAGGTCGAGCATCTGAGCGGCACGACGACGATCAGCTACGGACTGCCCATCACGTTCTATCTTGCCGTCGTCTTCTGGCTGGGCAGTGTGGGCGTGGCGCTGGCGTCGGTGCGCCTGCTGCCGGAGGCCATCGGCATGCCGCAACTGTCGGCCTTCGTGTCGTGGATTCCCGCAGTACCCTATGCCTCGGACCTGGTGGCGGGCTATCCGATCGAATGGGCGCTCGGGTCGTGGGTGCTCGGTCCCCTCGCCTTCGCCACGTGGTCGACCCGGGTGCGCAAGGTGGCCATCACGAGCGATGCCGTGCGCGTCTGGCGCGGGCTGCGGCCCGTTCCACGCACCTACTCGCGTCCCGAGTATGGCAAGGTGGTGCGGCTCGAGAACGCGGTCTACATCGGCAAGACCGAAGGGCTGAACCTGCTGAGCCCGTCGGCTTCGCCCATCCTCAAGGCCGAGGAAGCCCCGTGGGTGGCGTCGGAGATGCGTCGCGCGCTGAGCGCGACCTCGTCGCTGCGTTGACCTCGACCCGTGCGGAGAAGGATGATCAGGGGATGCGTGCATCACATCTCGCTCCTGTGGTTCTGTCGATCTCATTCATCGCGTGCGGTGGCGGCGGGCCCAAGGCAGCCGAACCCACCACCAGCGCCCCTGCGGCCGCGGCCGCCCCTGCTCCAGTGGAGACTCAAGTGGCCGATGTCAGCGCTCTCGTGAAGGACGACACCGAGGTGGGCACCGGCGCCGAGGCCCGGCCCGGCATGACCGTGTCGGTGCACTACACCGGCTGGCTCTACGACCCCACCGCCGCCGACAAGCACGGCAAGAAGTTCGACAGCTCAAAGGACCGCAACGAGCCGTTTGAGTTCCCGCTCGGCGCACGCCAGGTGATTGCCGGGTGGGATCAGGGCGTGGCCGGCATGAAGGTCGGCGGGACGCGGATCCTGACCATCCCGTCCAATATGGGCTACGGCGCGCGCGGCGCCGGCGGCGACATCCCGCCCAACGCCGCATTGGTATTCCAGGTCGAACTGCTCGGCGTCAAGTAGTGTGCCTGCTGGCGCCGTGACGCCGCGCTGCCGGCACGCCGGGCGCTGCGGCGGCTGCCAGTGGCAGCACGTGCCCTACGCCGAACAACTCGCGCAGAAGCGCGACGCGCTCGAGGCGCTGCTGCGCCGCGTGGACCGGGACCTGCCGCCGGTTGACGCGGTCGTGCCCATGCCCGTCGGCGACGACGGCATGCCGTGGCACTTCCGCCACAAGTCGGCGTTTGTCTTCGACCGAGGCGCCGACGGCGCGCTTGTGATGGGCCACTACGCAGCTGGTGGCCGCACGGTGGTGCCCGTGACCGAGTGTCCCGTGCACAGCGCGCGGGCCAACCGCATCGCCTTCCGGCTGCGCGACGAGCTGGTGCGGGCGCGGGTGCCGGCCGCGGGCCCTGACCTGTCCGGCGTGCTGCGTCACGTGATCGTCCGCACGAGCGCCGACGAGCGCGATGCCGTGGCTATGCTGGTCGTCACGCGCAACGCGCCGTCGCTGCGCCAGCCTGTGCGCGCGCTGCTGGCGTCGGTCGACCGGCCCGACGGCTTTTTTGTCAACCTCCACGACCGGCCGTCGTCCTACATGGTGGGACGCGAGACGCTGCGGGTCGATGGTCATGCGCACGTCCGCGAACGGCACATTGGCGCGACGTTCCTGGTGTCGCCCACCGCGTTCTTCCAGACCAATCCCACGGCCGCGGCGGCACTCGTCGACCTCGTGCTGGCGCACATCCCCGACGAGGCCACGCGCGTGCTCGACCTTTATTCAGGCAGCGGCCTCTTCAGTGTGCCGCTTGCCGCCAGCGGCTATCAGGTCACAGCGGTGGAAGAGAACCCGCACGCGGTGGCGGATGCCGCACGCAATCTCGACGTGAACCGGCTCGATCCGCGCACCGTGCGGCTGATCGGCGGGCGCGTGGAAGATGCCCTGCCAATGGTGGCCCGCCAGACGTTCGATGCCGTGGTGCTCGACCCGCCACGCCAGGGATGTCCGCCCGCGGTGATCGACGGCGTGTTTGGCCGGCTCGCGCCGGCCCGCGTGATCTATGTGTCGTGTAATCCCGAGTCGCTTGCCGGCGAGCTGCCAGCGATTCTGCAGGCGGGCTACGCGGTCGTGGCCGTACAGCCCGTCGACATGTTTCCGCACACGCCGCACGTCGAAGCGGTGGTGGTGCTCGACCGCGTGCGTGCGTCGCGCGTGAAGGGTGGCAGAATGTCTGCACCCCGATGACCACGCCCTCGCCCGTGACCCCGCGGCCGGCCGCCACGGTCATCGTGCTGCGTCCGGCCAACGAGACGCCGTTTGAGGTGTTGATGGTGCGGCGCAATGACCAGGTGGCCTTCATGGCCGGCGCCCACGTGTTTCCGGGCGGACGCGTCGATGACACGGACACGGCGCAGCCCGTGGCGGCGTGCGATGGGCTCGGCACGCTGGGCCGCCTGGCCGATCTCGCGCCCGCGGACGAGGCCCGTTACCGGGTGGCGGCCATTCGCGAGCTCCTGGAAGAGGCTGGCGTGCTGCTCGCGCGCGACGCCAGTGGCGCCATGGCCGACGACGCCACGGCCGCCGCGGTCCGCGCGTCGTTGCCCGCGACCTCGTCGTTCGTGCACCACCTGGCCGAGCGGAACCTGCGCGTGGCGCTCGACGCGGTGATGCCGTTTGCGCATTGGGTCACACCTGAGATCGAGAGTCGCCGGTACGACACGCGCTTCCTGCTGGCGCGGGTGCCCGCGGGCCAGCAGGCGTCGCACGACCACGGCGAGACCACCGCGCTTGACTGGCTGACGCCGCTTGAAGCGGTGGCACGCGGGGAACGTGGCGAGATCGTGCTGCCTCCGCCCACGTGGGTCACGCTGATGCGCCTGGCCAGGTTCGCGTCCATCGACGAGGCCTGGCAGTGGGCCGCCACCACGCCCATCGCGTGCATTCAGCCCTGGGTCGTCAAAGATGGCCTCCTCCCCTTGATGCTGCTGGGTGATGCGACCGGCCCGCTGCCACCGGGCGCGGAGCCGTTCGAAGGGATTCGCTTCGAGCTGATGGTCGGGGTGGGATGGCGTCCGGTTCGTGCGTGACCCTACGACGCTGAAATCGGCAGCCGCCGGTCGACGATCGAACGACGCATGCGTGTTCGCAAGCCGGACGTCGCGCTCCTGGCGCGAGTTCGGCCGACCCACGCTCTCGCGTACACTACGGCCAGAATGATCGAACCGCCGGACGCCGTTCCGCCGGTGCCCCCTGTGCCGCCCGTCGACCTCGGTCCCAGGCCGTTCTCCTTCACGGGCACTGCGGGCGAGTATTTCCGCATCTGGATCGTCAACCTGCTGCTCAGCGTCGTCACGCTGGGCATTTACTCGGCGTGGGCCAAGGTTCGACGCTTGCGATATTTCTACGGGCACACATCGCTTGACGGTCTCGGGTTCGGCTATCACGCGTCGCCGATCGCGATTCTCAAGGGCCGCCTCATTGCGTACGCCGTGGTGATGGCGCTGGCCGTGCTCGGTCAGGTTGCGCCACTCGCGGCCAGCGCGCTGTATCTGCCGCTGGCCGTGCTGATGCCGATCGTGTTCGTGCGGGCGTTCCGGTTCAGGGCGGCGAATTCGTCATACGGCGGGATCCGCTTCGGCTTCGATGGGCTCGAGTCCGAGGCCTACCGTGTGTTCCTGCTCCTCCCGATGACCGTACCCTTCACGCTGGGCTTGACGTATCCCCTGGTCATGAAACGGCAGCGCGAGTACTTCGTGAGCGAGAGCCGCCACGGCCGCTCGCAGTTCGGGCTGGATCTGTCGACCTGGCCCGTCTACCGCATTTATGTCCTTGCCGGTCTAGCGCTGCTGCTGTGGTTTGCGGTCGGAGTCGCCACCTTCATGGGCGCGGCGGTCGTCGAGGGCCTCGGCCGGCCGGAGTCGAACCCGGGGCCGGGCGTATTGTTCGCCGTGGCGCTGCTCTACGCTGGCGTAGGCGTGACTGTCGTCGCGGTGCGCACGGCGTTTGAAAACCTCGTGTGGAACCACACGCTCCTCGATCGCCACCGCTTCGAAAGCCGGCTCCGCTCGCGCCAGATGATCTGGCTCTATGGTTCGAACCTCCTCGGTATCGCCCTCACGTTGGGTCTGGGCGTGCCGTGGGCTCGAATCCGACTGGCGCGGTATCGCGCCGACTCGCTCGCGCTCATCCCGGGTGGCTCGCTCGTGAGCTCCGCACTCGACGGCGGTCTCGACGCTGCGGCCACCGGCGCGGAACTGACCGACGCGATGGACCTCGACTTCGGCCTATGACCGCCTCCACCGGCACGTACCACGACGGGCAGACCTCGAGCGCGCGACCTGTGCGCATGCGCGTGGCCGACGGGCTGTTGTATCTGGAGAGCGACGACCTGGCTACCGCGTTTCCCCTCGCGGCCGTACGACTTGAACCGCGCCTGGGCGACCTGCCGCGTCGGCTCGACCTGCCGGGGGGCGCAAGCTGTATCGTGTCGCCAGAGTTCGAGTTGCCCGGGCCTGCCGACGCGCCTGCGCGCATGGAACGCTGGGTGAACGAGCTGGAGGTGCGCTGGGCGCCCGCCCTGGTGGCTGCGGGGGCGCTGCTCGTGCTCGTGTGGGGCAGCATCGTCTACGGCGTGCCCGCGGCCGCCAAGGTCGTCGCGCAGCGCATGAACCCGGCGGTGGAACGTCAGATGGGCGCCCAGGCGCTCGCCACGCTCGATCGGTTCGCGCTTCAGCCCTCGGGGTTGCCCGAGGCCCGTCGCCAGGTGCTCACCAACCGGTTTGCGGCTCTCGTCAAAGCGGCCGGACCCGACGCGGACTTCACGCTGCAGTTCCGGTCCAGTGCGGCCATTGGCCCCAACGCGTTTGCGCTGCCGGGCGGCACCGTCGTGCTGCTCGACGAACTCGAGAAGACGGCGCAACACGACGACGAAATCGTGGCCGTGCTCGCCCACGAAATTGGTCACCTCACCGGGCGCCACACGATGCGCCACGTCCTGCAGACCTCGGCGGCCGGCGTGCTCGTGGCGGCGGTGGTCGGTGACGTGCTGTCGCTCTCGTCGTACGCCGCGGCGCTGCCGGCGTTCCTGCTCGAGGCCCGCTACTCACGCGCCTTCGAGCTCGAAGCCGATCGCGTGGGCTTCACGCTGATGGATGCCACGGGCGTGGACCGCGCGCACTTCGTGCGTTTCCTGACACGCATGGAAAAAGAGCACGGCTCGAGCGTGCCGGGGTTTCTGTCGACGCACCCGCGCGCCGACGAGCGGACCCGTGAGGCCGAGCGCTAGTTACCTGCCTGGCGCGCCAGGCGGCTGCAGCGCCGCTTCCACGAACTCGGGCTCGGGCAGCCCGCCCATGATCTCGATGGTCTCGTTCACGATGGTCTTCGGCACGCCGGTCACGCGGTAGCGTCGCGAGAGATCCATGAACTCTTGAGCGTCGACGGCATCCGCCGTGATGTTGGGGTTTGCGTACGCCATCTTGTGTGCCAGGACGACCGCCCTGGGACAGTGCGGTCAAGTGGGTGTCGAAAAGACCTGGATGTGCATTGGCTTGTCGACCGCCGCGAGCGCGGCGATCGACTCAGGTTCTAGTTCGAGGTTGCCCGTGCCCGCCAGCAGGACCGCTTCGATGAGTGACACGAACTCGTAGCCGGTATTGGCGCCGTAGAACCGGATGCGGGTGTCGGCGCCGTCGGCCAGCACGACGAGCGCCGGTGCTTTGTCGACGCCGTACTTGGCGCGGTCCTCGGTGTCGAGCACGAAGCTCTTGTCGACGACGGTGATCTTGTCGTTGAGCGAGGCGACTTCGTCAACCACCTGTTTGGCGATGAGGCCGCTCTCGCTGCCGCCAATCGTCTGCGTGAAGAGCAGCACGTCGACTCGCTTCGAGATCGGCGCAAGGTGTGCGGTAATGGTCTGGCGGTCCTGGTCGGTAAGAAGGGCCATGAAGGGATTGTACCCTTCGGGGGCAGCCCCGGGCAGGGTTGACGACGCCTAGAAGTTGAACAGGTCGTCGAACGCCTTCTTGGCGCCCGAGGCCGACTCGGGCGCCGAGCTCGTCGGCGAGACTGGCGCGGGCGTGCTGCTCGTCTCGCGCTCCCAGCTGGTGCGCGCGGCATAGAGCTCACAGCTGTTGGCGCCGTCCTTGGGAGACACGCGCGCGCGAATCGTCTCGCTGCACTCGAATCGGGCGCTGGGATCCATGTGCACGCATTGCACGCACGCGTGCAGCGCCTCGCCGCATTTCTCGCACTTGCTGAGCGAGAGAATCTCGCCTTCGACCGGTGTGCCGCAGCGGGCGCACTTGCCCACCTGCCGGTAGCCCATCATCCGCGGATTCTTGGCGCCCTCAGACGACATGCGCCGGGTGCCTGCGGGGGCGCCGGGTTCGCGCTCGGGCCGGCGGTCGCCGCCAGGGGCATCGCTTCTGGGGCGGCTGCGGTCACGGTCGTCGTCCTGGTAGCCGTGCTGGCGGTACTTTCGGTCGGACATAGTGCGTGCTTTCGGCAGAACCGTGAATAACGGGCAAACGGTTAGCGAGTCGCGGGCTCCCCATCGCTGACAGCCGTGACCGGCCGGGCGGTCAACGTCGCCGGAAGCGGTACGGCCGTCGCCAGAACATTCGCTGGAGGGCGTGGCGGCCAGAGGCGCATCAGCCGAGGCGGGATACCGCGAGTTATGTGCCTGACGGCGTGACTGTGTCAAGCGCCAAGTTTGGGCATCCTGGTGCCTGGCCGACCACACTCGGCAAACGTGGGCGTGGCGAAATTCTCGGCGAGTACACGGCGCCGATACATTTGGTTATTTGACAAAACATTTCAGATTTTTCCAGGAGATACGACCACTTCGACGCCTTGTCCTTTGTTTGGCTTTCTGGTACAAATCGGCTTGCGAAAGTTTTCACAAACTGGACGACGGCCTTCCTGCTCACCCGCACCAGCGCGCCGCAGCGAGTTGGGGAACGGCACGATCCCGTGTAAAGTGTGCCCGCACCCTGCGGGGAGGAAGCAGTCCGGCGACTGCTGAAACGACGGCTCATGTCGCAGATTTTTCCGAAAAGCTCGAACATCTGGTCGAAGGCGAGCATCGTCGTGGTGCTTGGCGTCGTGGCGTCCCTTGGGGCGGCATTGCCGGTCTTGCAGCGGTCCGATTTCGTGACCACGGCGAACAAATACAAAGATCAGCCCGTGCAGTTCAGCCACCAGCACCATGTGGGTGGGATCGGCATCGACTGTCGCTACTGCCACACAGCCGTTGAAGTGTCGTCGTCAGCCGGCATTCCCCCCACCAAGACCTGCATCAACTGCCATTCGCAGATCTGGTCGACCAGTCCGTATCTCGAGCCCGTCCGCGCGAGTTTCCGCGACGACAAACCGCTCAAGTGGTGGCGCGTGCACGACCTGCCCGACTTCGTCTACTTCAACCACAGCATCCACGTGAAGAAGGGTGTGGGGTGCGAGACGTGCCACGGCCGCGTCGACAAGATGCCGCTCATGCGGCAGCAGAACTCGCTGCAGATGGAATGGTGCATCAACTGCCATCGCAATCCCGAGAAGTACGTCCGGCCGCGCTCGGAAGTGCTCACGATGGGATACCAGCCGGCGGTAGCGCAAGAGGAACTCGGGCCACAGCTTGTGACCGAGTACAAGATTCAAAGCCTGACCAACTGCTCGGTGTGCCATCGCTAGCCGGCACGTAGTGGTGGACGCCGCACCCACGCGCGGCACGGATTCAGAACGATGAGTGCAGAGCAGCTAGATCTCAACGCGATTCGCGCCAAGCTTCAGGACGCCAGCGGTCCACAGTATTGGCGCAGCCTGGAAGCCGTTGCGGAAACTCCGGAGTTCAAGGAGTTCCTGCACCGCGAGTTCCCGGCCAACGCCTCCGAATTCAACGACCCCGTCGGTCGCCGGAACTTCCTGAAGCTGATGAGCGCGTCGCTGGCGCTCGCCGGCGTCACGGGATGCACCGTGCAGCCCGAAGAGCTCATCGTGCCGTATGTACGGCAGCCGGAAGAGCTCGTGCCCGGCAAGCCGCTCTTCTACGCCACGGCCATGTCGCTTGGTGGCGTGGCGACGGGCCTGCTCGTCGAGAGCCACGAAGGCCGCCCTACCAAGATCGAAGGCAACCCCGATCATCCGGCGACCCGTGGCGGCACCGACCTGTTTGCGCAGGCCTCGGTGCTCACGCTCTACGATCCCGACCGCACGAGCGCGATCACCGAGCTTGGTGAAATTCGTCCGTGGAACGGGTTTGTCGCGGCGATGCGCGGCGCGCTGTCGGCACAGGCCGCGAGCAGAGGCGCGGGCCTGCGGATCGTGACCGAGACAGTCAACTCGCCGACGCTGGCCGCGCAGATCCAGCAGATTCTCGCCGCACTGCCCGACGCGAAGTGGATTCAATGGGAACCGACCACGCGCGACCACCTTCGGGCCGGCGCCCGCCTCGCATTTGGCAGCTACGTCGAGCCGGTGTACGACTTCACCAAGGCCGATGTGGTGCTGTCGCTCGACGCTGATTTCCTGGCGGCCGAAAACGCGTTTGGCGTGAAGTACGCGCGCGCGTTCGCCTCGCGCCGCCGTCTCGACGCGAATCCCGACCGCTTCAGCCGGCTCTACGTGGCGGAAGCGACGCCGTCGGTCACCGGCGGACGCGCCGACCACCGTGTGCCCATGAAGGCCAGCCAGGTCGATGCCTTCGCCCGCGCGGTGGCCGCCGCGCTCGGCGTCACCGGCATCGCCGGGGCGGCGCCGGCCGGCACGGAGGCCTTCGTGGCCGCCATCGCCAAGGATCTTGCCGCGCATCGGGGCACATCGCTCGTCGTCGCGGGTGAGGGCCAGCCGCCCGCCGTGCATGCCGTCGCGCACGCGATGAACGACCTGCTCGGCAACGCCGGCCAGACCGTGACCTACCTGCCCACCGCGGAAGCCGTCGCGTCGGAACAGCACGCGGCGATGCGGCAGCTGGTCGTGGACATGAACGCCGGCCGCGTGCAGGCGCTGCTGATGATTGGCGAAGCCAATCCCGTGTTCACGGCGCCGGCCGACTGGAAATTCGGCGACGCACTGAAGAAAGTGGCGCTGCGCGCTCACTCCGGCCTCTTCTACGACGAGACCGCAGAGCAGTGCCAGTGGCACGTGCCCTCCACGCACTACCTCGAGATGTGGAGCGATGCGCGCAGTCTCGATGGCACCGTGTCGATCGTGCAGCCGCTGCTGCAGCCGATGAACGGCGGCAGGTCGCCGCACGAAGTCGTTGCCACGCTGAGCGACCGCACCGAGCGTACCGGCTACGACGTGGTACGCGAGTATTGGATGGCCCACACGGCGGCCTCCGCCGCGGTGCTGACGCCGGCCGCACCGGCGGCGGTCACTGCCCCCGCGGAACCGATGGCCACGTCCGCCGTCACTTTCGAGAAGCAGTGGCGCCGCTGGCTGCACGATGGCTACATCGACGGTTCGGCCTTCGCGGCCTCGACCGTTGCGCTGGCGGCAGGCTGGAACGCCGGCCTGGCCGGCGTCACCGCCGTCCCGGCCTTCGAGGTGGTGTTCAAGCGCGACGCGTCGGTATACGACGGCCGCTTCGCCAACAACGGCTGGCTGCAGGAACTGCCCAAGCCGGTCACCAAGCTCACCTGGGACAACGCGGCCCTGGTTGGTCCGGGCACCGCGGAGCGCCTGGCGGTGAAGAACGGCGACCTACTGAAGGTCACGCATGACGGCCGCACTCTCGACGTGCCGGTCTGGATCGATCCGGGTCACGCGCTCGACGCCATCACGATTGCTGTCGGCTACGGGCGCGTGCGGGCCGGCCGCGTCGGCTCGGGGGTTGGCGTGAACACCTACGCGCTGCGTGGCAGCACCGCGCCGTGGTTCGGCGCGGCCGAAGTCGCCAAGACGGGTGGCACCTACGAGCTCGTGAGCACGCAGGACCACTGGTCGATCGAAGGCCGCAACCTGGTGCGGTCGACCAACCTCGAGAAGTACAAGGCCAATCCCGCGTTTGCCCACGAGATGGAGCACATGAAGCTCTCCGACGGGCTCACGCTGTATCCGAAGTGGGAATACTCGGGCTACTCGTGGGGCATGGCCATCGATCTCAACACCTGCACGGGCTGCAATGCGTGCGTGGTGGCGTGCCAGTCCGAGAACAACATCCCGGTGGTTGGCAAGGATCAGTTCGGCAATGGCCGCGAGATGCACTGGCTCCGCGTCGACCGGTACTACTCGGGCGATATCGACAACCCCGATACCTATTACCAGCCCATGCCCTGCCAGCAGTGCGAGAACGCGCCCTGCGAAATGGTCTGCCCGGTGGCGGCGACGGTGCACTCGGCTGAAGGCCTGAACGACATGGTCTACAACCGGTGCGTAGGCACGCGCTACTGCTCGAACAACTGCCCCTGGAAAGTGCGCCGGTTCAACTTCACGTTGTATCAGGACTGGGAGACCCCGTCGCTCAAGATGCAGCGCAATCCCGACGTCACGGTGCGCAGCCGCGGCATCATGGAGAAGTGCACCTACTGTGTGCAACGGATCAACTCGGCGCGCATCGACGCCAAACGCGAGGATCGCGACATTCGCGACGGCGAAGTGGTCACGGCGTGCGAAGCCGCGTGCCCCAGTCAGGCCATCACGTTCGGCAACCTCAACGACCCGACCAGCCGCGTGGCCAAGCTGAAGGCGAACCCACGCAACTACTCGATGCTGGCGGAACTGAACACCAGGCCCCGCACGACCTACCTCGCGGCGGTCCGCAATCCGAACCCCGCGTTGCCGTCGAACCCGACCGTGGGCGGGCACGCCGAGGCTCACGACGCGGCCTCGACCGAGAGCGAGCACTAAATGGCGCAGCACGTCCACGCACAGTCGTCCGCCGCGACCCTTGACAACCCCGTGCTCGGGGCGGGTCAGGACTACGAGACGATTACCGAAGCCGTCGCCCAGATACCGCTCAGCAAGCGCTATTCTTTCGGTTGGGTCGTCGGCCTCCTCATCGGCCTGGCCGGCCTTTCGGCGTTGCAGCTGGCCATCGGCTACCTCCTGCTCAAGGGCATCTACATCTGGGGTAACAACATCCCGGTAGGATGGGCCTTCGACATCATCAACTTCGTGTGGTGGATCGGCATCGGTCACGCCGGCACGCTGATCTCGGCCATCCTGCTGCTCTTCAAACAGCAGTGGCGTATGTCGATCAGCCGCTTTGCGGAGGCGATGACGATCTTCGCGGTGGCCTGTGCCGCGCTCTTCCCGCTGCTCCACACCGGCCGTCCGTGGCTTGCCGCCTATTGGCTCTTCCCGTATCCGAACACGATGGGCCTCTGGCCTCAGTTCCGCAGCCCGCTCATCTGGGACGTGTTCGCGGTTTCAACCTACGCGACCGTCTCGGTGGTGTTCTGGATCGTCGGCTTGATTCCCGACCTTGCCACGATGCGCGACCGGGCCACGTCGAACGTGAAGCGGATGGTGTTCGGCACGCTGGCCCTGGGTTGGCGCGGCTCCGCCAGGCACTGGCACCGCTACGAAGTGGCCAGCCTGATCCTGGCAGGCTTGTCGACGCCGCTGGTGCTCTCGGTGCACAGCGTCGTGAGCTTCGACTTCGCGGTATCGGTCATTCCCGGCTGGCACGCCACCATCTTCCCGCCCTACTTCGTCGCGGGTGCCATCTACTCGGGATTCGGGATGGTGCTCACGCTGGCCATTCCGATTCGCTCGGCCTACCGGCTCGAACACCTCATCACCATGCGTCACATCGACAACATGGCGAAGGTGATGCTGGCCACCGGCCTGATCGTGGCCTACGGCTACGGCATGGAGGCGTTCTTCGGCTGGTACAGCGCTAATCCCTACGAGCGCTTCATGCTGTGGAATCGCATGACCGGCCCGTACGGCTGGGCCTACTGGCTGCTCATCTTCATCAACGCCGTGCTCATTCACGTGCTGTGGTTCAAGAGCGTGCGGCAGAATCTGAAGTTGATCTTCGTGCTGTCGCTCATCGTCAACCTGGCGATGTGGCTCGAGCGGTTCGTCATCATCGTGACGTCGCTGCACCGCGACTTCGTGCCCTCGTCGTGGGACATGTATTCCCCGACGCGGTGGGACTTCATGATGTTCTTCGGAACCATCGGCCTCTTCGTGACGCTCTTCTTCCTGTTCATGCGCTTTGTGCCGATGATTTCGATGTTCGAGGTGCGCACGCTGCTGCCTGAAGCCAAGGTGCACGTGCCTCACGGCCACGGCGGCCACGGCGCGGGCCACTAGGCGGGATTCCAGTCATGCAGGTGAACACAGACAAGACGGGGCTCTACGGGCTGATGGCCGAGTTCGACTCGGCGCAAGGCATCGTCGACGCATCGATCAAGGCAGTAGCCGCGGGTTACTCCAAGATGGAGGCGTATACGCCCATCCCGATCGAAGAGCTGAACGACATCATCCACAAGAAGCGCACGATCCTGCCGAAGCTCGTGCTCTTCATGGCGTTCTCCGGCATGGCCACCGGCTTCACGCTGCAGTACTGGGCCTCGACCATCGCGTATCCGATGAACGTCGGCGGACGGCCGCTGGCCACCTGGCCGTCGTTCGTCATTCCGTCGTACGAGCTGACGATTCTCTTCTCGGCGCTCACCGCGGCCATCGGGATGATTGCGCTCAACGGCCTGCCGCAGCCCTATCACCCGGTGTTCAACGTGGAGCGGTTCTCGCTGGCGTCGTCGGACAAGTTCTTTCTCGTCATCGAGGCCGAAGACGCGCACTTCGCCAAGGAACAGACAGGCACGTTCCTGCAGGGCCTTGGCGCGAAGGGAGTGTACGACGTTGCGGAGTAATGGACGGATGTCGATGCTCCGCGCTGGCTTGGGGACGCTCCGCGTCGCCACCGGCAGTGCCTTCCGACCGCCGCTTCGCGGCGGCGCGACGTCTTCCGTTTCCGCGTGTGCGGGAAGGCGTCGGGTGTGGACCGTGGTGTTCGCGTTGGTGACCGTCGCCGGTTGCCGTCAAGACATGCACAACGGCCCGAACTACGAGGTCTACGAGGCCAACGCCTCGTTTGCCGACGGCCGCGCCTCGCGCAACCTGCCTCCGGGCACCGTGGCCCGCGGCCAACTGCGCGACGACGACCACTTCTACACCGGCAAGATCGACGGCGAATTCGCACCGACCTTCCCGTTTGCCGTCACGGTGAGTGACCTGGACCGTGGGCGGGATCGATTCACCATTTACTGCACGCCGTGCCACGGCCAACTCGGCGACGGCAAGGGCATGGTGGTGCAGCGCGGGCTGCGGCAGGCTGCGACCTATCACCAGGATCGGCTGCGGCAGATCGCCCCAGGGTACTTCTACGACGTGATCACCAACGGCTTCGGCGCGATGCAGGGGTACGCCGACCAGATTCCTCCGCGGGACCGTTGGCTGATTGCCGCCTACGTGCGCGCACTGCAGCTCAGCCAGAACGCCACGGTCGGCGACGTGCCCGCGGCCGACCGCGGCCGGCTCGACGCTCCGGCGGCCTCGCACGCCGCGGCCGGAACCGAGCCTGCGAAGAAGGCGGAACACTAGACATGACTGCGGAAACATACAGCGCGCCCGCGAGCGTCTCGGGCTTCCAGAACAAGGCGATGATCGCCGCCGTCGTGGGCGCCGTGCTGACGGGCCTGGGCTTCACCATGTCCGGCGCCGACCGCTTCTACGAGGCGTACCTGGTGGCGTGGGTGTTCTGGACCGGCGTTGGTCTCGGCAGCCTGGCGCTGCTGATGCTGCAGCACCTCACGGGCGGCGCCTGGGGGCTCGTGATTCGCCGCGTGCTCGAGGCCTCGACCCGCACGCTGCCGTTCATGGCCGTGCTCTTCATTCCCATCGTCTTCGGCATGGACCATCTCTACCACTGGACCGACCCGCAGGCCGCCGCGAGTGACCCGGTGATCCGGGACAAAGTGGCCTACCTGAACACGCCGTTCTTTCTGGCGCGGCAGGTGTTCTACTTCGCCGTGTGGACCGCCATGGCCACGCTTTTGAGCAAGTGGTCAGCCGAACAGGACCGCACTGGCGACCCGGCCCTGGCGAAGAAAATGGCGGCGCTGTCGGGCGGCGGCTTGCTGCTGTTTGGCCTGACGGTGACGTTTGCCGTGGTCGACTGGACCATGTCGATCAACCCGCACTGGTTCTCGACCATGTGGGGGCTGCTCTACATCGTGGGCCAAGCCCTCTCGGCGCTGGGCTTCTCGATTGCCGTGCTGGTGATGCTGTCGAAAGAAGCCCCGTTCGACAAGGTCATCAACCCCTCGCATTTCCACGACCTGGCCAAGTTGCTCTTCGCCTTCATCATGCTGTGGGCGTACCTGTCGTTCTCGCAGTTCCTCATCATCTACTCGGCCAACACGCAGGAAGAGATTCCGCACTACTGGGTCCGCGCGCAGAACGGCTGGCAGTTTGTCGGCTGGGCACTCGTGGCGCTCCACTTCGTGCTGCCCTACGTGTTGTTGCTCTCGCGCGACATCAAGCGCGATTGGCGCCGGTTGAGCCTGATCGCCTCGTGGATGGTGGCTATCCGGGTGGTCGACTACTACTGGCATGTCGCGCCTGAGTTCCATCACGAAGGCCTCTCGGTCGGCCTCATCGACATCGCGCTGCCCATCGCCCTTGGCGGCGTGTTCGTGATGCTGTTTGCCGCCCAGTTGAAGGGGCGTCCGTTATTGCCGCTCCACGACGAAGGACTGGCCAAGGCGTTGACGCACCACACGCACTAACTAGCGGCTAGGGTCTAGCGGCTAGCGGCTAGAACGACCAGAGAGCTGAACACCATGTCGAACGACGCAGACAACGAATACGGACCAACTCCTCCAGGGGCGGGCTACGAGCACACGGACGTCGAGCCGGGTGTCGGCTACCGCTTTGCCTTGTGGCTGGCGGTGGCGATGGCGCTCTCGGCCGGGCTGGTGTACGGCATCTTCATGTTCTTCGGAACCCGCGCGACGGCCGTCAACAACGCCACGCGCACGTTCCCGCTTGCGCAGGGCATCTCACAGGATCCGCCCTCGCCACGGCTGCAGACCCAGCCGTTCAAGGACATCTACCAACTCAAGACCGAACAGCGCGGCGCCCTGACGAGCTACGGCTGGGTGGACAAGGCCAACGGCGTCGTGCACATCCCGATCGAACGAGCCATGGCGCTCACGCTGGAGCGCGGGCTGCCGGCGCGTACCGGCGTGCCGTCGACCTCGTCAATGGTCGTGCAGGATTCCTCTGGTGGCCGCACCACCACGGCACGGTAACGCACCCGAACCATGAACACGACCCATCGATTCACCCTCACGCTGGCGGCTCTGGCCGTGGCGGGAGCCGTGTCGGTGGGCGCACAGGGCAACGCGCCCGGGCTGCGGCCGGCGCCCGGGCCGACCTCGGCCGCCACGCCGCCCGCCCTGCAGAACGTGCGGTTCGAGCAGAAGCTCGATGCCCTGCTGCCGCTCGACGCCACGTTCCGCGACGAGCGCGGCCAGTCGGTAAAGCTCGGCGATTACTTCGGCCAGCGGCCGGTGGTGCTGGCGTTTGTGTATTACGAATGCCCGATGCTCTGTAACCAGATCCTCAACGGGCTCGTGAGCGCCATCGGCGTACTCGACCAGACGGTTGGCAAAGACTTCGACGTCGTGGCCATCAGCTTCGACTCGCGCGAAACGCCGGTGATGGCGGCGGCGAAGAAAGCCACCTATCTGGATCGGTACGCGCGGCCGGGCAGCGACAACGGCTGGCACTTCCTGACCGGCGACGACGCCAATATCCGGCGAGCGACCGACGCCGCGGGCTTCCACTTTTCGTGGGATGCACAGACCCAGCAGTTCGCCCACGCCAGTGGTGTCATGGTCGTCACTCCCGACGGACGGCTCGCGCGGTATCTCTTCGGGATCGAGTACCCGCCGCGCGACCTGAAGTTCGCGATGATGGAGTCGTCCGCAGGCCGAATCGGGTCGGTGGTCGATCAGGTGCTCCTCTACTGCTATCACTACGAGCCCGCAACCGGTTCCTACAGTCTCGTGGCGATGAACGCCGTGCGACTGGGCGGTGCCGTCACGATGGTGGTGCTCTTCGGGTTCATAGCGATTTCGCTTCGGCGCGATAGCCGCGCCCCAGCCGGGCACTGAGTTCATATGGGTGGTATTCCGCTGTTTCCAGAGGCTGCTTCGTCCTTCGCTTCGGAGGTCGACGCGCTCTATCTCTTCATCGTCGCCGTGTCGGCCTTCTTCACGGTGGCCGTCGCGGTCGCCGTGGTGTTTTTCGGCTTTCGCTATCGACGCAAGCACGCCGAGGAAGTCGGGGCGCACATCGAGGGGTCGCTGCCGCTCGAGCTGGCCTGGTCGATCATCCCGACGATCATCTCCATGGTGATGTTCGGCTGGGGCGCCAAGCTCTTCTACGAGATGCGCGTGCCCCCAGCCGAGACGATGCAGATCTACGCGGTCGGCAAGCAGTGGATGTGGAAGTTCCAGCACACCGGCGGCCAGCGCGAAATCAACGAGCTGCACGTGCCGATGGGCCGGCCGATCAAGATACTCGTCACCTCGGAAGACGTGCTGCACGACCTGTACTTCCCGGCCTTCCGCACCAAGATCGACGCGATTCCAGGCCGCTATCAACCGCTGTGGTTCACGGCCACGAAGCCAGGTCGGTACCGGATCTTCTGCGCGGAGTACTGCGGCACGAAGCACTCGGGCATGATTGGCGAAGTGGTCGTCATGGAGCCGCCGCAATACCAGGATTGGCTCGCGGGCGGCGGCACCGAGGGCACGATGGCCGAACGCGGCGGCAAGCTCTTCAACGATCTTGCGTGCACCACCTGCCACCTCGACAACGGCCAGGGTCGCGGGCCGTCGCTGAAGGACATCCTGGGTAAGCCCATGGAGCTGGCCGACGGCACGACCGTGATGGTGGACGAAGGCTACCTGCGGGAATCGATTCTCAACTCGCAGTCCAAGGTGGTGAAGGGCTTCGCGCCGCTCATGCCCACTTTCCAGGGTCTCATCAGCGAAGAGGGACTGGCCGCCCTCATCGAGCACATCAAGTCGCTCTCGACCCAAGCGCCCACCAGCGCACCGACGCTCGTGCCGGCGGCGGCCACCCAAAGCAGTGCGCCAGCCGCGCCGGCGCAGGGCGCGCAAAGGTAAGCCATGGACACCCCTGTTTTTCCAGCGCACAACTACTTGTCGAATGGGCACGGCCTGAAGTCGTGGTTGCTCACCAAGGACCACAAACGGATTGCGGTCCTCTATCTGATCTCGATCTCGGCGTTTTTCTTCCTCGGCGGCCTGTTCGCCGTGGGCATCCGCCTCGAACTCACGACGCCGCAAGGTGACCTTTTCCAGCCCGACACGTACAACAAGTTCTTCACGTTGCACGGCATCATCATGGTGTTCTTCTTCCTGATTCCGTCCGTACCGGCAGTGCTGGGGAACTTCCTGATTCCGCCGATGATCGGTGCCAAAGACCTGGCGTTCCCACGCATCAACCTCCTGAGCTGGTACCTCTACGTCATCGGCGGCGTCTTCACGCTGTTTGCCATCATCGCGGGTGGCGTAGACACGGGCTGGACCTTCTACACGCCCTACAGCGCCACGTCCTCGAACAGCAACGTCGCGCCGGTGGCGCTTGGCGTGTTCATCGCCGGCTTCTCGTCGATTCTGACCGGACTGAACTTCATCGTCACGGTGCACCGCATGCGGGCACCTGGTCTCCACTGGTTCAAGCTGCCGCTCTTCGTGTGGGCGCACTACGCCACCAGCTTGATCCAGGTGCTGGGCACCCCCGTCGTGGCCATCACCATCGTGATGCTCTTCACGGAACGGGCCTTCGGCTTCGCCATCTTCGACCCACAGCGCGGCGGCGACCCGGTGCTCTTCCAGCACCTGTTCTGGTTCTACTCGCACCCGGCCGTCTACATCATGATCCTGCCAGCGCTCGGCGTGATCAGCGAGCTGGTCTCGACCTTCTCGCGAAAGCGCATCTTCGGCTACAGCTTCGTGGCCTTCTCGTCGCTGGCCATCGCAATCTTCGGCTTCATCGTGTGGGCGCACCACATGTTCGTGGCCGGCATCTCGGTCTACTCCGCGATGGTCTTCTCGTTCCTGAGCTTCTCGGTCGCGATCCCATCGGCTGTCAAGGTATTCAACTGGGCGGCCACGATGCACCGTGGCTCGATCAGCTTCGAGACGCCGATGCTGTACGTCTACGGCTTCTTCGGGCTGTTTCTCATTGGCGGCCTGACGGGATTGTTCCTGGCCACGCTCGGCACCGACATCCATCTGCACGACACCTACTTCGTCGTGGCGCACTTCCACTACATCATGGTGGGCGGCGCCATCATGGGATACCTGGGCGGCTTGCACTTCTGGTGGCCGAAGATCTTCGGCCGGATGTATTCCGAGTTCTGGTCGCGCATCAGTGCCATCCTCGTCTTCGCTGGCTTCAACTTGACGTTCTTCCCGCAGTTCCTGCTCGGCTACATGGGAATGCCGCGCCGGTATCACATGTATCCGGACGAGTTCCAGGTGCTGAACGTGTTGTCATCGGCCGGCGCGTCGATTCTCGGGCTGGGCTACCTGCTACCGGCGATCTACTTCGCCTACTCGCTGAAGTACGGCGAGGTAGCCGGCAACAATCCCTGGGGCGCCTCCGGCCTCGAGTGGCGCACCCAGTCGCCGCCCCTGACCGAGAACTTCGTCGAAGTGCCGACGGATATCCCTGAAGCGTACGAATACACCCCGAAGGTGGTCCGGGAGGCCAAGCTTGTCTGACGCCCACGTTCACGCCGCCGCCCACCCCCTTGCGGATGGACACGGCCTTGCGGCCGATCACGGCCACGCGCACCACCCCGCGCTGCAGCATCACTTCGAGACGATGTCGCAGCAGCGCGAGGCGGGCGTGCTCGGCATGTGGGTCTTCCTGCTCACCGAGGTGCTGTTCTTCGGCGGGCTGTTCTTCGCCTACACGCTCTACCGCTCGTGGTACTTCGACGCGTTTGCCGCCGCGAGCAAGTCGATTGAAATCCTGCCTGGCCTGATCAACACCGTGGTGCTCATCGCAAGTTCACTGACGATGGCGCTGTCGGTCCGCGCCTCGCAGACCAACCAGCGCAAGGCCACGGTCAACTGGCTGCTCGCCACCATCGTGCTCGGCACGGTGTTTCTTGGCATCAAGGTCTACGAATACGCCGACAAGTTTGCCCATCACCACGTGCCGGGCGCGAGCTTCCAGTTCGCGCACGTCCCGGGTCCCGGTGAAGCCCACGAAGAGCCAGCGGCCGTCGGTCATGTGACCACGATGGGCCCGGACGAACTGGAGCGCACGACGCAGCTCTTCTTCAGTCTCTACTTCGTGATGACCGGGCTGCACGCGTTGCACATGATCGTGGGCATCGTCATCCTGTTCATCATCACGTGGATGGCGCACAAGGGCCGCTTCGACAGCGAATGGCACGCACCGGTTGAGATGACCGGCCTGTATTGGCACTTCGTCGACATCGTGTGGATCTTCCTGTTCCCGCTGCTCTACCTCGTGGAACGCCACAACTAGCGACGCGCCGCCACCGGAGAGATACATGTCATCCGTTCACGTCTCGCCTCTCAAGGTCTACTTCGGCATCTTCGGTGCGCTGATGGTGCTCAGCGCCATCACGGTGGGCGCTGCCTTCATCAACCTTGGCTCGCTGAACCCCGTCGTGGCCCTGACCATCGCGGTCATCAAGGCCACCTTGGTGATCCTGTTCTTCATGCACGTGAAGTACAGCAGCCGCCTGACGAAGATCACGGTGGTCATGAGCTTCTTCTTCGTGGCAATTCTCTTCGCCGAGATGTTCATGGACTACAGCACGCGCGGCCTGCCGTACTTGCCGCCGTCGCTGCGCTAGGCGCCCGTCACCCGACTGGCGCCGCCGGCCTGAGGGACGGCTCCCGTTCTCGTCGCTTGCCTTCCTGAAGCCGGTCCTGACTCGGGACCGCATAGGAGGCACGATGGCATTGCTCTCTCCCCGCGTCGTCGGACCGCTGTCAGCATGCAGCGGTCGCGTGCGTGTACAAGGCCAGCTCACCGGCTCGACCGTGACGATCTTCGCGGGAGGCGCGGTCGTGGCCAGCGGCCTGGCGACGTGGCCTGATCAGACCTTCACCCTGACGTCCCCGCTCGGCGCCGGTCAAGACGTCACGGCCACCCAGACGGTCGGCGTGGAGACCAGCCCCCGATCGCCCGAAACCGTACAGGTACAGGCTGCGCCGCCGGTCGTGGGCGGCGTGGGATTTCTCAGCCACCTGAACCAGTGCGGAGAATGCGTGTGGCTCGAAGGCCTCGTTCCTGGCGCCACTGTAGCGCTTCGCGACGGCGCCGCCGTGCTCGGTTCGGGCGAGAGCTACGACGGCAGCGCCAGATTCCACTTGTCCGTGCCGCTGGCCGCCGGCATGGCCATCACCGCGCAGCAGACCGCCTGCGGTATGCCCGGCACCGTGACCGACGGACCTCCGGTAGATGTACTCACCGAGGCGCTGCGCACCCTGCCGACCCCCGTCGTGCAGTCTCCTTTGCGCGAGTGTGAGCGGAGGGTCACGGTCAGCAACGTGGTGCACGGCGCCACCGTGACGCTGCTGCGCAGCGCGGGGCCGAACCAGCAAGCCTGCTTTGACCTCGACTCGCTGTGGATGGGTGTGACCCCTCCGCTTGCCCTGGGTGAAACCGTCAGCGCGCGGCAAGAACTTCGTGGACGCTGCAAACTCGTCAGCGCGGATGCGGTACCCCGGGTCGTCGAGGACAACACGCCGGTGCCGGTCGCGAACGTGGTGCCACCACTCTGCGCCGGCAACACGACGGTCGTGCTGACCGGCCTCGTCATGGGAGCCCGCGTGACGATCCGGGCCGACGGCACCGAACTGGGTATGGCGGAAAGCCCGGTGGACGGCACGTACGATTTTCTCGTGCCCGCGCTCGTCGGGGGCACGACCATCACTGCCATTCAAGAACTTTGCGGTGAGTGGAGTCTTCCAGGTGTCGGTGTCCTCGTGGATCAGGCGCCGGCATCGCTGCCGAGGCCCAAGGTACACGACCCGCTCTTCGAGTGCGGGGCCGCGGTCCGGGTGTCGAACCTCCACGTTGGCGCTCGCGTCTACGTCTACTCGTCGATCCTGGGTGCGCCGATCGGTGAGCGTACGGCCAATGCCACCGAAGTAGACGTACCGGTAGCCCCGCTCCTGATGGCCAACGACAAGATCTTCGCGGTGCAGCGAGGCTGCGGGCTGGTCAGCTCCAAGTCGAGCACCGTGCCGGTGGGCCGTATCGAGCGCCTCGGACCTCCACGCATCGCCGAACCAGCGTACTCGTGCGAAACGGCCGTGCGCGTCCTCGACCTCGTGCCCGGCGCACGCGTCGACGTCTATGTCAACGGCATCTTCCGGGGCACCGGTGCTGGTGGGGGCGCCGACCTCACGGTGGGCGTCGGCGGAGACCTTCACGTCGGCGACGTCGTGACCGCCGTGCAGCGCTTGTGCAGTCACCGTTCGCCGATGAGCAAACCGGTCATCGTGCAGGAATTCCTGGGACGCTGGCTACAGGTCGGCACCGACACCGCCGCGGGCATTCTGGCGGTACACGCCGCCCTGCTCCACACCGGCAAGATCGTCTACTTCGGCGGCGACCAGCACACCGGCAGCCTCAATACCGCCGGCGACGTAGACCATACGCGGCTCTTCGACTGCACCTCATGGGCGGTCACGGCGGTCACGGGCCTGCCCGGCAACGTCGATCTCTTCTGCTCAGGTCACGCGCAACTGGCCGATGGGCGCATCCTGGCCGCGGGCGGCACCCGGAACTGGGGCGGTGGCGGTATTCACCCGTCCGGCCACTTCATCGGCATCCGCGATGCGTACCTGTTCGACCCGGCCGACCAACAGTGGCACGTGACCGGCAAGATGGTGACGCAGCGCGCCGCGGACGTGACACCCGGCAAGGACATCGAGAAGACCGGCGGCAAGTGGTATCCCACCCTGGTGACCCTCCCGGATGGTCGCGTGCTCTCGGTCTCTGGCCATCCCGAAGTGGACGACAACCGGCACAACAACAACTCGCTCGAACTCTATGACCCCGGCACCGGTGCCTGGGCCATCGTGGGTGCTGTGGACTACAGCAACATCGACACGGTGAACGCGCGGCAGTACGAGTACCCGCGACTCCATGTGTTGCCAGACGGCACCGTGATCTCGATGTCGGTGATGACCAACGGTCGGCTCGAGCGGTGGCAACCCTACACCGACGCGACCGACTGGGACGACGTGATCGGACCGGCGCCGGAGAACATCTACGCCAACGCCTTCGCGCAGGACTCCACCTCGGTCATGCTGCCGCTATCGCCTGCCGACAACTACCGGGCCCGCATCATGCAGGCTGGCGGGTCGATGCCCTACATCCTCGATACCGCCAATCCCGCCGCCGGCTGGACACCCGCGCCGCGCGCGATGTTCGGTCACCCGGGCGCAGGGGATGTCAACCCCGTGCGCGAGAACGCCGACTCGATCATCCTGCCCACGGGGGAGATCTTCATCGAAGGTGGACTCAAGAACGGGTCCGATGACACGACGGGCGTGCGGGCCCCCGAAACCTACAATCCGGCGGCCGGCGCCTGGCGCGTGCTGCCGGCCTCGCCGGTGGTGCGCGGGTATCACAGCACGGCCCTGCTGATGCCGAGCGGCGCCGTGTGGGTGGCCGGATCGAACGTCAACGCGGGTACCGGCCTTGCAAACCGCGAGCTGCGCATCGAAATCTTCGAGCCGTGGTACTTCTGCGGCCGCCGACCGTCCATCACCGCGTCGGCACCCAAGGCGTGTCACGGCGACAAGTTCGAGATCCACACGCCCGACGCGGCCGACATCAAGCAGGTCGTCATCGTGCGATGCGGTACCGTGACCCACAACTTCAATCCCGACCAGCGTCACATCACGCTGCACTTCACGCGCCAGCGCGGCGATGTGATCCTGGCGGAGGTACCGCCGGAACCAAATGTCGCCATCGTGGGGTACTACCTCGTGTTCGTGATCGATTCGACCGGGCGGCCGAGCACCGGCCGGTTCCTGCAGATCTGCAAGGGACGCACACGCCGGCCCTTCCCGTGGCGGGACTGGGAGTGGTGGGACCGTCTGCGCGACCTGATGCGCGACGGCAGGCGCCTTACGCCCGACGAGATGCGTCAGATGCGGCGCGAGATGATCGGGCCCACCGAGGCCCCGCGGCGTCGGCCACTCTCCACCGAAGGGCACGGGCACGGCGACCAGGGTGGACACGGCCCCGGCAATCACCAGCACGATCACGACGGTCCGGTGGATCCAGGCGACCACGGCGGCCACGATCACGGACCGACGCCGGCTCCCGTCCCTGGTCATCACCTCCGTGCCAGGGACGCACGCACGAGGGCCGTACGCGCCCGTTCGCGCACGGCCACGACCGCGCACCCGACAAAGGCGCCGAAGGCGTCCAAGGCCACCAGGCCGCCCAGACGCCGGCGGTAGTCGCCCCACGCCCGGGTCCTTGGTCCCGGGCGTGCCTTGCCGGCCGGCCGGCCTGAATGCCGCTATAGTGGCATTCAGGTGGCCTATGCGACTTCTGATCGCAGCGCTTCTCCTCATGTTGCCGGCTGGCGCTGGCGCGCAGTCGGACCCCGCCGTACCGCGAACGGCACAAACGCCGGGCCTGCCGCCGATCGGGCTACCCCTGCCGCCCATCGGGCTGCCCTTGCCCCAACTTGGTCTACGGCCAGGCCCCACCGATAGCTTGTCAGCACCCGCACCCGTGTCACTGCGTCCGCCGTATCGCGGCGGCGGCGAGCCGCACGCGGTTCGACCCGTGCCGATTGCCGTCTACGTCCTCCCCGGGTACGGGTGGGGCCCGGCTTTCAGCGTGCCCACGCCAGGCGCCCTCACCCCTGCATTGGCTCCGCAAACTGTCCCCGAGACGCGAAGTGTCCGGGTCCCCAGTGGCACCCTGCGGCTCGACCTGAGTCCGCAGATAGCAGGTCAGGTGTTTGTGGACGGCGTCTATGTGGGCGCGCTCGACGACCTGGGCCATGAGCTACGCCTTGCCGAGGGTACCCGACAGCTCGAGGTCCGGTATCCCGGCTACGAGCCCTTTGTGCTGGCTGTGCGCATCGTCGACGGCCGCGCCATGACCTACCGGGGCGTGCTGCAACCACTGCCGGTCGCCGTCGCACCAATCGCGCCAGCTCCCGCGCCAGGCAGCCTGATCGAGCCGGCGATCCCGCCCGGAACACCTCCGGTTGCACGCAAGCCGCTCTACTTCATCCCGGGCTGCTACCTGGGCGATGTGCCGCCCAAGGACGCCGGGCTGCCGGCCACCTGCGACCAGAGCCACGCCGTCACGTTCCGTCCCTGAACAGACCCTGCTGGCGCCAGGCATCTGTGCCACAATCCGTTTGGCCAGCGGCGCGGTTCGCACGCCGCCGAGCCTTCCCGGAGCCCCCCATGAAGCGCATTGCCCTCGTCGCCCTGCTTGCCACCGGCATCTCCTGCAAGGCCGCCCCGCCATCGACACCGGCCGTCTCGCCGGCCGTGGCCGCATGGCAGGCTCGTGCCGGCGGCGTCACCATCGTGCGCGACGACTGGGGCGTGCCTCACATCTCTGGCAAGACCGACGCGGATGTGGTGTTCGGACTGATGTACGCGCAGGCAGAAGACGACTTCAATCGCGTCGAGACCAACTTCATCAATGCCATGGGCCGGCTGGCCGAGGCCGAAGGTGAAAAAGAGATCTACCGCGACCTGCGGATGAAGCTCTTCATCGACCCGGTGGAACTGAAGGCGGAGTATGAGAAGGCCCCGGCCGAACTGAAGGCCCTCATGACCGGCTGGGCCGACGGGCTGAACTACTACCTGCATACCCATCCCGACGTAAAGCCGCGCGTGATCACGGCGTTTGAACCATGGATGGCGTTGAGCTTCAGCGAGGGCAGCATCGGCGGCGACATCGAGAGCGTGTCGACCGCCCGCCTGGAAGCCTTCTACGGCAAGAACCCGGCGGCGCTGGCCCGCGTCGAGCCCGACCCGCGGTATCTGCCCGTGCCGCCCGAGCCTACCGGTTCGAACGGTTTTGCCGTAGCGCCCGCCAACACCACCGCCGGAAAGGCGCTGCTCTGGATCAATCCGCACACGTCATTCTCGTTTCGCGAGGAAGCGCAGGTCACGAGCCAGGAGGGCCTCAACGCCTACGGCGCGCTCACGTGGGGCCAGTTCTTCATCTACCAGGGGTTCAACGAGAAGGCCGGCTGGATGCACACGTCGAGCGGCGTCGACAACATCGACGAGTTCCTCGAGACGATCGTCCAGAAGGACGGCGCACCTTTCTACAAGTACGGCACCGAGGACCGCGCCGTGAAGGTCAAGAAGATCACGATTCCCTACAAGACCGCCACGGGCATGGCGTCGAAAGAGTTCACGGTCTACCGCACGCACCACGGACCGATCGTGCGTGAGCAGGACGGCAAGTGGGTTGCCGTGAGCCTGATGGAGCAGCCACTCAAGGCGCTGCAGCAATCGTACGGCCGCACCAAGACGAAGAACATCGCCGAGTACAAGCAGGTGATGGAACTGCACACCAACTCGTCAAACGATACGTTGTACGCCGATGCCGACGGCAACATCGCCTACTTCCACTCGAACTTCGTGCCCAGGCGCAACCCGACGCTCGACTGGACCAAGCCGGTTGACGGCAGCGTGCCGGGCAACGACTGGCAGGGCGTACACGCGGTCGAGGACAGCCCCAGCGTTGAGAACCCGCCCAACGGCTGGGTCTACAACACCAACAATTGGCCGTACACCGCCGCCGGCGCCAACAGCAAGAAGCAGAGCGCGTTCCCGGCCTACTTCGACACCGCGGGCGAGAACCCGCGCGGCATCCATGCGATCCGCGTGCTCGACAAGAAGAAGGATTTCTCAATCGACGCGCTGATTGCGGCCGGCTTCGATCCCCAGCAGCCCGAGTTCGACCTGCAGATACCCCTGCTGCTGAAAGCCTGGGACCAGGCGCCCGCGTCGAACCCGCTCAAGGCCAAGCTGGCCGAGCAGATCGCCATGCTGAAGGCGTGGGACCGCCGCTGGGCGGCAGATTCGGTACCGCAATCGCTGGCGATCTTCTGGGGCGAAGAACTGTGGAGCCGCGTGGCCAGCAAAGCCAGGGAGTCCGAGGAATCGGTGTACGGCTACATGCGCACGAAGGCGACCGGCCAGCAGCGGCTCGATGCGCTCGCCGCCGCGTCCGACAAGCTTACGGCCGACTTCGGGACGTGGCAGACGCCGTGGGGTGACATCAACCGCTTCCAGCGCATCTCGCCCGAGATCGTGCATCCCTACGCCGACGACAAGCCGAGCACGCCGGTGGGCTTCGCGTCGGCGCGCTGGGGCTCGCTGGCGTCGTTTGGCGCGCGCTCGTACAACGGCAGCAAGAAGATCTACGGCTCGAGCGGCAACAGCTTCGTCGCCGCGGTGGAGTTCGGCAAGGACGGCGTGCGGGCGCGGGCGATCACGGCCGGCGGCCTCAGCAGCGACCTGAACTCGAAGCACTTCAACGACCAGGCTGAGCGCTATGCCACCGGCAACCTGCGCGAGGTCTACTTCTATCCGAAGCAGCTCGAGGGTCACACTGAGAAGACCTACACGCCTGGCAAGTAGCAGGGGCACACCGTGACGGCCGGACCGGAGACGCTGCTCGACCAGTTCGGACACATCGACATCTATCTCTTCGACCAGTTGTTGCGGGGGCGGATTCTGCCGGGCATGCGCGTGCTGGATGCGGCCTGCGGCACGGGCCGCAATCTCGTCTACCTGCTGCGGCACGGCGTGGACGTGTCGGCCGTCGACCGCGATCCGCAGGCCGTCGCCATGGTCCGCTCATTGGCCGCGCAGCTGGCGCCGGCCCTCTCACCCGAGCGTTTCCGCGTGGAACTGGTCGAGCGGATGTCATTCAACAGCGGGTCGATGGATGTCGTGCTGAGCAACTCGGTGCTGCACTTCGCCCGGGACGACCAGCACTTTAACGCGATGGTGCTCGAGATGTGGCGGGTGCTGAAGCCCGGCGGCATGTTGTTCTGCCGCCTTGCCTCGTCGATCGGCATGGAACACCGCATGCAGCCGCTCGGAGGCGGGCGCTTCCTGCTACCCGACGGCGCCGACTGGTATCTCGTCGACGAGCGACGGCTGATGGACCTCTCCGCCCGGCTCGGGGGCCGCCAGCTGGACCCCCTGAAGACTACGGTCGTCCAGGACCAGCGCTGCATGACGACCTGGGTGCTTGGCAAAGCGCGTCCCTGACGGCGGGGCCGTGCCCGCCCGAAGGCGGACTGAACGGCAGAGACGTCCGATTGCATTTCGCTCTATGGGTATGTGACGATGCGAGGCCGCAGGACTTGGTTCAATCTCGAAAAGTCATAAGGAACCTGCGGGTCACGAATATCGCGAACGCCACGCGAGGAGTCATATCGGCAATGGGTCAGCGGAATTTCGTCGCAAGTCTGTCGGCGTTGTGTCTGATGTTCGCCACGGGCCTGTTTGCCAGCGGCGAGCAGACGACGTCCAGGGCGGTCGCCGCCAAGCTGAAAAATCCGGTGCCGGCCAACGCCGCGTCGATCGCGTCTGGGCAGGCGGTCTTCCAGAAATACTGCCGCTTCTGCCACGGCGCCACCGGCAAAGGCGACAGCGCGTCTGCACCCAAGAACATGAAGCCGTCCAACCTTACCGATGCCACGTGGGACCGCGGCAGCAGCGACGGGGAGATCTTCGTCGTCGTCCAGGAAGGCGCGGGACCCGAGTACCTGATGAAGGGCCTGAAGGGCAAGCTGACCGACCAGGACACCTGGCATCTCGTCAACTACGTCCGCAGCCTCGGCAGTGTCCAGAAGTAAGAGCTCCGGGTTCGCCTGGGCTCTGATCGCGTCGCTGTCGCTGGTGGTGGCCGGCTGCAACGGATGGTCCAACCCCTCCGAGCAGATGCAGGCTGAGCGGATGGCCCGGCCGTCGCGGTGGGGCACGCCCGCGGTTTACACGCCGGCGAATCGCAGTGTTGGCGAAGCGGTGCGATCACACTTTGGCGCGCGCGCCGAGCCGCAGCAGCCGTTCCCGTTCAGCCACAAGATTCATCTCGACAAAGAGCTCGTGTGCACCGACTGCCACGAGGGCGTCGAACGCAGTCCGCGCGCGGGGCTGCCGTCGATCAACACCTGCATGATCTGTCACTCCCAGGTCGCCACCGACGCGCCGCTCATCAAGCAGCTGACCGCCACCTACGAGAAGGGCCTGGACCTGCCGTGGCAGCGCGTCTACGCGTACAACCGCGAGGCGCACGTGCGCTTCGAACACGCCCCGCATATCCGCAAAGGTGTGGAGTGCTCGACCTGTCATGGCAACCAGGCCCAACAGACCGTCGCCGTGCGCGCCGTCGACATGGACATGCCCTTCTGCGTGAACTGCCATAAACAGAAGCAGGCGTCGAACGACTGCCTCACCTGTCATTACTGATCCAGACCAGCCCACGATGAACACTATGGACCGCCGGCGGTTTATCAAGGTCACCGCCATCACCGGCACGACCGCAGCGCTGGCCAGTTGCGGCAACCCCGAGAACCAGATCGTCCGGTTCATTCCGGAGGAAGAAATTCTGCCGGGCATTGCCGTGTGGAAGCCCAGCGTGTGTCCGCTGTGCACTGCAGGCTGCGGGGTTTCGGCCCGCGTGATGGACGGCGACGCCGAGGTGTTCCGCAAGGGTCAGCCCGGCGTTGCGCGCATGGGCCTCGTGCGAAAGCTCGAAGGCGATGCCACCCACCCGATTAGCCAAGGCCGGCTGTGCGTGCGCGGCCAGGCCGGCGTGCAGGTCACCTATCACCCGGACCGGCTCGTCGGGCCGCAGCGCCGCACGGGCGAGCGCGGCAGCGGTCAGTTCACCGAGATCTCGTGGGACGAGGCGCTGACGATGCTGGTCGAGCGCCTCGACGCCGCAGTGGCAGCGGGTCCCGCGCAGATCGCGTTCCTGTCGCGACCCCGCCGTGGCCGTCGGCACGAACTCGTGACGGAGTTCCTGCGCCGGCTCGGCGCACCAGCGCCCGTCACGTACGAGATCTTCGACGACGCGGTGCTGCGTCACGCCAACGAATTGAGTTTTGGCCGCTATCAGTTGCCAACGTTCGATCTGGCGCGCACCCGCTACCTGGTCAACTTTGGCGCCGACCTGCTCGGCACCTGGAATTCGCCGCTGGCGCACAGTGTGGCCTACGGCGCGATGCGTCAGGGGCGTGGCGGCGTGCGTGCCAAGTTCGTGCAGGTCGAACCACGCCTGTCACAAACCGGCGCGAGCGCCGACGAGTTTCTGGCGGTGCGGCCCGGCACCGAAGGCGCGCTGGCGCTGGGGATGGCGCACGTCATCATGAAGGCCGGCCTCAAGCCAGCGGACGCGGCCGGCCGGGCCGGCGCGCTCGTGGATGGCTGGTCCGCGGGATTGGCGGCTTTTACGCCCGAGGCCGTGGCCAAAGACACCGGCGTGTCGGTCGCGCGGATCGAGCGTCTCGCCCGAGAGTTTGCGGGCCACGCCCCCGCCGTGGCGGTGATTGGCGGCGCCGCGCTGGCCCACACCAACGGCCTTGCCCAGGCGCTGGCGGTCAATGCCCTGAACGCCCTGATGGGCAGTGTGGGCACCGAGGGCGGCGTGTCGTTCATGCCGCAGACGTCGGCACCGGGGCGCCCTGCTCGCGCGCTGCGCGAGGTCCTGGCCGCGGCTCCGCCGCAGGTGCTGCTGCTCGACGAGGCAAACCCGGTGTTTGCGGCGCCCGCGGCCTGGAAGACGGCAGCATGGCTGCGGCAGGTGCCGTTCATCGCCAGCTTCGGCTCGTTCATCGACGACACGAGCATGCTGGCCGACCTGGTGCTGCCCGACCACTCGTTCCTGGAATCGTGGGTCGACTCGGCACCCGAATCGGGCGCGGCGGCGTCTGTGGCCACGGTGGCGCCACCGGCCATGCGGCCGCTCTACGACACGCGGTCCGTGCCAGACGTGCTGCTCGAAGCGGGGCGGCGTTTGAAGCAACCGCTCAGCCCGGCCATGCCCTGGCAGACCTTCGAAGAGATGCTGCAGACGCCGCTGGTCCCCGAGGCGTCCCCGGTGGCGGCCGTGTCCGCGCGCGCATCCGCGGCTCCGACACCGATCGCGTGGCGGACACCGGAACTCGACGGCAATCCTGGCGAGTACCCGTTTCATTTTCTCCCCTTCGCCTCACAGGCGCTGCTCGACGGCTCACTGGCGCACCTGCCCTGGCTGCAGGAGCTGCCCGACCCGCTGACGACGGCCATGTGGAGCAGCTGGGTCGAGATCAACGTCGCGGTGGCTGAGCGCCTGGGGATCCTCGATGGCGACATCGTGGAAATCGCGTCGGCCCATGGGGCGGTGCGGGCACCGGTGGTCATCTCGCCAGGCATCGGTCCGGACGGCGTGGCCATGCCGGCCGGGCAAGGACACGGCACGTTCACGCGCTACGCCAGCGGCCGTGGATCCAACCCGTTCGCCATTCTGGCGCCTGTCTCAGAGGCCGCGTCCGGGCAGCTCGCCTGGGCGGCCACGCGCGTGAAGGTGACGAAGGTGGCCGACGCCGATGGCAGTCTGATCTTGTTTGCTGGCGCCACGCGCGAGCGGCCCGACCACACCAGGGGACGAGGCTAAGACATGGCGCATCGATGGGGCATGGTCGTGGATCTGGACAAGTGCACGGGCTGCGAAGCCTGCATCACGGCCTGCCACGCGGAAAACAATATTCCAACGGTGGGTGCCGAGGAAGCCGCACGCGGCCGCGCGATGCACTGGATGCGCGTGGAACGCTACTGGGAGGGCGACTTCCCGGATGTGAAGGTCAAGTTCCGGCCGGTGCTGTGCCAGCAGTGCGACAACGCGCCGTGCGAGGCCGTGTGCCCCACCTACGCCAGCCATCACACCGACGAGGGGCTGAACGCGCAGGTGTACAACCGCTGCATCGGCACGCGCTACTGCGCCAACGCCTGCAGCTACAACGTCCGTTTCTTCAACTTCTTCAACCCGCAGTGGGAGAAGCCCCTGCAGCTGCAGCTGAACCCCGATGTGTCGGTGCGCGAAGTCGGCGTGATGGAGAAGTGCACGTTCTGCGTGCAGCGGATCAAGTCGGGCAAGTCGACCGCGAAGGTCGAGGACCGCTCAGTGACCGACGCCGACGTGCAGCCGGCGTGCGCGCAGTCGTGCCCGGCGGGAGCCATCATCTTCGGCGACCTGAACGACCACGACGGCCGGGCCGCGCGCCTTGCGCATTCACCGCGGGGCACCAAGCTGCTCGAAGATCTGGGCGCGGAACCCAACGTCACCTATTTGCAGAAGCAGTCGTGGTATGAGCCGGACGCGCAATAATCCGCTCGCGGATGATCTCGTCCGCCCGCTCTACCACACGTCCGTGTGGTTCTACGGCGTGGCGCTGGCGCTGGCCACGGTCGTGCTCTGCGGCGCGGCCGCGTGGGCCTATCAGATCTGGTACGGCATCGGCGTGGCCGGCATCAACTGGCCGGTGTTCTGGGGCTTCTTCCTCACCAACTTCGTGTTCTGGATCGGCATCAGCCATGCCGGCACGCTCATTTCGGCCATTCTGCGGCTCGTGAACGCCCGCTGGCGCCGGCCCGTCACGCGTTGCGCCGAAGTGATCACGGTCTTCTCGCTGATGATCGGCGCGATGTTTCCGCTCATCCACTTGGGCAAGCCGTGGCTGTTTTTTTGGCTCGCGCCGTATCCGAGCAGCCGGGAGCTCTGGCCCAACTTCAGGTCGCCGCTCGTGTGGGACTTCTTTGCCATCAACACGTATCTCACCGGCAGCCTGTTGTTCCTGCTGCTGCCGATGATTCCCGACTTCGCCCTGATTCGCGACCGGTCCACCGGCTGGCGGAAGCGTATCTACGGCACGCTCGCACTCGGCTGGCGGGGCACGACCAAGCAGTGGCACCAGCTCGAAGCAGGCATGCAGATCATGGCCGTGGCGATCATCCCCGTCGCCGTGTCGGTCCACTCGATTGTGTCGTTCGACTTCTCGATGGCCACCGTGCCCATGTGGCACTCCACCATCTTCGGGCCGTACTTCGTGGCCGGCGCGATCTTCAGTGGCATTGCTGCGCTCATCATCGCCATGGCGGTGCTGCGCCGCACGCTGCACCTCGAGGCGTACTTGCATCCCGTGCATTTCGACAATCTGTCGAAGCTCCTGCTGCTTATGAGTCTGCTGTGGGGCTACTTCGTATTCTCCGAGCGCCTCACGGTGTGGTACGGCAACGAGCCGTCCGAAATGGCGGTGTTCTGGGCCACGCAGCGCGGCGCCTACGCGCCGCTCTACTGGACGATGGTGGTCTGCAACTTCGTGATTCCGCTGACGATCCTCTCGTTCAAGCGCCTGCGTAAGCTGCCGGGTATTCTCGTCGCGTCGTGTGGCGTGCTCGTGGGCATGTGGCTCGAGCGGTTCCTCATCATCGTGCCGTCGCTGGCGCACAAGCAGTTGCCCTACAGCTGGGGCCACTACAGCCCGCGCCCGACCGAGATCCTGATCATGATCGCGACCTTCGCGGCCATGACGCTGCTCTACATGCTCTTCTCGAAGTTCGTGCCGATCATCGCCATCTGGGAAATGAAGGTGGGGAACCAGCGCCATCCGCCCGTGCCCGTCGCCGACGAAGACGAGATGGCGGAACTCTGGAAGGCGCGCCCATGAAGGCCATCTACGGGCTGTACGACGACCCCGACGTCGCGCAGCGGGCGTTCGATGGATTGCGCAAGGCGGGCGCGGCCGACGCCGACATCGTGGTGATTTCCTCCGAGCCCTTCGAAGAGCACGCATTCAGTCACCGCCAGAAGGGCGCGCCCCTGCACCTGGCGGCGATGTGCGGCGGTCTGGCCGGCGTGGTCGGCGGCTACCTGCTGACGTCGGTGACCCAGCGGGCCTGGCCGCTCAAGACCAGTGGGATGCCCATCGTGGCCAACTGGCCGAACATCATCGTGATTTTCGAGCTCACGATGCTGGGCGCCATTCTGGCCACCGTGGGCACGCTCCTGATTTCCGCACGGCTGTTTCGGCGCGTGCCTGCGCTCTACGACACCGAGGTGACCAACGGCTATATCCTGGTGGGCGTGCAGGCCCCGGCGTCGGCCTCGACTCCGCAGTTTGCCTCGGCGCTCGAAGCCGCCGGTCAGGGCCGCGTGAAGACGATCGACTGATCTCGATCGTCCGAGCACGCGGGCGCGGGAGCTGCCTTCGACGTCAGAGGAGACGCAGGTGGCGCGACGTGGCGCCACGCACGCTGCGAAGCGAGATCGTTTGGTCGAACGTGACGAGCCGCCCGCCATGGTGCACAGCGAGCGCGAGCAAGTACAGGTCGGTGATCTGGTTGTGGCCCTGGACCCGCGAGAAGTCGACGCGGGCGTCATCGCGCAGGGTGATGTCATCGGGCCAGAACTGGTGGTCGAGCGCGCCGCAGGCTTCGCTGAGGCGTGCGCGGACCCGTTGCATCGGCAGCCCGCCGGCGCGGCCGTAGGAAGGCAGGCTCATCACCCGGATCACGGCATTCTCCACCATCGGACAACTGGCGATCGTGGTGTCGCGGGCGTCGATGAAGGTATTGGCCCGCTCCGAGAACTGATGGGCATCGTCGAAGAGCGCGACCCAGACGTTGACATCGAGCAGCGCACGCATGCTCAGATGCCTTCGCGCTCCATCAGCTCGCGCACGTGCGCAGTCGTGACCACCTCGCCGCGCACGGGCAGCAGCGCAAACCGACCCCTGAGCTGTGCGCGCGGCCGGGCGGCAGCAGACAGGTCGCCAGCCGTTGCCCCGCGGCGAACGAGCTCGGACACGGCTTGGCCTAGCGAGATCCGCTCTCGCTGGGCCACCTGGCGCGCCGCGATCAGGGCATCGTCATCGAGATTGACGGTGGTGCGCATGTGAGCATCGTAGCATCAATATCGCACCAACGCATCAGCTAGACCCAAGACCCACACCTGGCCTACGACGCCATGTCCGACCGGCCCGGAATCGTCGAGCCGCCCGACCAGGAGATGCTGTCCGTTCGGGCTGCCCCGGCCTCCCAGCACTGGCAGGTCGGCCGCTGTCTAGAAACAAGATATCATTCTAGAAGAGAGGATACCTAATGGCCTTGAGCCTGAAAGACCCGGAGGCGGATCGCTTGGCCCGCGAGGTGGCAGCACGCACGGGCGAAACGCTCACCGCCGCGGTGGTCGTCGCACTTCGCGAGCGGTTGGCGCGCCTGGGCCGCCGTCCCAAGCGGCGCCGCCTTCGCGACGAGTTGCGAGAGATCAGCCAACGCTGCGCAAATCTCCCGACGCTGGACGACCGGACTGCCGACGAGATCGTCGGCTACGACGACCAGGGATTGCCACGCTGATGGTCATCGACACGTCGGCATTGATGGCGGTGCTTCTCGACGAGGCAGATGCCGAAACCTACCGCGTGGCGATCGAAGAGGATCCCGTACGGCTCATCGCCGCTGGCACGCTGCTCGAAGCCTCGCTCGTGATCGAAGGACGAAAAGGCGAAGCCGGAGGGCGCGAACTCGAACTCCTCGTGCACAAGGCGGAGTTGACCGTCGTTCCCACCGGGGCCGAGCATGTCGCCGAGGCGCGCAAGG
This sequence comes from Acidobacteriota bacterium, assembly GCA_031376505.1. GTDB lineage: Bacteria > Acidobacteriota > Vicinamibacteria > Vicinamibacterales > UBA2999 > CADEFD01. The sequence continues at coordinate 39,612 of JANMDX010000105.1, forward strand.
CATACCGCCGCTTCGGCAAAGGACGGCACCCGGCCGCGCTGAACTACGGCGACCTCTTCGCATACGCCCTCGCCTGCGTGTCCGGCGAGGCGCTGCTCTTCAAGGGCGACGACTTCGCCCGCACTGACGTGCGGCGCGTCCTTTGAGTCGTCGCGAGTGCGACTGCTTGTCGCCGCCACGGCCTTCGCTGACGAAAGCGGCCTAGGGCTTCACGCTTCAACCCGCGGTGTGCCAAACGGGACATCCGATCGGCGACCAAAGGCCCATGCTGCAAGGACAAGGCGTGACGGCGAGGTCCCGGTCCTTCAGCTGCGACGGCTGGTGGTGGCGGGCATCAAGGATTCCGGTACGCCCTGCTCGTGATCGCCTGTTTGTGCTGTTCGGCACCGGCCGGCCACGAGGTCCGCCGTAGCGAGGGATGGGTCAGATGCAGATGCACAACTCGCGCGCGACGCCCGGATTGGCCGTACTCGCGGCCGCGCTCCTGCTCTCCGCCTGTGGCTCGGGTACTGCGACGTCGCCGTCTCCGATCGATGCGACTCCCGGCCCCGTGCATCATTCGCTGAGCGGTGTGGTGCTGTTCGTGCCGGCCAGTCCGGCGGGGGTTCTGGCGAGAGTCGACGTTGTGGCCGGCGAGAATTCCGGCGAGTTCACGCTGGCCACAGCCGATGGGCGGTACGTGCTGAGCCAGTTGCTGCCAGGCGACATGACGTTGGTCGCGTCGGCCGCCGGATACGGCTCGGCGACGACACGCGTGACGCTGACGGCAGATCTGATCACCGACTTCGGACTACAGGCCTTGCCGCTGGTGACGATCGGCAGGGCCGTCGATGCGCTCACTCGAGCAGGGCTGGGTAACATCGCCTTCGTGGGTCCAGGCGTGTCGGGCGCGCCGACCGACGCCACGGGCGCGTTCCAGATGATCACCACCGACACGTCGCCGGGGGACCGGCGGCTTGCGTTCACCGGCGCGAACGTCGTGGAGCGCCGCACCGCAGTTCGGGTGCCTGGCGCCGACGCGCTCATCTCACTGATCGCAGCGACCTTCAACCTGGCCGCGTTCGATGAAATGTTCCGCGCGCCGGAGCTCACCAGGTGGACCTCAGCACCTCCGCTGGTTGTCGAACGGCGCGTCGTCCAGTTCACCAACGCGGAGATGCTGGAGGGTACGGGGCTTGGCGACATGATGTCGCTCGCAGAAGCCGACTCGGTCCTCGCCGATCTCAACCGCGCTATCTCACCGATGACCGGACGCACATTCAGGGAGTTCTCGAGCGTGCGGACCGCACTGAGTGGGGCTGGATCCGTCGTTGACATGTGGAACGAAGGCGCGATCACGGTGAGTTGGGCCACCGGCCTGCAGGCGGCGACGGGATCCTGGGCCTACGGCCGCTGGAGCTCGAAGGGAGACGGCACGGTCACAGCTGGCCTCCTCATCCTCGATAGCGGCTTCCAGCGGAGCGGCAGCCCGTACGTGCGCTCACTTCGTGTTCACGAGTTAGGCCACGCGCTGGGCTACAGCCATGTGACTGCGACACCGTCGGTGATGAACGCGACGGCGTTACTCGAGCCCACGGCATTTGACCGTGACGCCACCCGCATCGCGTTCGACCGCCAGCCCGGCAACCGCTCGCCCGATATCGATCCAGACTCGACGACACATCATCTGAATTCCGCCGGTCGACGATGGAGCGCGCCGCTTCCCTGACGGGCAAAAGCCCCTCCCCTCGAAGTGGCACTCGCCGTCGAAGCAAGGCTCAGCGTGGCTCTGCTGTCCCGAAGACGAGAGCAACGCGCACTGGGACGCAGCACGAGTGATGCGATAGCCTCAGATGCATGCGAACCACACTGGACATCGAAGACGACGTGCTTCAGGCGGCGAAGGAACGGGCGCAGCGGGAGGGTCGAACGGCTGGCCAGGTCTTGTCGGAGCTGGCACGCCGCGGGCTGGCGGCACCCGCCGCAACGCCGGCTGCACGTCCTCGCTTTCGACGCGGTGTGCCGATCATGCCCTCGCGCGGCGGGATCGTGACTCTCGAACACGTGCTGCGCCTGCGGGATCAGGCGTGTGAGTGGTGCGGTCCATCCTTGACGTGAACGTCGTCATAGCATGGCTCGACCCGGACCACGCATTCCACGAGCGCGCGCACACGCTACAGCCCCAACCTGCAGTTCAGGGCCAGCGACGGGATCGCGCACGTGGGTGCGTTTGTCGAGCGCACGAACCACGCGTTCTGACCAGATGACGTCTCGATTCGCGACGGGACCGCCATCGTCGCCGACCGCATTCACGGCAGGCGGCAGGTCACCGATCTCTCCCTGCTCGCGCTGGCCGTGCGGCATCGGGGACGCTTGGCCACGTTCGACCGGTCCATCCCAGTCCCAGCGGTACCGGCGGCCAGGTCGACGAACCTCGTCGTCGCATAGCGCCCCGCGCCAACTACGCGAGCATGCGGGCCAGCAGCCGTCGCGCCTTGTCCCAGGCGCGGCGCACTGGTCGGAGAACTCGCTCTTGACGGTCGAGAAGAAGCGCTCCACCACAGTCGTAGCCATTGCCACGGCGACTCATGCTGCAGAGGATCCCGCGCGCGTCGAAAGTCTTGGTAGTCCTCGCTCGCGTTGGGATCAAGCCCAGGCTGCTGTCACCCCTCAGACCGTGCGCATGCGGACGGTCGTTGCCTGGTCGCGCCTTAGTAGAAGAAGTATGTGAACGCGGCAATGCCGACGATGAGCATGCCGAACGCCGATTTGGCCACGATGCCCAGCAGGAAGCCGAACACCCCGCCGGCTCCGGCCCACCCCGCCGCACGGAAGTCGGGGTTCCGCGCGTACTCCACGGCGAACGCGCCTAGTGCCGGACCGACGATGATGCCCGGCAGGCCGAAGAACATCCCCACCAGCATCCCGCCGCCGGCGCCCGCCAGACCCCACCACGACGCGCCGGCCTTGCGCGCGCCGATCAGCGTGGCCACGTTGTCGGCCAGCGATCCGAACACGGTCAGCGCCAGCATGACGGCCAGTGAAAACCACCCGATGCGCGCGAACCCGTCGGCCCACGCCGCCAGAAACACGCCCGCATAGACGACTCCGAGCGCAGGAATCGCCGGTAGCGGCAGCAGCACCACGCCGATGCCGGCAACCACCACGCCGACAACCAGCATCAGCACGGAGAGCAACGACGCCGCCGGTACGGGATCCACGGCCCCATGATGACCGAGACGCACGCCGTCGCGCCACTTGACCGTGGGCGCAGCCAGCAGAATCGCTGGCCGACGCGCTAGCATGTCGTCCATGGTCATTCGCGGACTCGGCCCAGACGACGCGGCGGCGTACCTGGAGCTGCGTCTCTTGGCGCTGCGCGAGAGCCCCACGGCGTTTGGTTCGAGCTATGAGGAAGAGTGCACGCGCTCGGTCGAACAGGTGAGACACGTCCTGCAAACGGACTTTGGACAGAATCTGCTCGGTGCTTCCATTGGTCAGGATCTCGTCGGCATGGCACGTCTGGACCGGGAAGAGTCGGTGAAGGAGCAGCATCGCGCGGCGTTGCGGAGCATGTACGTGCGCCCTGCGCACCGTCGCTCAGGCATCGGCAGAGCGCTCGTGCAGGTGCAGCTCGACGCCGCCTACGCCATATGCGGACTGCGACAGGTCACCTTGACGGTCACGGCGGGGAATCGGGCGGCCATCTCGTTGTACGAGTCGTTCGGCTTCACGTCATACGGCGTGGCGCCGGAATCGTTATGTGTCGCGGGGGCGTACTACGACGAAGTGCACATGGTGCGTCATCTTCATACCGGCACCGACGGCAGGCCACAGCCATGAGCACCGAGATCTCCCGCACGACCAGCGCAAGCGCGATCGCGCAGGCGGTGCGCGCCCGGCAGCTGTCGGCGGTCGACGTCGTGGAAGCGGCGCTGGCGCGGGTCGAGCGCGTCAATGGCACGCTCAACGCCGTCGTCACGCTGAACCCCGGCGCGCTCGACGACGCGCGCCGTATCGACGCGCGCCTGGCGGCCGGCGACGACGTGGGCGTGCTGGCCGGCGTGCCCGTGGGCATCAAGGACATCACCCCGGTGGCGGGCCTGCGCACCACCTACGGCTCCCCCATCTACGCCGACCATGTGCCGGCCGATGACGCGGTCGTGGTCACTCGGCTGCGCGCGGCCGGCGCCGTCGTGCTCGGCAAGACCAACACGCCGGAGTTCGCGGCGGGCGCCAATACCTGGAACGACGTCTTCGGCCGCACCCGCAATCCGTGGAATCACGCACTCAGCGCCGGCGGGTCTACCGGCGGCGGCGCCGCGGCGCTGGCGGCCGGCATGATTGCCCTCGCCGACGGCACCGACCTGGGCGGATCGCTGCGTCTGCCGGCGGCCTTCTGCGGCGTGGTCGGCCTCAGGCCGTCGCCAGGTCTCGTGCCTCAGCACCCCGTCGACTGGGTGTGGGACACGTTGTCGGTCAGTGGCCCGATGGCGCGCAATGTAGAAGACGTGGCGCTGATGCTGCAGGTGCTGGCCGGGCCGTCGCCCTCGGCGCCGCTCGGGCCGACCACGCGCGGTCGCAACTTCGTGGCGGCAGCGCTCGGCGGCCTGCCCGCCGGCCTTCGCGTCGGGTATTGCGAAGACATCGCCGGCATCGGCATGGACGCTTCCATTGCGGCGACCTGCACGCATGCGGCCAGGTCGCTGGCCTCGGCAGACCTGCTCGTCGAAGAACTCGCGCTCGATCTCAGCGAGTTCCGCAACGCGTTCATCACCCTGCGCGCCGAGTGGTTCGTCGCCAGCATGTTCGACAGGCTCGATCACCTCGACCGCTTCGGCGTCAACGTGCGCGGCAACACCGAGGCGGGGCTGGCCATCGATGGCCGGGCCCTCGGTGCGGCGCATCACGCGCGCGGACGGCTCTGGCATCGCATGCGCGAGATGTTCACGCGCGTGGACTGCCTGCTCACCCCCACCGTCGCGGTGCCGCCGTTTCCGGTGGAGCAGAACTATCCCGAGGAAGTGGCCGGCAAGAAGATGCGCACCTACGTGGACTGGTTTGCGCCCACGTTCCTGCTGAGTCTCACAGGCCTGCCCGTGGCGTCGGTGCCCTGCGGCCTCGACGAGCGCGGCCTGCCCGTGGGCATACAGGTCGTGGGACGCCCGAATGACGAGGAGACAGTGCTGGCCGTGGCCGCCGACATCCAGCGCCGTCACCCCGTCGTGCTCCCGACGTAGCCCGACTCACCATCTACGTCGCACGTTGCGCGCGGACGTGTCTGACGGTCGGCGCGGTTACTTCGCGCGGCCCTTGTAGCCTTCGGCGAGCAACCGCACCTTGAAGGCCGATCCGCGGCCGACGATGTAGAGCGTTTTCTTGTCGGCGCCGGCAAAGGCGATGTTCTGCGGCGCGCGGCCCACCGGAATCACGCCAAGGGCCTGCCCCTGCGGCGTGAACACCTCGATGCCGGCCGCCGTTGCGGCATAGACGCGTCCTGCCGCGTCCACCGCCAAGCCATCGGCGCCGCTGTTGAACGTGCCGGTCGACGAGGTCGTGACCTGGCCGTACTTCGCGAAGTTCCGGCGCGGACCCACCGTGCCGTCGGCCTTCACGTCAAACGCCAGCAGGTACTCGCCGCTCGTGTTGTTCACATACAGCGTCTTCTCGTCGGGGCTCAACATGACGCCATTGGGCCGCTCGATGCCCTCGGCGATGCGCGACACCTTGCCCGCCGGTGACACGAAGTACACGGCCGGCGTAAGCGCGGGCACTTGCGGTGGTTGACCCGGCGTGGCATTGGGACCAGGCTCGCTGAAGTAGATGCCGCCGGTCTTGGCCACCACCAGATCATTGGGCCGCCCGTAGGGCTTGCCCTCGAAGTTGTCGGTAATCGTGGCCACCGCGCTCTTGGGATAGATCGCGCCGATGCGTGCTTGTCCAGGCGTGGTCTGCACCGAGATCAGCCGACCCTTGGCATCGAAGCCCAGCCCGTTGGATCCGTTGGTGCTCTCGAGGAACACCGACGTGGCACCGGTGTCCTTGTCGATGCGGGTGATGCGGTTGGCCTGGGTCTCGGTGAAGATCAGACTGCCGTCGGGCAGGCCCACGGGTCCTTCGGTGCCCGTGAACCCCGACTTGATTACTTCCACCTTCGTGCCGCCCGCCACCACGCCGGGAATCTCCGTCGCCACCGTGTCGGCGGCCACCGGTGGCGTGGCGGGCTGCGCCAGGGCCGCGGCCGTTGCCAGGGCCGCCATCGCCACCGCCAGTCCGAGTTCGCGCATCCAACGTCGTGTCATGTGCCTGTCCCTTCGTCGTCACACCTGTGCTCTGAGCGTTCTATCATGCCCCACGCGATTCCGACCGCGGGTTACGACGGAACGCCGCGGGTCACGAAGGAACGCCGTGGCCGGCGCGCCCCGATTTGAGAGGTATCGACCGTGCTGACTCGCAGAGAGCTGATCGCCGCGGCGCCCTTGACGCTTGCCGCCCGCCTGACGGCAGCCCAAACCGCGTCGGCCACCGACCGGGTGCTGGCAGCAGTGAACGACGGGGCCGACCTGGCGCTGCTGCAAGACATGATTCGCATGCGCTCGTACAGCGCCGGCGGCGAAGAGAGCGCGCTCGCGAGAAAGCTCGTCGCCGACCTGCAGGCCCTCGGCCTCGACGCGCGGCTGCAGGAAGTGGAACCGGGACGGTTCAACGCCATCGGCGTGCTCAAGGGCACCGGCGGCGGCAAGAGCCTGATGCTCAACGGGCACATCGACACCAATCCGGTCGGCATCGGGTGGACGGTGGATCCCTTCAGCGGCCTCGTGCGCGACGGCTTCGTGCACGGCATCGGCGTGTCGAACATGAAAGCGTCGTGTGCGGCGTTTGTTGGCGCCGCCCGCGCGGTCGTCGCGTCGGGAGCAACACTGCGCGGCGATCTGGTGCTGGCGCTGGTTGTGGGCGAGTTGCAGGGCGGCGTGGGCACCAAGAAACTCGTGGCCGAGGGCATGCGCGCCGACCATTTCATCGTGGGCGAACCCACGGATCTGGCCGTGATGACGCTGCACGCCGCCAACGTGGAGTTTGCCGTCCACACGCTCGGCGACACGCGTCACATGTCGAAGGCAGAGGAAGCCGTGTCGGCCATCGACACGATGTACCTCGTGATCGAACGACTGAAGCGCATGACTTTCACCGGGCCGTCCAATGCGGAACATGCCAGCGTGCGCCGCCTGAATATCGGCTCGATGCGCGCAGGCCTGGGCCGCGAGTATCACGACTGGCGCACGCCGCAGGTGCCCGACTTCGCCACGATCAAGGTGGCCGTGCGGTACGGTCCGGGACAGACCGCTGCGAGCGTGCTCGCTGATGTGCGGCGGGAACTGGACGCGCTGTCGCGCGAGCATCCGCAGGTCAAGGCCGAGATCGCGCCGCCGGCCGCGTCGAACACCAACCGCACCGACGCCTTCGAAATCGACAAGGGAGCGCCCATCGTGCAGATCGTGCGCGTCGCCCACGAGCGCGTGATGCATCGGGCACCCGAGGTAGGCGCCGTGGCGCCCTACCGCTACTACGGCACCGACGCGCCGTTCCTGGCGGCCGTGGGCGGGCAGGGCGTCGTGTGCGGCGTGGGCGGCAAGTACAACACGATGCCCGACGAAAAGGTGGCGCTCACCGACTTCCACGGCGGCACTCGCATCTACGCCAGCGTGGCTGTGGCCGTCTGCGGCTCACCCAGTGCGCCCAATCACGTCGAGGGCCGGTGGCGGAGTGTCGTACAAAGAAAAACCGCCGGCCAGGCACTGGGCCCAGCCGGCGGCAGAGGGTGCTGACGCGGTGACGTCTACCGGAACAGGTAGCGGAGGCCGCCCCAGAACTGGTAGTTGCTGTCGATGTCGCTGGCCTTGCGGAGCAGCACGCGGCCTTCGGTCACGAAGAACAGCGTGCGCTGGTCATCGGCCTTCCAGAGCGGCAGGCCGAAGTGCAGGAGCGCCGTGGGCGTGATGAAGTCGCCGTGCGTCACATCCCACAGGCCGAGGCCCGTGCCCACGTAGGCCCGGTTGCCGAAGCGCTTGTTGATTTCGGCATCCACGAAGAGGCTCGAGCGGTCGGCTTCGTCGGTGTTGAAGGCGAAGCCAACGGCGGGTGCGAACACCCAGTTGTTCTTCAGCGACTTCTCGATGCCCACCTTGCCGCCAAAGAGCGGGTCGCAGAAGCCGGGCAGGAACGCCGTGCCGAGGCCGGCTGGGTCGTTCTGGTCGTACTGCCGGCGCTGCTTGCCACCGAAGGCCGCAACGAACGGACGAATCGAGAGTTCCTTCTCTTCGGCCAACCGGGCAGCTTCCGCGACGCGGGCGGCTTCGGCCACGCGGGCGGCTTCGGCGGCGCGGGCGGCTTCGGCCACGCGGGCGGCTTCGGCGGCGCGGGCGGCTTCGGCCGCACGAGCGGCTTCGGCGGCGCGAGCAGCTTCAGCGGCCACACGGGCCGCTTCGGCAGCGCGGGCAGCCTCGGCCTTGCGCGCGTCGTCAGCGCGGCGCGCAGCGGCCGCTTCGGCATCGCGACGGGCCTGCTCGCGGCTCGGCTCGCGGCTCACGAGCGCAAGGTTGCCGCAATCCTGCGGGATCACGAACGTGTAGGTTTCCTTCAGGTCATCGATCACGAACTCGAAGCCCGGGAAGGGCTTCTTGCCGCCCCACGTCACGTTGCGATGAATGTGCGCGCGGCCGCGCTCGCGCATCGCCATCCACTGAAGGGTGGTGCCGGGGGAGACCGTCACCTCGCGCACGGCGCCGTCGGCGATCGCCTTCTTCACGTCGGCCTCGAGGCTTTCGAGACCGGCGATCTTGAGCACGGCCGCGATGTCGCGCTGGGTGCGGGGACGGGCGAACGTCTTCTGCAGGTTCTGGGTGTCGCGAACCGGGGTCGTGAATCGGGTCGCGCCACCGAGGCGCCGCGCAACGTGCGACTCCGGGGCGGAGGCCTGGGCAAACGACTCAGCGGGCAGCCCAACCGTTACGAGCCCCACGAGGGCAGCGAAACACCAGGCTTGCACGCGAGTATGAACACGAATGGTCATGACACCTCGCTGTCGAATGTGTAGCGTTGTGCCGGCCCCGCTGGGGGTTCGAGGTCAGCGTGTGTTCATTATAGACACACTGGGACGGAATACGG
>JANMDX010000111.1:0-6940 GCA_031376505.1 Acidobacteriota bacterium
GGGGTAGCCCTTGAAGAGCCGGAACGGCGCCGAGCTGGCGCGCGACCAGTTCGGCCCCAGCCACACGTAGCTGCCCGGCCGCCCCATGTTCGCGAGCGTGTTGTTGCAGCAGGCCTTCGCGGTGTCGGCCACCGCCGTCCATTCCGTCGCCATGTCGTGGCCTTCGGCGCCGTTGTCCGACATGAAGACCACAATCGTGTGCTCGAGCTCGCCGCGTGCGCGTAGCAGGTCGAGGACGCGACCGAGGTGCGTGTCCACGTCGGTCACCATCGCCGCGAAGATCTCCATGCGGCGTGCCTCCACGGCGCGTTCGGTCGCGCTCAGGGCCTGCCACCGGCGTTGTCCCGGATAGGGGCGGTCGCCGACGGCGCGTGCGGGCGCCACGCCCAGCCGCTTGGCGGCGGCGAGGCGCGCGTCGAAGAGTGCGTCATACCCGGCGTCGTAGGCGCCGCGGTAGCTGGCGAGGCTCTCGTCTGGCGCCTGCAGGGGGAAGTGCGGGGCCGAGAACGCGAGATACGCAAAAAAGGGCGCCTCATCGCGGGCGGGCCGCTCGCTGAGGTAGCGGATGATCTGGTCGGCGAAGAAGCGCGTTGAATAGAAATCAGCGGGCAGCGATTCGACCAGGCGGTCGTCCTCGCGGTACGGCGCCTGGTTGCCCGCGCCCTCGATGGTCTGGCGATCGGCGAAGTGGCTGGCGCCGCCCGGCAGCAGGGCGAAACTGCGATCGAAGCCGCGCGCCGCGGGGCTCGCAGCTTCATCTCGTCCGAGATGCCATTTCCCGGCCATGTACGTGCGGTAGCCGGCCTGCTTCAGCACGGCCGGCAGCGGCGCGATCGACGCGTTCAGATGGCCTTCGTAGCCCGGCTGGCCTTTCTGGTTCGGCGCCAGGTCTTCCCACATGTTGCCGAGGCCGGCCACATGCGGATCGGCGCCGCTCATCAGGCTGGCGCGAGTGGGCGAGCAGGTGGCCGACGCGCGGAACCGAGAAAACTTCAGGCCGTCAGCGGCGAGCCGGTCGATGACCGGCGTGCGGATCTCGCTGCCGTAGGCGCCCAGGTCGGTGTAGCCCACGTCGTCGGCCACGACGAGCAGGATGTTCGGACGCCGCGCCCGCGCGGGGCTGGCGGCGTTGGGCGTCGGCCCAGGCTCCGGCGCCTGGCGACACCCAGCCACCGCCACCGCCAACGTCGCGATCAGTGCCGTGGCAAGCATCATCGGAGGCCGGGACCATGTCTCTCGATTTGTAACGGGGCCTGTCACCGTTACACGTGCCGAGGCGACGCGTGGCGGCTGGATGCGGGTCATCGCGACACCGCACGCACGGTGCGGAAGCCGAGGTGGCTCGCGCTGCTCGACGGCTCGCCGCGTCCGCGCGTGCCGGGCCGGTAGCGTCCGCAGTACTCGTCGGTACACAGAAATGAGCCGCCTTTCTGCACGCGCTTCGGCACGCCGGGCTCATCAGGATCGAGACTCGAGGCAGGCCCCTGTGGATCGCGCGCCAGCGCGCCGCTGGCCGCCAGAGTGCGGTAGTAGTCGGCGCGGTACCAGTCGGCCACCCACTCCCACGCGTTGCCCGACAGGCCGTAGAGGCCCAGCGCATTGGGCGGGAACGCGGTGACGGGCGATGTGCCCGCGAATCCATCAGCGGCGGTGTTGGCGTGGGGGAAGTGGCCCTGGAATGTGTTGGCGGTGTGGTGCGCGGCAGAGGCCGCACCTGCGCGGACGTCGCGTGGGGCCCCGCTGCACCGCGCCGCACACTCCCACTCCGCTTCGGTGGGCAAACGCGCGCCCGACCACGCCGCGTAGGCCAGCGCGTCGTCGTAGGCGATGTGTACCACGGGATGTTGTTCACGGCCACGGACGTGGCTGGCAGGACCTTCGGGACGACGCCAGCTGGCGCCGGCCACGTAGCGCCACCACCTGGCGGGGTTGTCGAGTGGCACGGCCTGGCCGGGCGGCGTGAACACGATCGAGCCGGCCACCAGACGGTCCGCGGGCACGCCCGGAAAGTCCTCCGCGCGCAGACGACGTTCGGCCACCGTCACGTAGCCAGTGGCGCGCACGAACGTCGCAAACTGCGCATTGGTCACCTCGGTGGCGTCGATCCAGAAGGGACTGACGCGCACGCGGTGGGCCGGGCCGGCGTCCGGGTAGGCGGGGTCATCGAGTCCCATCGAGAACTCACCGCCGGGCACGAGCACCATGCCGGCCGGCGCGGTCGTGGCTGCCGCCCGGGTCGGCCGCTCGCCGCTGGCGGCCACGACGGCCATGAGGGCCACACAGAGGGCAACGGCCGCCGCGGTCCACGTGGCTGCCGGCCGAGTCTGTGAGCCTCCCGCGCGACGTCGCGACACGCGCGGCAGTATGGCATGGAGAGGGGGCGGGAATTTGCCGGCCCGTAGCCACGGGGGATGATCTAGACTCCGCCCACGTCCTCGCGGCAGCAAAGGAGCCCCTCATGAGATTCGTGGCTGTGGCGTGTGCGGTGCTGCTCTCGGACCCTGCGAGCGGAATGGCCGAGGTTGCTCAGGCCTGCCGGGCTGTGTCACACACGCAACTGGAAGCGCTGCTGCCAGTGTTGCCAGGATTCGTGCGCAATCGGCCAGTCGGCGAGACCGACACCGTGGAGGCCGTGTCGAGAACCACGGTGGACTACGAAGCGGGGGTTGCCGTGGTCAGCATCGAGCTCATGGACTCGTGTCGCAGTGTCGACATGCTGTCGCAACTTCGCGAGTTTCTGAAGACGGGCGCTCCGGCCACGCGCGGCACGACCATGCGCAGCGTGCCGATTCGCGGGTTCCCCGCGTACGAGGAATGGACGGCGGAGTCGCAGCACGGAGAGGTCCACGTGCTGGTCGCGGATCGCTTCATGGTGAAGGTCACTGGCGGGCTCGTGGGCAGCCTCGCGGTGGTCGAAGGCGCCGCCGGAGCGATCGACCTGCAGAAGCTGGCCGCACTCAAATAGGCCAGCGATGGCCGGCCCCTTTGGCGTGCGAACCCTTACCGCAGCGAGCCTGGCGTGATCGTCATCAGCTTCCGTTCCAGGAACTCTCCCGCCGCCGTCGTGACCGCCTTCCAGGTGCGGAAGAGCAGGAAGCCGTGGATGTCGTCGGGAATCACGAGTTCCTCGGCGGTCACGCCCTGGGCGTCGAGCCGCTGCTTCAGATCCACCGTCTGATGGAACTCGACATTGCGATCGTCGTCGCCGTGAATCAGCAGCACTGGTGACTTCCACGTGGACACGGCCGACACCGGCGAGGCCAGAAACGACGTGCGCGCCGCCTGCTTCAGGTCGTTTTCGGTGATGCCGTCGCCTTCCCACACCGGGCGCAGGTCCGGCGCGGCAGTGCCGAAGCGGTTCCAGTTGTGCACGCCGTGGATGTCCACGCCCGCAGCGAACACGTCGGAGTTGCGGCCGAGCGCCAGCGCGGTGAGATAGCCGCCGTACGATCCGCCCCAGATGCCGACGCGCGCGGCGTCCACGTCGGGCCGCTGCTGCAGCAGCTTCGCACCGGCGAGCACGTCCTGATACTCCGAGGCGCCGCGTGCGCCGCCGCCTTCGGGGAAGTGGAACGCGTGCCCGTAGCCGATGCCAAGCCGGTAGTTCACCGACAGCACGACGAAGCCGCGGCTGGCCAGGAACTGATTCGTGGCGTAGTCGTTGGCGTAGTAGTCCATGTAGTGCCAGCCAAGCAGCATCTGTCGCTGGGGACCGCCGTGCACATAGATGAGGGCCGGGCGTTTCGCCGCGCCTCCCGGCGTCTTGAACAGCTGTCCGTGCACCTCCATGCCGTCGGGCGCCTTGTAGACGACCGCCTCGGGCGTCACGAGCTGCGTCGTGGGCACCGACGCAGGCACGCGGTCGGCGGCGAGCACCTTGGCGGTCCCGCCCGCGATGGGCACTATCGCCGGCAACGGCGAGCGCTGCGCGGTGGAGGAGAGGAACGCCACCGTCGCGCCGTCGGACGTGACGACGGGCGTCCATTCCATGCTGCGTCCCGACGTCAGCGTCACGGGCGTTGCCGCGTCCACGGGCACCTTGTAGAGATGGCGTCGGTCGAGGTCGTCCTTGTCGGCGCCTGTGTTGGCGGCATACACGAGTGCGCGGCCATCGGGCGTGAGCGACGCATGCTCAACCATGAATCGTCCCGGGGTGAGCAGCACGGGCCGAGGCTTGCCCTCGCCCGGATGCTGCAGGGAGTAGATGTGCGGCCAGCCGTCCTGGTATGACATGTAGATCACGCGATCGTCGGCCGCCCACTGCAGCGGCATCGCACCGGCGGTGCGTACCGGCGAATCCACGAGCGCGTTGCCGCTCGTCCACGCTTCGCGCGGCTCGCGCCGGCGTCCGGGTGCCGACGGATCGACGGGTGCCACCCAGATCGCCCACGGCGACGGCGACTGCATCAGCGGCGGCGTCGGCGTGCCGCCGCGGCCGGGCTGCCGCACCCACGCGATCTCCGTGCCGTCGCGTGACCACGCGGGCGAGGTGTCGCGCGAGGTGGACGGCGCCAGGTAGCGGATGGGCTGTCCCGGCGTGAAGAGCCCGATGAAGCTGTGGTCGTCGCGGTGTGACACGAAGGCGAGCGTGCGGCCATCGGGTGACCACGCCGGCGCCTGGCTCGTGCCGCGCGCGAAGAACGCCTGCTCGGCCGGCTTCGATCCGTCGACGGGCACCGTCCAGATGCGCCGATCGCGCTCGAACGCCACCAGGTTGGTGCGCGGCGCAATGGCCGGGACGTCGCCGTCACCGAGCAGCACCGGCGTGCCCCCGGCGGCGGCCACCGACCACACCTGCACCTTGGGCTGCGTGGTGTCGCCCGCTGGATTCGGCGGCAGGTTGCCCTCGGCCGGCCAGTTCGAGCCGTGGGCGCCCCCGCGCACGTAGACCAGCGTCCTGCCGTCGCTCGAGAACGACAGGCTCGTCAGCTCCTGCCCGTCGTCGCGCAGATATGCGGTGACGCGCCGGGCGGCGAAGTCCGGAGCGGCGGCCACGTAGATGTTCCGCTGGCCGCGTTCGTTGAACGTCCACGCCACGGCGTTCCCCACGGGCGCGGCAATGAGGCTGTCGGGGAACGGATAGCTGAGGATGTCGTCGAGCGTGAACGCCGAGGGCGCCTGTGCGGCCGGCCGCTCAGCGGACGCGCCCGCGAGTGCTGCCGCACACAGAAGCAACAAGCCGAGAGTACGGCGCGAGAACAGCGTGCTGGGCATGGAGACCTCGGCGCCAGTCTAGCCCGATCACCCACTTGCCGGTGGGCGCGGCCGCGCGGCCTTCCCCGCAGGCTACAGCTCGCACAGGGTTCCGGCGCCCGCCGCGGTTGCGCGTTCATAAACCAGTCGTGCTGCGACGAGATCCTCGACCGCATGCCCCATCGACTTGTAGAGCGTGAGCTCCGAGTCGGCCACTCGCCCGGCCCGACGGCCTGTCAGCACCTCGCCCAGCTCCGCCGCGCCCTCCGGATCCAGACCCGCCAGCTCCGCGCAGCCGGCGGGAGGGGGCGCGAACGCGATGCGCGTTTCGACGAAGAGACGGGCGTGCCGGACGATGTCGGGCGCGACCTCGCTGCCCGGCGGCATGTAGCCGACCGACGTCACGTGGGCGCCAGGCGCCAGCCACGCGCGGTGGACAACGGGCGTGCTCGACGTCGTGCACAGGCACACCACGTCGGCGCCCGCCACCGCCTCCTCGACTGACGCCACGGCTCGGGCCCTGGGATCGGCGGCCGCGACGCGCCGCGCATCGTCATGCCGCAGGGAGGCAATGCGGATGTCCTTGAAATCTCGCACCAGCGACAACATGCGCAGGTGAGCGTCACCCTGCACGCCGGCGCCGACAATCGCCAGCGTCTCGACCTGTGTCCGGGCGAGGACCCGGGTCGACAGCGCCGCACCGCCGGCCGTTCTGAGGGCCGTGACCCAGGTGCCGTTCATCACGGCGACCGGCGCCCCGGTCCGCGCATCGAAGAGCGCAATCAACGCCAGGTGTCCCGGCAGCCCGAAGGCGTGGTTGCCGTGGAAGACCGAGACGAGCTTCACGCCAATGGGGTGGCCCGGCGCGTGAGCCATCATGCTGAGAAGAAAGCCCCCCTCGACGTCGACGCCGTTTCTGAGCGGGGCCACTACCTCGCCAGCGCTCAGTGACGTGAACCCCCGCGCCAGCGCTTCCAGCAACTCTGCGGGGTCGAGCCACCGCTGCACCTCGTCGTCGCTGAGCATCCGGATCGCCATGGCCATCACTCCTGATTGCCGCCCGCGGATGCGAGCGGGCGCCTACGGCACGCGGCGGGGGCGTCCCGCGGTAGGCCCGGCGCCCGCTGCACTATAGACTACCGCCAGTATCCGAGCGAGCCGGTTGTGATCATGCAGATTGCGGTGGTGGGCGAATGCACGCGGGATCTCTACGTCGACCGAGGCGTGGCGACGGTGGGAGGCATCTCGCTCAACTTCGCCGTGCAGGCGCGGCGCAGCCTCGGGCCCGCCGGTGAGGTCGCGCTCGTCAGTTGCACGGGCGCCGATGCGGCCGGCGACGCGGTACGGGAGGCGCTGGGCCGCGCCGGCGTCGACCGCTCGCACCTCCACACGAGGCCAGGGCCCACGGCGGTTCAACGCATCCACCTTCGGTCGGGCGGGGAGCGCCACTTCCCCGATGGCGGCTACGACCCCGGTGTGCTGTCGGACTTCCACCTGGGTCCGGACGACCTTGCCTTCATCGCGACGTGCGACGTGGTGGTGGCGCCCTGCTTCCGTCAGGTCGAGCACCTGTTCCATCCCGCGATGCGTGCGGCGCGCCCGGGCGCGCGGCGAGTTGCCGACTTCCTCGACGGCGCGGACCTCGGCGCGGATCACGCGGGCATCGACGCCTTCCTCGGTCTGCTCGATCTCGCTTTCATCAGCGGTGGCGAAGCGATGGTGTCGTGCCTCTTGCCGCGATCGTGCT
>JANMDX010000147.1:0-27674 GCA_031376505.1 Acidobacteriota bacterium
GGGATGACCATTCCTCTAGGTCCGTCATTGCTGACGGACTCGAGCGACCTACCCGGAAGCGTCAATCGGACGGGCCGTCCGAATGGCCGAAGCCATGCGCTCCCCTATTTGGTCTTGCTCCGTGCAGGGTTTTGCCTGCCACGACTGTTACCAGCCGCGCGGTGCGCTCTTACCGCACCTTTTCACCCTTACCCACCTTCGCCCCCAGTGCTCTCGCACCTCAGGCCTCGGCAGGCGGTATATTTTCTGTGCCACTGTCCGTCGGGTTACCCCGCCCGGGCGTTACCCGGTGCACTGCCCTGTGGAGTTCGGACTTTCCTCCCCGGAAGGCAATTCGCTTGCGCGGTTGCCTTCCGCGGCGATCATCCGGTTCGCTGCGGCGAAGATCCTCTAACCGTCGGTTTCTTGGGAAATCTTGTACTGCTCCAGCTTCTTGTAAAGGTTGCTGCGTGGGGTGTCGACGACCTCGGCCGTCTTCGAGATGTTCCAGGCGTTCTCGCGCAGTTTCGCCACCAGATACACCCGCTCTGAGTTCGCCTTGAACTCGTGCAGCGTCGGGGCGTGCATCCAGTCATTATCGGGGGCCGCCGCGGATTGGTCAACGCGGCCGGAATCCGCCAGGCGCAGATCGGTCACGTCGATGGCATCGGTGTTCGACATGATCATCAGGCGCTCAACCGTGTTGCGCAGCTCGCGGATGTTGCCGCGCCAGCCGTGCTGTTTGAGGCGATCCATCGCCGCAGCGGTAAAGGTCTTGCGCCGGAAGTTGTTCTCGCGCGAAAAGCCGTCCGCGAAGTGACGCACGAGCACGGCGATGTCCTCGCGGCGCTCGCGCAAGGGCGGCACCCAGATGGGCACGACGTTCAGGCGATAGAACAGATCCTCGCGGAACGTGCCTTTGCGAATCTCCTCCTCCAGGTCCTTGTTGGTCGCGGCAATCACGCGCACGTCCACCTTCAGCAGACGGTTCGACCCCAGGCGCTCCAACTCCTGCTCCTGCAGCACGCGGAGCACCTTGGCCTGGGTCTTCAGGCTCATGTCGCCGATCTCATCCAGGAAGATCGTGCCCTTGTCGGCTTGTTCGAACTTGCCAATCTGCCGGTCGGTCGCCCCGGTGAACGAGCCCTTCTCGTGACCGAAGAGTTCCGACTCGATGAGGTCATCGGGAATGGCCGCGCAGTTGACCTGCACGAACGGGCCGTCGCGCCGCAGGCTCTCGCGGTGCACGGCGCGCGCCACCAGTTCCTTCCCCACCCCGCTTTCGCCCCAGATGAGCACGGTGGCGCTCGTGGGCGCGGCCTTCTGGACGGCAGCCCGCACCCCGGCCAGTCCCGCGCTGTCGCCCACGATCTGGTGCCGCTTCTCCTGATCCTTCCGCAGCGTGCGGTTCTCGGTCCTCAAGCGCCGCGAATCGACGGCGTTGCGCACGAGCACGAGCACGCGCTCGGACTCGAGCGGCTTCTCGACGAAGTCGAACGCACCGAGGCGGGTGGCTTCGACGGCCGTACTGATGGTGCCGTGCCCCGACATCACGACAATCGGCGTCACGTCGGTAAGGTGCGTGAGCCGCTGCAACACCTCAAGCCCGTCCATGCCCGGCATCTTGATGTCCAGGAAGACGAGGTCGGGCGCCTCCCGTTCCACAAGGGCCGCGCCCTCGTCGCCAGTGGCGGCCGTCATGACACCGTACCCTTGATACTCGAGAATCATCCGCAACGAGTCACGGATGGCGGCCTCGTCATCGATCACGAGAATACGGGCGGGAGTACTGGCACGGGTCATTCGGGAACCTGGGTCAGGGGGCATCGGCGTGCACGAGGCGCAGCACGCGCTGGTCACGTGCGGGGTCGTACACGAGCACGGCCACCGGGTCGCCGGCGCGCATCTGGCCCAGCGCCTGCCGGAGCGCCGCCACGGTGGCGACCGGACGGCGGTTGACGTGCAGAATCACGTGCCCGCGTTCAATACCGGCGTCAGCCGCGGGACTCACCGGCTCGACGCGCTGCACCAGCAGGCCCTCGGTGCCCGCCGGCACGTCATACCGGCCCGCGTTACCGCCGTGTATTTCGATCAGGGTGAGCCCGAACTCCGCGGGCCCCGTCCGGACGCCGCGCCGCGCAGGCGACGACACCGCCACCAACCCTACGGCGCGGGCTGGCCGCTCGGCCAGCTTGAGCAACACCGAGTGCATCCGCCCGTCGCGCGCAAAATCTATTCGCGCGGTCTGTCCCGGCACCAGCCGCGCCACCGTGCGAATCACCACGTCGTCGCCGGCCACGGCCCGGCCGTCGATGGCCGTAATGAGATCGTACGAGCGCAGCCCGGCACGCTCGGCCGGCGACCCGGACGTGACGTCTTCCACGAGCGCGCCTGACGCCTCGCCGAGGCCGAGCGCCCGCTGCACGTCGGCGTCGACGTCCCGCAATGCCACGCCGAGATAGCCACGCGTCACCCGTCCACTGGCGAGCAGTTGCGGCAGCACTTCCTTGGCCTGGTTGATGGGAATCGAGAAGCCGATGTTGCTCGCCTGACGGCTCACGGCTGAGTTGATCGCCACGACCTCTCCGGCCGTGTTCAGCAGCGGACCGCCGCTGTTGCCGAAACTGATGGCGGCATCCGTCTGGATGAACTGGTCGAGGCTCTGGTCAAACAGCTTCCGGCCCACAAAGCTCACGACCCCCACGGTCACCGTGTGCTCGTACGCAAACGGGTTGCCGATGGCACAGACCCAATCGCCCACCCGGAGCGCGTCAGAGTCGCCCATCCGCACGTGCGGCAGCGGCACCGGTGCCTCGATCTTCAGCAGCGCAATATCGGTGTCGGGATCGGCACCGACCAGCCGGGCTCGGAAGCCGCGACCGTCGGCAAGCTTGACCGTGATGCGCTCGGCCCCTTCGACGACGTGCTGATTCGTGATGATCAGGCCAGTCGCGTCGACGAGGAAGCCGGTGCCCGTACCACGTCGAGGGCTCTCCGGCCGCCGAAAGCCCGGCACGTCGTCGGAGGGCAGCGCGGCACCGCTGCGCCGACGCGCACGAGACGCGGCGTCGATGCTCACAACCGCCGGATTCGCCCGTGCGGCCACGTCAGCGAAGCTGCTGGGAAAACCCGCCACCGTAACCGGCACCGGGGGCGGCGCCGCGATCACCGGAGGGACTGGCGCCGACACGGCGGGACTCGGCGACATCGATCCGGTCACGATGGCGCCCACGAGCACGCCTACGGTGGCCGAGAGCCCCGCCGAGATCCACGCGAAACGCCGCATCATGGTTTCATTATAAGCGCCAGGAATGCAGACTCTTCGAGCACCGCCACGCCGAGCTGGCGCGCCTTGTCAGCCTTGCTGCCCGGTTCCGCTCCGACCACGACGTAGCTGGTCTTCTTGCTGACCGACCCGGTCACGCGACCGCCGTGGGCTTCGATCGCCGCGGCGGCCTCGTCGCGACTCATGGCCTCGAGCGTGCCGGTCAGCACGAAGGTCTGACCGCTGAGCGGTCCGGTCACGACCGCCCCGGCCGACACCGGACCCGTCGTCTTCACCCCGGCTGCCACCAGGCGGTCCAACAGACGTCGGTTGGCGTCGTCGGAGAACCACTCGCACACCGACGCGGCCAGCACCGGGCCGACCTCGGGCACTTGCTGCAACGCCTCGGGCGACTGGACGCCGATGACCTCGAGGGCGCCGAACTGGCTGGCCAGGACCTGCGCGGCGCGCTCGCCCACGTGCCGGATGCCGAGCCCGTAGATGAGACGCCAAACGTCGTTCTGGCGCGAGCGATCGATGCGTTGCACCAGGTTGGCTGCCGACTTCTTGCCCATGCGCTCGAGCGCCTCGAGCTGGGATGCCGTGAGCGCGTACAAGTCCGCCGCGTCGCGCACGAGTCCAGCGGTGACGAGCTGGTCGACGAGCGCTTCGCCGAGGCCTTCGATGTCCATCGCACCGCGCCCGGCGAAGTGTTCCAGACTGCGTCGCAGGCGGGCCGGACAGCTGTTGTTCTCGCACCGCCACACCACTTCGCCCGCGTCGCGACGCAGTGGGCTCGCGCAGACTGGACACGCCGTGGGCATCACCCACGGCTCGCGCCGTGCGGCGCCCTCAGCAACCACCGGCCCGACCACGCGCGGAATCACGTCGCCGGCCTTTTCGATGATCACCGTGTCGCCCTCGCGGATGTCTTTGCGCGCGAGGTCCTCGGCGTTGTGCAGCGTCGCCATCGAGATCGTGGAACCCGCCACGAGCACCGGCGCCAGCACGGCGAAGGGCGTGGCCGCGCCCGTGCGACCCACGTTGACTCGGATCTCCGTCAGCACCGTCGTGACCTGCTCGGCGGGAAACTTGAAGGCGATGGCCCAGCGGGGGAACTTCGTCGTGACGCCGAGCCGCTCTCGGTCCGCCACGTCGTTCAACTTCACGACGACGCCGTCGGTCTCAAACGGCAGCGCCTTGCGGGCCTCGGCCCAGTCCTGGCAACACCGCCACACGGCATCGATGCCGTCGCACCACCGCCAGTCGGGCTCCACGGGCAGTCCCCATGCGGCCAGCTGTCGGAGCAACCCGTCGTGCGTCGGCGGTACGTGCGCGGCGTCGGCCACCAGCTGGTACGTCCAGGCCCGCAGTCCACGGGTGGCCACGTGCGCAGGATCGAGGTTGCGCATGGCGCCCGCGGCGGTATTGCGCGGGTTGGCAAAAAGCGCCTCGCCCGCAGCTTCGCGGTCGCGATTCGTGCGCGCGAAGGCCTCCTTCGGCAGGTACACCTCGCCGCGCACTTCGATCCGCTCAGGCGGCGCGTCGCGCAGCACGAGGGGCAGCGTGCGAATGGTGCGCACGTTGGTCGTGACGTCCTCACCCTGCACGCCGTCGCCACGCGTGGCGCCGCGCACCAGGCGGCCCTCCTCGTAGGTGAGGGCGATGCTCAGTCCGTCGATCTTGAGCTCGGCCACATACGCGACCGGCCCCTCGACGCCCAGGCCCCGGCGCACGCGCTCGTCAAAGGCGCGCAGCTCGGCCTCATCGAAGGCATTGTCGAGACTCAGCATCGGCGCGGCGTGGGACACCGTGTCGAAGCCTTCGGCAGGACGGCCGCCGACGCGCTGCGTCGGGGATTCGGGGGTGACGAGCTCGGGAAACGCGGACTCGAGCGCCTGGAGCTCGCGCATCAGCGCATCGAATTGCTGGTCCGGGATCTCGGGCCCCGGGCCTAGGTAGTAGAGCTCCTCGTGACGACGGATCTCGCGTCGGAGCTCTTCGAGGCGTTGGACGGGCGTCAGCGGCACGTGCGGGCCCCGGGGCCGCGTCAGCGGTCGCGGGTGATGACGTAGTCGGCCAGCGCCATCAGCGCGTCGCGCTCGGGCCGGTCGGGGAAGATGGCGAGGTTGCGCTTGGCGGCTTCACCGAAGCCCCTGGCCCGGCTCTGTGCGTACTCGAGCGACCGGTGCTCGGCCATCAGTCTCGTGAGTCGCGTCCAGTCATCGGGCGATGCGTGCCGTTCGCGCACGATCCGGTGGATCAGCGCCACCGCGTCGGGGCCGCCGTGGTCGCGCAGGTGGATGAGCGGCAGCGTCATCTTGCCCTCGAGCAGGTCGCCGCCGATGGGCTTGCCGAGCGCTTCGGCCTCGCCAGTGAAGTCGAGCTGGTCGTCGACCAGCTGGAACATCACGCCCAGGTTGAAGCCATACTCGCGCAGCGCCGTCTGCTTTTCGGCACCGGCCTCGCCGAGCATCGCCCCGATCTCGGCACAGCCACCAAAGAGGTGCGCGGTCTTGCGACGGATGATGTCGAAGTGCTCGTCCTCGCTGATGTCGAGATCGCCGTTCTTCGTGAGCTGGTAGATCTCACCCTCGATCATCCGCAACGTGATGTCACAGAGCAGGCGCACCACGTCCAGTGTGTCCTGCGTGAGCGCCATGGCCATCGACTTGATGTACAGGAAATCGCCGGCCAGCACCGTGACGTCGTTGCCCCACCGCGAATGCACGGCCTTCTGGCCGCGCCGCACCTCGGCGTCATCGATGATGTCGTCGTGCACGAGTGTGGCCGTGTGGATGAACTCGACGACCGCGGCGTTCAACACCGCGCGCGGACCGCTATAGCCACACAAGCGCGCGGCCATCAGCAGCAGGGCCGGTCGCACGCGTTTCCCGCCGCTCTTCTGGATGTAAGCGCCAATTTCGGGAATGACGCCGACTTTTGACTCCACCTGACGCAGGTACTCGCGCTCGACCTCCACGAGATCGGCACGGACCGGTTCGAACATCTGGATGAGATCGAGCGTCGTCTTCGGCACGGTAGGACTCAAACCTGACAATTCGACCATAGCGTTCGTGCCGGTGTCAACGCGGCGCATCGGCGCTTAGTGCTTGCGGGAACGTCGTTTGCGGGCGGTCGGCCTCGAACAGCCGGTCGTAGTTCACGCCAATCGCCGCCACCAGCTCGGCCACCGACAGGCCACGCGCCTGCGCCACGGCGGCGGCCGTGAGCGTCACAAACGAGGGCTCGTTGCGTTTTCCCCGATGAGGCACAGGCGCCAGATACGGCGCGTCGGTTTCGATCAGCAGTCGGTCGAGTGGCACCACGCGCACGGCCTCCCTCAGTTCGACGGCGCGGGGGAACGTAAGGATCCCGGAAAACGACAGGTAGAAGCCGGTGGCCACCGCCCGTTCCGCTACGGCCGGGTCGCCCGTGAAGCAGTGGAACACGCCCGCGAGCGGCCCGCGGGCCAGCGCTTCCCCGATGAGCTGCAGGGTATCGGCTTCCGCCTCCCGCGTATGGATGGCCACCGGCAGGCCACGCGCCTGGGCCAACGCCAGCTGCCCGCGAAACACGGCCTGCTGCGCGTCCTTCGGGGACACGTCGTAGTGGTAGTCGAGCCCGATCTCGCCAATCGCGTGCACGTGCGGTGACTGGTCGAGGCGGCCAGCGACGGCCGCCGCCGCCGCGGCGGGGTCGGCCGCAAAGAGCTGCGCCTGATGCGGGTGGACGCCTACGGCAAACCGCACCACGGGCCACAGCGCCGGCAGCGCCTGCGCCCGTTGCCACTCCGCATCGTCCTGGGCCGCCAGAATCACGAGCGCGCGGGTGATTCCCGCCGTCCGGCCGCGCTCGACCACGGCCTCGAGATCCGCGGCGAATTCCTCGCCGGCCAGATGGCAGTGACTGTCGATCATCGGCGGCTCGAGTCGAGCACCTCGCGCCCGGTTCAGCGCACCCGGGTGCCCGGAGGTGCGGGTTCGGGATTGACCAGCATCGCCGGGCCGCCGTCGGTGCTGGCCGCCAACACCATGCCGTACGACACCATCCCCATCATCTCGCGCGGTTTGAGATTGGCCACGATGACGACCGAGCGCCCGACCAGGGCCTCTGGCTCGTAGCTTTCCGCGATGCCAGCCAGAATCGTGCGCGGCGCGGCCTCGCCGGCATCTACCGACAGCTTGAGCAACTTCTTCGACTTCGGCATCCGCTCGGCCGACAGGATCGTGGCAGTGCGGAGCTCCACCTTCATGAAGTCGTCGATGGTTATGAAGGCGTCGGCGGCCGGCGCGGCCGGAAGTACTGGTGCCGACGAGGCCGGTACGGTAACCGCCGGCACGGCGGCAGCAGCCGGCGCCGCGGCGGTCTCGGAATTCGGGGTGTCGCTCACGACCATCGCTCCTGTGTCTTCAATGCGGGGCCACAACGCCCCGGTGTTTAGAATGTGCTTGTCGTGGGACGTCCGCCAGCGTGCGTCCTCGAGTCGGACGTCGGTCACCGGTCGGCGGTCGCCCATGCGATGCAGGATCTCAGCCGCGGATTTCGGCATGATCGGCAGCAGCAACACACCGGCGATGCGCACCGCCTCGGCAGCGTCGTAGAGTACGCTGGTCAACCTCGCATCCTTGGCCGGATCGCTCGCGGCCTCCTTGGCGAGTGCCCATGGCTGGCTGCTGGCGACAAACTCGTTGGTCGCGCTGATCAGCCGGAACGCGGCCGCGGCGGCGTCATGAAGCGCGAGCCGATCCATGGCCTCGCGATACGCGTTGAGCGCCGCCTCTGCGATCGTCGCCAGTGGCTCAGAAGCACTGTGCGAACCCGCCAGGCGCCCCTGGCGGTAGCGCTCGCTCATCGACGCCACCCGGTTCACCAGGTTGCCGAGGTTGTTGGCGAGATCGGCGTTGTACTTCTCTTCAAACCGTTCCCAAGTAAAGTCACCGTCGGCGCCGTAGGGTACTTCCTTCGTCAAGAACAGGCGGAGCGGGTCGGGCCCGAAGCGCTTGGCGGCATCGAGCGGGTCCACCATGTTGCCGAGCGACTTGCTCATCCGCTCGCCCTTGAAAAACACCCACCCGTGCCCGAACACCTGGCCGGGCAACGGCAAGCCCGCGCTCATCAGCATGGCCGGCCAGATCACGCAGTGGAAGCGCGTGATGTCCTTGCCGACGATGTGCAGATTGGCAGGCCACCGCGCCTGGAAGCGTGCCTGGTCCCAGCCGTAGCCGACCGCCGCGGCGTAATTGATGAGCGCGTCGAACCAGACGTAGACGACGCTCTTTGGATCAAACGGCAGCGGGATGCCCCACGACTGCCCCGCCCGGCTCATCGACAGGTCGTCAAGGCCGCTCTCGACGAAACGGAGGATCTCATTGCGCCGCGTCTCGGGCTCGATGAACGACGGGTGCGCGGCGTAGAAGTCGAGCAGCGGCTGCTGATACTTTGACAGGCGGAAGAACCAGTTCTGCTCACGGATCCACTCGGGCGTCGTCTTGTGAATCGGGCACAGGCCCGCGACGAGATCTTTCTCCGGCTTGAACTCCTCGCACCCGACGCAGTAGTGCCCTTCGTAGGTGCCTTCGTAGATGTCGCCGTGGTCGAGGCACGCCTGCGCCATGGCCTGCACGGCCGGGAAATGCCGCCGGCGGTCGGAGGTGCGGATGAAATCGTCAAAGGAGATGTCGAGGCCCGCCCACGTCTCGCGGAACGCCTGTTCCATCTCATCGCAGTACGCGAGCGGGTCCTTGCCCTGTTCCTGCGCGCGCTTGAAGACGTTCTGCGAGTGCTCGTCGTTCCCCATCAGGAACCACGTGTCGTCGCCCTTCAGCCGGTGGTAACGGGCGATCACGTCGGCCGTGATCTTCTCGTAAGCCGTGCCGAGATGTGGCCGGCTGTTCACGTAGTCGATGGCCGTGGTCAGGAAGAAACGCATGCCTCACTTGCTCCGGTCCAGCCACGCCTTGTTCGCGTGGGCGTGGACATGCTTGATGGGGATGCCGTGTGCGGCGGCGAGCGTCGCGACGTCGTCGAACTCGGGTTGCGCGTTGAGCACGTCGGCCCCGAGACGCGCCACTTTCACGCGAACGTCGCCCCAGGGCGTCGCGACCGGCACCGTCTCGCGGTCGAGGCACTCGCGGGCCATCTCGTGGTAGCGCACGCCAATCGTGGTCGTCTCGCGAAACAACAGCTCCGCGAGGCGCCGGCGGTCGTCTGGACGGCACACCACCGTCACGAGCGTGCCCGGCCGGTTCTTCTTCATCTGCACGGCCGCGTAGAACACCTCGAGTGCGCCGTCCGCGTAGAGTCGGTCCATCACGGCGCCGAAGATCTGTGGGTTCATGTCGTCGATTTCGCACTCGATGACCGTCACTCGCATCGCCAGCGCGGTGTCGGCGGCGACCCCGACGAGCACGCGCAACACGTTGGGCGTCTCGGGCAACTCCTGGTCGCCGGCACCGTAGCCGATGCGTTCGATCCGCATCGCTGGCACGGGGCCGAAGGACGCGGCGTAGTCGGTCAGCACCAGCGCGCCGGTCGGCGTGAGCAACTCCATCTGGATACCGCTCGAATACACCGGCGCGTCGCCGAGCAACTTCAGCGTCGCGGGCGCAGGCACGGGGAACACGCCGTGGGCCGAGCGCACCATGCCGCCGCCCACGTTCATCGGTGACACTATGATGCGGTCCGCGCCCAGCCACTCGAGCGCGAACACCGCACCTACGATATCGATGATCGAGTCGATGGCCCCAACTTCGTGTAAGTGCACCTTCTCGACCGACATGCCATGGATCGCGGCCTCCGCCTCGGCCAGCCGCGAGAACAGGTGATTGGCCCGGGCCTTCCCCGCCTCGCTCAACGCGGATCGGTCAATGGCCGCGCGGATGTGCTTGAGGTGGTAGTGCTTGTGCGCGGGCGCGGGCGCTGGCGCCGACGTCGCGGCCGAGGGCACCTGCCCGGACTCAGGCAGCTCGCGCACGCGAAATTTCACGGCGGTGATGCCGCCTTTCACCACGCGGTCGGCGGCGATTTCGTAGCCGTCGACCGCCAGACTGCCGAGCGCCTCCCGCACGGCCTCAAACGGCACGCCGGCGTCAATCAGGGCGCCCAGGATCATGTCGCCGGCTGCGCCGGCAAAGCAATCGAAGTACAGGATTTTCATATCGCAGAACGGTCGAACACCACAGCGTACTCCAGATTCAGACCCCCGTTTTCGTCGAGGTGGCGGCACGCGCCTGCCACACCTCTGGCACCGCCGTGACCTTTCGTACGAGGGGCCATATCCTCCCCTCCCGCCCGCCGACATCACTTCATGAACACGCCTGGGGATGACTCGCGCACGCTGTGCCAGCACCCATCGCCGAGCACCACGTGGTCAACCACGGCAATTCCCATGAGATCGCCCGCTTGCGCCAGGCGCCGTGTGAGCCACACATCTTCGGTGCTCGGCATGGGATCGCCCGATGGGTGGTTGTGGAAGAGCACGACTGCTGCGGCTGAGTGTTCAGCGGCGGCGCGGAACACCTCACGTGGGTGGACCAGACTCGCATCGAGGGTGCCGAGCGAGATGACCACCGCACGAATCACGCGATGCTTGGTATCGAGCAGCAGTACGCCGAAACGCTCCTCTCGATGCCCGCCATGCCGCGGCAGCAGATATGCGCCCACCGCGCTCGGCGATCCAAGGCGTGGCCGCGGTCCCCGGGGCGCGGCGACGACACGGCGCCCGAGCTCCATGGCCGCCAGCAGCCGTGCCGCCCGCGTCGGCCCCACCCCCGGCGTGCGCATGAGCCCTTCTGCCGTCGCGCGGCTCAGGCTCCGTACGCCGCCGGTCGACGCCAGCAGCGCGGCGGCGACCCCGAGCACGTCGCAGGCGTGCAGGCCGCTGCCGAGCAGCACCGCCACAAGCTCGTTGTCGCCCAGTGCCGGTGCCCCGAGTCGCAGGAGCTTCTCGCGCGGGCGATCCTCTGGTCCAAGTGTCGCCAGATGTGCGGACGCCGTCGTGGTTGCTGTGCCTCGCGTGTCGTTCATGCGCCTCCGGTATACTGCGCTCCGACCATGCCCGTCACCCGCTGCTCCCGGTTCGCGCTCGTTGTCGTGTGCCTGGGGACGTCGCTGGCCGGGTGTGCCGAACCTCCGACCAAGGAGCTATCGCACGCCGAAGGCGCCATCGTCGCCGCCCGCGCGGCCGGCGCCTCCACGTATGCCGCAGAGGAGCTGTCTGCGGCCGAGCAGACGCTCGCGCGCGCGCATGCCGAGGTGGCCGAACGCGACTACCGCGCGGCCCTCGGCCACGCGCTCGACAGCAGCGCGCGGGCGCAGGCGGCTACCACGTCGGCCGTCGAGGGCCGCGTGAAGGCGCGCCTGGCCGCCGACCAGACTCTCGACGACTTCGCGTCGCTCATCGAGAAGGTCGACGCCGCACTCGCCACACCGGAAGCGAAGCGCGTGCCAACGCCCACTCGGCGGGCGGTCGCAGCGGCAGTCGCGCAGGCACTCGAGGTCCTGACCGCCGCCCGCGCAGACGTCGAGCGCGACATCAAGGCGGGCCTGAAGGCGGTTCCAGCCCAGACCGCGGTGCTCGAGCGCGCCATGTCATCCCTGGCGGCGCCCCCACCCCGCAAGGCGCGGACACGGCCCTAGACGACCTCGTGGGCAAGAACCGCGAGTGCTCGCGGCCGCCCACGTGGCAGAATTCGCCTGCCCGCGGCCGGCGCGCTGCGAGAGCGGGCGCGGGCCTCAGGGCTTCCAGATCGTGTCGAACAGGATTTCGGCCCAGCCGGTCAGAAACACGCCGTCGTCGTTCCACTCCACCCGCTGCGTACCGCCGGGAGCAACCACATCCACGTCTCGGGCCGCGCCGCCAGCGGTCATCGCGGCAATCGCCGCCGCGCACGCTCCGGTTCCCGACGCCTCGGTGGGCCCCACGCCCCGCTCCCAGATCAGGATGTTGACGAGACCGGGCCGTTCCACGACCGCGAACTCGACGTTGGTGCCAGCGGGAAAGCGCGTATGCGTGGCCAGCCCTGGGCCCAGGCGCTCGAACCGGGCGCGGTCGGGCAACGCCGGCATGAGCGCAACGACCTGCGGGTTGCCGATGTTCAGCGTGACGACGGGCAGCGTCTCGCCCGCGACCACGAGCGTCTCCTGGACGACCGCCATGGGGTGTCCCATGGCCGCCCGGAACGTGTAACGGCCCGCGTTGCGCGACGTGAGGGTGAGCCGTCGCTCGCCGGCATCCGTGTCCGCCCGTACCTCGGTCGCCCCCGCAGACGGGCCGGCGTGGTGTCGCTCGCGTTCGCGCATCACGAGCGCCGCGAGGCACCGCAAGCCGTTGCCTGACAGTTCCGACGAACTGCCGTCGGCGTTGATGAGCCGCATCGTCGCGCCGTCGTCCGTCCACGAATACAGGATGAGGCCATCGGCTCCGATACCCGTGTGGCGGGCGCAGAGCTGGCGCGAAAGTGCGGGCAGATCGCGCCCGGCCACGGCGTCGCGATTCACGAACAGGAAGTCATTGCCGTAGGCGTGAGCTTTGGTGACGGTCATGGCACCCGGAAGGCAGTGAAGACCCAGGTCAGGCCGGCCGTCGCCCCCAGGTCGAGATCGGACGAGGTCGCGCCAACGAGCGCCGCCGCGTCGACGCGGACGGGGCCGCGCGTGTAGCGCAGTCCGGCGCGGGCCACGCCACGGCTCTCGGTGCCCGGCACCGGCGAACTGGCCGCGAGGTTCATCCGGCCGTTGTACTCCGAGACCAGCTCGAGCCCACCGACGACGGCGCGCGCCAGCGAGAGGCCAAACGTCAGCAGGTCTTCCTGACGCGCCGCCACGGTCGGGTCTCCGACAATGGCGACGCCGGCATTGCCGACTATCCGCAGAGACTTGACGGTCTTGCCGAGCAGGAGCGACGCGTAGAAATCGGTCGTGTCCTGACCAAGTCCCGACTCGTTCGACGCATTCGGCAAGCGCGTCGCAAACCGAAGGCCGATCGCCGGTCGGCCTGGCGCCTCATTCAAGAGCCGCAGCTTCGTGGCAATCACGAAGTCGTCCACCGACGAGGTCGTATTCCCCGTGAACGACAGCACGCTCGAGAGCGGCGCCGGAATGCGCTCCTTGACGGTCAGCTTCCGGTAAAAGCTCCCATCGATCTGGATCTCGGCAATCGGACCCACACCGACGCTGATGCCGAGCGAAGGCCCCGTCACCAGATCGCCGCGCAGCCCCGACGACGGAAAGGTGATGCCACGGGCCCAATCGACACCGGTCTCGAGCAGAATCTGACCGCTCCCGACCGTGAGCGGATCTTCGGTCACCAGCGGACGCTGTTGGGCGCTGGCCGCCGTGGCCTGCGCCAGTGCCATCCCGGCTGCGATCGCCCCCGCCACGCACGCCGTACTCCATCGGCTAGCAGTCACCCGTCACGCTCCCTCATTCCCTTGTCGACGCGCCTCGGCGCTCAGATAGTGGAAGGCCAGCACGTCGTAGCACGCGTGCGCCGTCATCGACGCCAGCAGGCCCCCAGTCACGAGCGCCAGTCCTCCCATCACCACGCCCATACCCACCGCCCACACGCCGAAGGCCAGCATCCGCGGACCGGCAACGTGCGCCAATCCAAACGCGATCGACGCCGCCGGCAGGCCCAGTACCGGCTGCAGCCAGCCCCGGAAGAACAGCTCTTCGCTGACCCCCGCGGCTACCGCCACGACCACCATCTGCCATGATGCCAGCGTCGAAAACGTCGGGACGAGCACCTCGTCGACCGCCACCCGCACCCGCCGCCACGGGCCCGAGGGCCGATGCAGCAACGTGAGGTTGATTGCCGCCAGCCCGCCCGCCGTGGCCAGGCCGAGCCCGACGGCCATCACCGGACGCTCGCCACCCCAGGGAATCGGCACACCCGCCACGCCGGTGCCGACGACCGCCGCCGCGGCCAAGCCGGCCTGGGTCAACACGGCCACGAGGGTGAGACGCCCGGCCGGCGTCATGCGCGCCGGCTCTCCAGCACGAACGTGACGGGGCCGTCGTTCTCGAGCGACACCACCATCGACGCCTGGAACTCGCCCGTCTCCACGGGCACGCCGGAGCTTCGGAGGTCCGCGACCACCGCATCGTACAGGCGCCTCGCCTCGGGGGGCGCCGCCGCCCCGTCGAACGAGGGGCGCCGGCCCGTGCGGCAATTGGCGGCCAGCGTGAACTGCGACACGACGAGCACCGCACCGCCCACGTCCACCACCGACTTGTTCATGCGCACGCGCCCGTCGGCATCGCCGTCGTCATCGAAGATTCTGAGCTCGCGGATCTTGGTGGCGACGTGAGTCACGTCGGCCGCGCCGTCACCCTGCTCCACGCCCACCAGCACCAGCAGACCCGGTCCGATCCGCCCGACCACGCGGTCGCCGACGTCCACTCGCGCCTGGCGCACCCGCTGCAGCACGGCCCGCATGTCAGCGCGTCCGGAGCGTGACGAGTTCACCAAACCGCACGTCGTCAAGCGGCGCCGACTCGGCCGCCTCTGCGTGGCCGGCGAGCCGTCGATCGAGCAGATGGCGTGGCCGGACATTCGTGAGGGCCTTCATCATCGACGCCTTGACGTGCGGGTGCTCGCGCTCGAGCTCCATGATGAGGCGTTTGGTGCGCTGGCGCTGCAGGCTGAGGTCGCCGCAGGCTGGACAGCAGCAGCCGATCACGGGCAGCGCGGATTCCTGCGTGTAGGCCCGGGCGTCGGCCTCCGTGACGTAGACGAGCGGGCGGATGACGACGTGCTTCTGGTTGTCGGACACGAGCCGGGCCGGCATGGCCTTGAGCGCGCCAGAGAAGAACGCGTTCATCAGCAGCGTCTCGACGAAATCGTCGAGATGGTGACCGAGCGCGATCTTGGTGGCGCCCACCTCGCCCGCCAGGCGATAGAGCACGCCACGCCGCAGGCGCGCGCACAGCGAGCACGGCGTGTCTCCAGCCTCGAGGATGTCGTCCATCACCTCGCCGATCGTGGTGTGCTCGATCCGCAGCTCCCACCCGCGTGCGCGGCACGTCTCGGTGATGACGTCGTGCTTGTAGTCCTTGTAGCCGGAGTCGACATTGACGGCGATCAGGCTGAAGTCGATGGGCGCGCGTTGCCGCAGCACGTCGAGAATCTGCAGTAGCGCCCAGCTGTCCTTGCCGCCGGAGAGCCCGACCATGACGCGATCGCCGTGCTCGATGAGCCCGTATTCGACAATCGCCTTGGTGACGTGTTTGGCAAGGCGCGCTTCAAGTGGCGTGCGGTAACCCATGGCGGACGATCAGTCTACACCGGGCCCGCCGGCGCCTCCCCGAGCAGGCGCGCCACGGCGGCTGGCCAGGTCATGGCCGCGGCGCGGGTGCGCGCCGCCTGCCCCAGCCGTTCGGCTCGGGGACGATCGTCAACGATCAGGCGAAGCGCGTCGGCCAAGGCCGGCGCCGTCGGCGCGCACACCAGGCCGCTCACGTCGTGGGCCACGAGTTCGGTCGGCCCGCCGCTGTCACTGCAGGTGAGGACCGCTTTGCCAGACGCAAACGCTTCGGCAGTCACGAAGCCGTAGTCCTCGTCAAAGGGCACAAACGCCACGGCCCGGCAGCGGGCCAGGTGGGTCAGCAGCGCCTCGTCGGTAAGGCGTCCCACAAACTGCACGCGGTCGTCGAGGCCCAGGCGACCGCACTGCGCCAGCAGGCCCTCGCGCGCCTCGCCATCGCCGGCAATCACCGCCTTGACGCCGCGCGCCTGCGGCTGGGCCAGCGCGTCGAGCAACAGGTCGAAGCGCTTGAGCGGCGTCAGTCGCGAGACGGCAAAGACGTAGTCCCCGAAGTCATCGCAGCGATAGGCGCGCGCCGGCGGCGGCGGGTGCAGCACGGTGGAGTCGATCCCACCCCAGCGGCTGAGGCGCGCCTGTACCGTGCCAGAGATCGCAAACCGGCGCTGCACGCCGGTTGTCAGGAAATGCCGGTCCGCGGCGTGGATGAGCCGGCGTCGCGTCGACTCCTTGAGGCGGTTCTTCCATGACAGCGGCGCACTGAACTGCGGCCAGAGATCGTAGTACTCCCGCATCGTGTGGTTGAGCCAGCAGGTGTGGCGCGGATGTCGCACGGCAAACGCCGGGTAGCGCAAGCTGATCACCTGGTCGACCGGTCCCCCGCCGGCGGCCATGCCCACGTCGGTGAGCCACGCGGCCAGATACGCCGCGCCTTGACGGCCGAAGCGGTTCTGGGGCGTGACGACGAGGTCGGCCTCGTGACCGCTCTGGCGAATCGCGTCAACCAGCTCGCCCGCGATCACGAGATGTCCGCCCTCCACAAACGTCGGGCTCGAAGTCACGACGAGAATCCGCATCGCGCTACTCGTAGAGCGGAGTCATCCGCACGAACACGCCGAGGAAGCGATTGTCGCGTCCCCCGGTCTCGAAGAGCGGGATGAACCCGGTGGCACTCTCAATCGACAGGGCGTAGACGAAGTTCGTGGGATTCTCGGGATACGGCTTGTACGGGAGCCCCTCGCCCATCGGCAGAATCACGGTCCGCCGATCGTTGGCGGGCACCTCGATGACCTGCTCGACCGCGCCGGTACGAATGGTGACGCGATTGGGCTTTGGTCCGGTCTCGAGCATGATCTCCATGCGCGGCACGCGCAAGGCGTGCGGCAGGTCTCCGCCCGGCCCGGTCTCGATTGGCGCCGGGGCGCGGAGCATGACGTCGGCCCGGCTCTCGCCACGCACCCAGAACGCGTCGCCTTCGCGGGTGTACGCGTTGTCGTCCATGAAATAGCCACTGAGCGGTGGGACGCCACCGAGGGGCTGTCGCGACCGCGACGGACTGACGTTCACGGGCAGGTCGTTGATGAGCGAGAGCTCGAGCGGCAGGTAGCGATAGAGGCCGCTCTTGGTGTGCTCGCCAGGATGGAATGAAGAGAAGAACGGATTGCTGAGCAACGGCGTCACGAACACCGCGCTGATCGCCGCCGTCGCCACAGCCAGCCACGGACGCGTCAGTCCGGGCACCAGGAAGAGGAACACCGGATACACGCCAAGGAAGTAGCGATTGCCCACCGGCCCGCCGCCACCCGAGTAGGTGAACGGCATATAGAGCAGCAGCGCGATCGCCGAACCGACGCCGCCGGCCAGGGTGAGCCAGCCCCATGCCGATTGCTGCCGCCGGATCAGCACGAAGAGCAACAGCGCGGCCATGCCCGGAAAATAGTAGACGGCAAAGCCCGTGTGGCGTCCGCCGACGAAGTACAGCAGGTTATGGCGAAACACGTCGACAATCGCGTCCCGATTCACGAGCACGTCGAGCGGCACGCCGTTGGTAGTGCGGCCGATCCCGGTCGTGTCGAACGTGCGGTCGTCGGTCTGAAACGGAAAACCCTTCGAATCGCCGCCGCTGTAGAACGTCTTGCGGTCGCCGCCCTGGTAGTTCCAGTCGCCCGTGACGGCCACGTTGGCGGCGAAGAAGCCCACCACCACGGCCGAGAAGACCACGCCGGCCACGAGGCCACGGCGCCACTGCCGCCGGAGCGCGAAGAGCGCGAGCACGGGCAACATCAGCAGCACATGCGTGGGCTTCGAGAAGGTCGCCAGTCCCAGCCAGATGGCCGCGATGAGGTCCGTCCGCGGTCCGACGAGCCAGGCCGTGCGCGCCGCGCCCGAGGGCCGCGTGGGACTCGCCACTTCCTTGTAGAGCCAGAAGAAATAGCCGAGCATCACCAGGCCCGAGTTGAACAGATCGGGCGTGAGCCACACGAGATAGACGGGCAGCACCGAGACGAAGACGAACGAGCCCGCGAAGAGGAGTGCGACGACCGGGTGGCTACGGGCGACGAGGAATGTGTAGGCGCAGAGAAAAATCACGATCACGACCAGCGCGTGGAGCACCAGGAACCCGTTGGTGCCGAACAGTCGCACGAACGGCGCTGCGGCCAGCGGATACAGGAACGACTTGGCGAAGTAGAGGCGTGACACGTCGGCGTCGGGGTGCACGTCCAGGTGCACGAAGGGCGCAGCCGTGTCCACACGCAGTTCGGGATCGGACCCTCGCTTCAGGAAGATGCCCTCCGGACCGCTCGGAAATTCGCGCCACACGCGTACCAGGTCCTCGCGCCGGAACGCGAAGTCGCCGTCGTCGGCCAAGCTGTGCCCGAGGCCGTAGTAGGTCGAGGCATCTGAGAAGAAGCCGTATGACGCCTTGGGGTAGTTCACCGACAGCGCCCAGGCCAGCAGCACGACGGCGATCGCCGACGTGGCGCCCGCGCCAAGCCGCCAGGCGTCCGACCGCGCCGCCCAGCCGCGGCCCGTCGTCACCTGGGGCCTCCGTCGTGCAGGAACGAGAGGTCCAGGGTCAGCGCGCTCTGGCGCTTCGTGCGCCGCGACGACTCGTGCAGCAGTTCGTAGAGGCGTTCCATCTTGCGGACAAACGCGGCGATGTCGTAGCGCTGTCCCGTGGCGCGGGCTCCGGCCGCAAGCGACGCGGCGAGCGCCGGTTGCGCGATCACCGTGGTGATGGCCGCGGCCAGCGCCACCGCGTCGCGCTTGGGCACGACGAGCGCGTCGCGGCCGTGTACCAGCACATCGAGTAGACCATCGGCGTCGGTGGAGACGATGGGCTTCCCCATCGCGAGCGCCTCGAACGCCGTGAGTGGCGTGCCTTCCCAG
Source organism: Acidobacteriota bacterium (assembly GCA_031376505.1). GTDB lineage: Bacteria > Acidobacteriota > Vicinamibacteria > Vicinamibacterales > UBA2999 > CADEFD01. Next base: position 18,901 of record JANMDX010000147.1, read on the forward strand.
AGCGACGGGAAGACGACGAGGTCGAAGGCGCTGAAGCACGCGGCCACGTCGCTCTTGAACCCGGCGAAGACGAAACGATCGCCGAGGCCAAGGACGGTGGCCTGGGCCTTGAGCGGCGCCTCGAGCTCGCCCTCGCCCACTAGATAGACGCGCGCCTGTGGATGCGCTTCAAGTACGGCCGGTGCCGCCGCCACCAGAAACTCGTTGCCCTTCGACGGCATGAGCCGCGTGACACACCCGATGGCGATCGCGCCGGCGGGAATGCCCAATGACGCGCGCGCGGACGCGATGTCTTCGGGCGACCGCAGGCGCGCGAATTCGTCGAGCGGCGCGCCCAGGTACACCACGTGCGTGCGTTCCGCCGGCACGAGGCGGGCGCGCGTCGTGAATTCGGCGGTCGAGGCCGACACCGCAATCGCCACGTCCGTGTACCGCGCAAGAGACCGGTCGGCCACCTTCTGGAACCACGGCGTGTCGGTGTGATTCGCGTGTTCGTGCACGACCACCGGAATGCCCATCCACGCCGCGCACAAGCGCCCGAACGTGGTGGCCCCGTAGCCATGCAGGTGGACGACGTCGGCCTGCTTGTCCTGCAGCACTTTCAGCAGGTGTGTGAAAGTTGCGGGGTCGAACTTGTGCCGGCCGAGATACGTGACGTCGATGCCAAGCTGCTCCAGCGTGCCGTCCGACAGGTCCTTCCTGCGCAGGCTCACGAGCGATGCCGTCACGCGCGTGCGATCGAAACGCGGCATCATCCACGCAAACAGCCGCTTCACGCCGTGCATGCGGGACCCGGCCCACCCCAGGTGGTCGCAGACGTGCACGACGTTGAGCGTCCGCACTAGAGCCACCCCTGATCGCGGTACCAGGCGATGGTGCGCCGAATGCCGCTCCGAAGGTCGACCTTCGGGGCATAGCCCAGTTCGGTCTTCGCGCGCGTGATGTCGAAGGCGCGACTCTTGGCGTAGAAGTCGACGCGCCGCCGGTACAGGGGCGGCTCGATGCGCAGCGGCACGCACACGAGCTCGCAGGCGAGGCCCGCCAGCCACACCGGCCAGACCGGCAGGTGCACGCGCGGCGGCGACACGCCGAGTTCGTCGGCCACGAGCGCCACGAGCTCATTGAGCGTGGTGTACTTCTCGCCGGCCAGGATGTAGGTGCGACCGCGTGCGCCCGGGACCTCGCCGCACCGGCGGAACCCCTCGACCAGATCGTCGATGTAGGTGAGGTGGTAGAACACGGTGCCGGCCCCGAGCATCGGGAAGCGGCCGCGCGCCAGGCCCTTGAACATCTTCAGGAAACGCGTGTCGCCAGGACCGTGAATGCCGATCGGACGCGCCACCACGACATCGAAGTCGTTGGCCGCGCCGAACTCCCGCGCCAGCGTTTCGGCCTCGAGCTTCGTGTCCTGATAGACGTCCCCAGGATTGAACGGCGCGTCCTCGTTGGCCGGCGGACTCGCCACATGACCATGCACGCCGCCAGTTGAACAGTGCACCAGGCGGCCCGCGCCGGCCGCCCGCGCGGCCTCGAGCAGGTGGCGCGTACCGTCGACGTTGATGGCGCGGTAGGCTGAATCCGGCTGTCCGGCTTCGCGGTAGGTGGCCGCGATGTGGTAGACGACCTCGACGCCTGCGCAGGCGCGCGCCAGGGCCTCTGGCGACAGTAGATCGCCCTCCATGGGCACGATGCCGGCCGCGGGCAGCACTGATGCCGCAAAGCGCGCAAGGCTCTTCGTGCGGACCAGTGCGCGCACCTCATGACCGCCGGCGGCGAGTGTGCGGGCCAGGTGACCGCCGGTGAAGCCCGTGGCGCCGGTGACGAGGACTCTCACCGGTCGGCTGGCTCCCCGGCCAGCTCCGGAGCCTGGATGCGCCGCATACGAGCGGTCAGACGGCTCACGGCCTCGGCCGTACGGCGCAGGTAGACGTCGCGGCTATAGCGTTTGTCCGAGAGACGCCGGGCCGCGTCGGCCAGCGCCCGCCCCGCGCCGGGATCGTCGAGCAGCGCGGCCACGGCGGCAGCAAACGGCGCCGGCTCAGGCGCAACCAGGCTCGCCACCGCGGCGCTCAGCACCTGGGTATGCGTGAGCAGATTGGTCGCCACGATGGGCGTGCCCGAACGCAGGTACGAGTAGATCTTGAGCGGAGTGTTCGTGCCTCGAATCCGGGGCGACGCGAGGACGGCAGAGGCCGCCACAAACGCCCGGATCTCGCGGGCCGGCTGCTGCCCGGTAAACACGACGTTGCCGGCGCGCGTGGCGGCGGCGAGTTGCTGGGCTGCGGCGACTTGCGCCGGCTCTCCGCCCACGATCAGCACGCGCGCGGCCGGGTGCGTCTGCGCAAGCAGTGTCGCCGCCTGAATCAGCAGTTCGAGGCCTTGGTACGCCTCGAACGTGCCGGTATAAAGCACAATCGGCGCATCGGCGGGAATACCCCACCGCTCGCGAAGGCTGGCCGGTGTCAGCGTCGGCGGCTCCTCCACGTCGCCGCCCATCACGTTCTCGATCAGAATGGCGCGGTCGCCATGCCCCATGGCCGTGACCGTGTCCTGCAGTTCCTGGCAAATCGTGATCACCACGTCCGAGCCGCCGATCATGCGGGTTTCGGCCGCGTCGAACACCCTGCGCAGCAGCGCCGAGCCGCTGAACCTGAAATTGCTCAGCTGCTGGGGGAGGCTCGAGTGCATGTCGTACAGATGGGGAATGCCCATCAGCTTCGACAGCCACACACCCACAAGACCCATTTCTTCGTGGGAATGAATCGCATCGTAGCCGCCTGCGAGCGCCCGCCGGGCGATCGTGACGAGCATGAGCGCGTCGAGGACGACCTTGACGGCAGACGGGCCGATCGGGACGCGCGTCACAAACGGCGGCCTGGGACTGCGAAAGATCCGGAGGTTCGGCAGGGCGACGTCGCGCCCAATGGGATAGGTCACCAGATCCACATGGTGGCCGAGCGTCCCCAGCGCCTTGATGCGATGGAATTCGCTGAACGGCGTGCCCCGGGGCTCGAAGAACGGCTCGGGGGCAAGCATCAGCAATCGGAGCGGGCGCGCTGGCGTGGTCACGGCCTGGGAATCAGGATCATACCATCCGATTCCCCGCTTCTTGCTGACCTGTAGTCACTTATGGTACGTTCGAACGGTTTGGCACGCCCCGCCCCGCCGCGCCGTCTTCTGATCCGAATCGTGGTGCCTCTGGCGAAACTGGCGCTCAGCCTCGGCCTCATGGCCTTCGTCCTCAGGAACACCAGCCTCAGTGCGCTGTGGCAGATGCTGCGCCGGGTGCAGCCCCTGTGGCTCATGGCGGCGTTTGCTGCCAATGCGGTCGTCATGGCGGTGAGCGTCTGGCGCTGGCGCCTGCTGCTTGGCGCGCAACACGTCACCGTCGCGACGCGCACGCTGTCGGAGTCGTACTGGGTCGCGCTGTTCTTCAACAACTTCCTGCCCAGCAACATCGGCGGCGACGTCGTGCGCATTGCCGACACCTCGCAGGTCGCCGGGTCGAAGACCTTGGCCACGACGGTGATCCTCGTGGACCGCGTGCTCGGCGCGTTCGCCCTGCTGACCGTCGGCGCGGTGGGCGCCGTCAGCGCACGCGCCATCGGCGTAGATATTCCCGGCACCGGGTGGCTGGAGGTGGCGGCGCTGGCGGCGCTGGCCGTGTGTATTCCGCTCTTTGTGGCACCGCGCCTGCTCGACGCCCTGCTCAGCCCCTTGCGCGCGTTGGGTCACCCCTGGATCCTCGAGCGTCTGGTCATGCTGCAGGACGCCTTGGAGCGCTTTCGCTCGCGGCCCTCGTCGCTGGTCGGCGCGCTCGCCGGAGCCGTGGTGGTGCAGCTGGTCATCGTGGTGTTTTACGCGCTGGCGGCGCGCAGCCTGTCGATTCCCCTCGGCGTCGTGATGGCCGGCGTGCTGGTGCCGGTCGCGCTGGCCGTGCAGATGGCGCCGGTGTCGATCAACGGATTCGGGGTGCGCGAGGCGGTGTTCAGCTTCTTCTTCGTGCGCTTCGGACTGGGTGTCGAGGCCGGGGTGGCGGTCTCCCTGCTCGGCACCGCGCTCATCATGCTCTTCTCGCTCGGCGGCGGCGCGCTGTTCCTGATTCGCCGGCACTGAGGTGACTCCCCGACGCCAGGGGAAGGGCCTGCGCCCTCACACCCCGGCACGACCGTGCCCGCATTCGCCCGTCGTGTAAAGTCCTGTGCACCTGCGGCCGATACAGCAAGAACCGGGAGCACGTCGCTCCGCCGCGCCTCCGCCTCCCACGGCGGCCGCCGCAGCAGCCCTTCTGGCCATCTTTTTTCAGGGAGAGCATCTATGTTCGTAATTCGAGCCGTGGGAATTGGCCTGTTGACGCTGCTGGCCGCCGCCTGCCAGCAGACCAAGACCGCCAATCCGCTCAGTCCAGACATCGCCGGTCCGATTCCTGGCGTCGCCATCACCGCGCCCAAGCCGCTTGAGCCGTTTGCCGGCCAGGCCCTCGAGAGCGCGCAACAACCACTCAATTTTCTGATCGAGAACGCCGGCTCGAGCGGCGTCCGACCGTTGTTCCTCCAGTTCCAGCTGGCCGCGGATGCCGGATTCAGCCAGATACTGCATCAGGCCGATCGCCTCGACCCGGGCCCGAATGGGCGCACGGCTTACCGGCTGACCCAGACGCTCGGCGCCGGCGGCACCTACTACTGGCGCTCCCGGGCGTTTGACGGCGCCAACACGGGGCCGTACTCCGCCGCGGCGAGCTTCATGATTTCCGAGCCGGTGGTCATCGATGCGCCCGTGCCGACCGCCCCGCTCGGCCAGATTGACATCCTGACGCCGCAGTTTGTCGTACGCAACGGCAGGATCTCAGGACCGACCGGTCCCGTCGTCTACCGCGTTGAGATTGGCCTGCAGCCAGATCCCGCGGCCATCTCAGTGGTCCTCAGCGCGGGTGTGGGGTCGGCGGGCACGACGTCGATGTCGGCCGGCAGCGCGGCGCCATACGCCACGACGCTCTATTGGCGCGCCTACGGCACCAACGGCGCGATCGAAAGTCCACGGTCGGCCTGGGCGGCGTTCCGCACGCCGAACGCGCCTTCCGGCGGCGGCGGCGGCACCGGCGGCGGAGGGGGCGGTGGAGGGGGCGGCACCGGCGGCGCCACGGTTGGCGCAGCGCGCACAATTCCTGAAAGCGAAGCGCTGACGATCGTACGCGCCGTGCACGACGGCACCGGCGCGAACCTCGGCTCTGGCTCGTCGCGCGACAGCCGCAATGCCTTCTTCGCCGGCGCGGTCGCGGCTATCCATTACGGCCATTCGCGCTTCAATCCCAAAGGGCCCGACTCCAACTGGTGCATCAAGGACGGCGGCGGGGGCCGTCCGCAGTCCGACGACGTGATCGTGCGCTGCAACTCGCGCGAGGCCTGGGATCTCATCGGCGGCGCCGGCGCGTCCGGCTACTCGTTCCATCTCGATTACCTCGGCCGCCTGCCGAACGACCAGAACGTCTACGCCCCGTCTCGGTCGTCGCTGCCGTAGGCGTTTCCCGCCTTCGGCGTACGCGACGAAGGGCCGGAAACCTTCAGGGACTTCCGGCCCTTCGTCGTTCTGTATCGTGGCCGCCGTCGCCGCGCCCGGCGCTAGAAGCGAACCCGCAGGCCGCCGCCAAACTGCACGCCGCCGAGCTTGGTCGTCGCGGTATTGGTCACGACCTGGAACTCCGACGACGCCTGCGCATAGCGCACGAAAGCGCCGAGCCGGAACGTCGTGGCATCTGACTCGAACACCGGATACGAGAAGTCGGCCGCCACGTGACCACCCCAGGCATTCCGCTTCCGGCTCTCGGTCGCCACGGTGGCATTCACCGACGTGAACGTGCCGCTCGCTTCGGTGATGGTCACGCTGCCAGGCACCTGCTGCGCGAAGCGAAACTGCGAGGGCCCCGCCGTGATGTGCAGGTCGAGCTTTTCGCCGACCGATACCAGATAGCCGACGCTGATGTGCAGCGCTTGCTCGGTGCGAGTCAGCGCGTCGAGCGTCTGGGAAAAGCTGCGCGGCCGATCGAAGAAGATCGGATGCGGCGCAGTGCCAGTGACGGTCGCCGCGTCGGAACTGGACGTGCGATGAAAGCCCAGGCCGAAGGTAAACGGGCCAGAAACCCTCGCGCCTGCCGCAAAGTCGAGCACGGCGCCAGACGACACTTCGCTCGACACGTTCAACGTGCCGTTCTCGTCGTACAGTCGAAATGCCCCGGCATCAGCGTAGGTCTGCGAACCAGGCTCGAACGCGCCACTGAGGTTGATGTAGAACCGGGAGTCGTCGGTCTGTGCGCTCGCACTGTGCGCCCCGAGCACCACGCTCCCCGCCACCGCCACCGCCACCGCCGCAATCAATCGCATCTTCGTCTTTGCTCCACAATTAATGGCGCCGCGCGCCAAGCACACTCTCGACCCGCCGGACCTGACCGCAGGCGCTGTCTGACCGCGAAATTTTAGCACGGCCAGAAACGGGTCAGAATATTTTGAGCGAAATTCGGATTATCATGGGGCGCCTGCTAGTATTGCCCAGAGGAGTAGTGCCTGATGTTCCAACGATACGCATTCCCGGTAGTCACCATGGCTTCCATCCTGGTGGTCAGCGCGTGTTCGCAAGGTCCGCAAAGCCCGGTGTCCCCGACGGCTTCCGGCGGCGCGACTGCGGCCAACGTGGACGGCTCTACGTTGAAGGTGAGCGCGCCGACCATTCTTTCGCCCAAAGGCGGAGAGGTCGTCGAGTCCCGCCGTCCGGTGTTTACTTTCTCGAACTCGGCTGGCAAGTTCACCTCGGTACCGGTGGTGTATCGCATCGAGGGTTTCGATGCGGCAGGCGGATTCATTGGCGCGCAGGTGGTGAGTGCGTCCGAGGGCGGACAGACAGCGTACCAGTCAGCGTCCGACTTTGCCTACAACACCGTGTTCTCTTGGCGCGTTCGCGCCGAATTTGACGGGCAGGCCGGTCCGTGGTCGGCCCTGGAAAGCTTCAAGATCTATCCGCAGCCCTCGGCGGGTGGCCCTGTCACGGGCGGCGTCGGTCCACAGCGGGCGATTCAATACGCGGAAGCGGCCGGCATCATCATCAACATCCACAACACGCTGCGGATCAACCTCGGCGCGAGTTCAACGCGCGATTTCCGTATCGACTTCCTGAACGCCGCGGTCGCCGCGATTCACTACGGTCATCCGCGCTTCAATGCCGCCGGGCCGGATCCGAGTTGGTGCGTAAAGGACGCCGGCGGCGGTCGCCCGCAGTCCGACGACGTGATCGTGCTCTGCCAGTCTCGCGACGCCTGGGATCTGATTGCCGGGGCCGGAGGCAACGGCTACTCCTTCCACGACGACTATCTCGGCAAGTTACCGAGCGGACAGAACGTCTACCCGCCACCGGTGGGCGCTCTGAACTTCCTCAATCGGTAGGATCCCGGCAAGATCGAAACGGGCGGTAGCGCGTCGCTGCCGCCCGTTTTTCACGTACCGACACGAGGCACACGTGGCCGAGCAGCAGGATACCTTCTACAAGTCGTTCTCCGAGAAGAAGCTGACCGGCTACGGCAGCGGCCGTCGCACGCGTATCGAGCAGCATCGACTGGCGCTGCTCCACCGCTACCAGCCCGCCCCGGGCGATATGGTGGAGGTCGGGCCCGGCCACGGGACCCTCGCCGAGCAGGCCGTGACCGCCGGCTGGCGCTACACCGCCATCGAGGCCAGCAAGATCCTGATTGACGTGCTGCGCGGCAAGGGCCTGACAGTCATCGAGTCGTGGGCGCCGCCCATTCCCGTGCCCGACGCCAGCGTGGACGTGGTCTACGCCGATCAGGTACTCGAGCACATGAACGGCATCGAGCAAGCGCGCCAGTTCACGGCGGAGTCCCTGCGCGCACTGCGACCTGGGGGCGTGCTCTTCGTGGTCGTGCCCGACTACCTGAAGGAACGTACGTTCTTCTGGGACGTGGACTACACCCACAACTTCGTGACGACTGAACGCCGCGTGCGACAGCTCTTCAACGACGGCGGCTTCCAGGTCGAATACGTCGAGCGCGGCATTGGCCTGGCCACCGGCGTCGCGCGCGACGCGCTGGCCGCGGCGGCGCTGCTCGTGAACATTCCCGGCGTGGACGCCTTGTCGCGTTACACCGGCACGGCTGAGCTGCTCTTCAAGGTGCGCAAGAACCTGTTCGAGACGCTCACGTTCGTGGCGCGGAAGCCCGGGGGGCGGTAGGCGTGCTGCGCCGCCTGGCGGGCTCCACGTGGCTGCGCCTGGCGAGTACAGCCGCCATCCTGTGGTGGTTGTCGTCGCGCATCGACATGCGCGCGGCGATGGCGGCCATCGCCGCCATCCCGCTGCCTCACTTGGCCCTCGTCCTGGCGCTCGTGATGCTCGACCGTGCGGTGATGGTCTGGCGCTGGCTGCTCCTGCTGCGCGCCGCCGACGTGCGGGTCTCCGGGGCGGACGCGGCTCGGATCTTCCTGGTCAGCTCGTTCGTGGGCAGCTTCCTGCCGGCCGGCGTGGGCGGCGACGCCGCGCGGGCGTGGGGCCTCTCGCAAGTCACGGCCAAGCTCGGTGACGCGCTCGCCTCGGTCGTCGTGGACCGCGTGCTCGGCGTGCTGTCGCTGGCGGCCATGGGGGCCGTCGGGCTGGTCGTGTCGGCCTCGGGCAACGCCACCGGCCGCGTCGTCGCCGCCGTGGCCGTGGTGGGTCTGGCCTGCATCGGGGCCTTCTGGGCCGACGCCGTCCTGCGCTGGGCCGTGCCGCCGCACCGC
>JANMDX010000157.1:0-14637 GCA_031376505.1 Acidobacteriota bacterium
TCGCGACGAGCACGATGACGATGAATCCGCCTTCCATGAGACGCGCCTCTTTCGTGGTTATTCGGCGACGACGCCGAGTTGCAGACCTGACACGCGCGTGACCCGGCAGCGCTGATGCGCGCCAAGCGGCGTGTCGCCTTCGTTGCGGGCATCCCAGGAGGTGCCACGGAGCTCAACACGTCCCACGGCGCCCGGCGCGATCGCCTCAGCCGGAAACGCGATGTCACCCACCAGGGAATCCACCGGCAGGAGCGGTCCCGTGTGCTCGACGCGCGCCTGGATCTTGCCGCGGAAGAGCAGCAGGGACAGCACCGACGCCACGGTAAAGAGCGTCCATTGGGCGACCGGGCCGGTGACCAGTCCCACGCCGGCCGCCAGTCCGGTGAGGATGGCGCCCACGCCGAAGAACATGACGAAGAAGCCGCTCGGGGTGGCCAGTTCCACCGCGAGCAACGCCAGGCCGCCTGCGAGCCACATCCACCAGACCATGGGCGAATGATAGACGATCACGGGCGGTCGCGGGGCCGGATGCTAAGATCCCCGCCCAGATGCCTACAATCCTTGTCACCAACGACGACGGCGTGCACGCCCCCGGCATCAAGGCCCTGGCCGACGCCATGCGTCCCCTTGGCGACGTGATCGTCGTGGCCCCGCACCAGGAATCGAGCGCCATCGGCCACGCGCTCACGCTGCGCCGGCCGCTGCGCCTCGAGACGTTCGGTCCAGACATCTACGCCGTAGACGGCACGCCCACCGACTGCGTCAACATCGCCGTGGCCGTGTTGCTCAAAGGGCAGATGCCGGACCTGGTGGTCTCGGGCATCAACACTGGCTGGAACCTGGGAGACGACGTCACCTACTCGGGCACTGTCTCTGGCGCGCTCGAAGCGGCACTGCTTGGCGCGCCCGCCATTGCTGTGTCGCTCATGCGCACTCGCGATTGGACGTTCGACTTCGGGCCGTCGGCTGCCGTGGCCCACGACCTGGCCGTGCACGTGCTGCGTGAGGGCCTGCCCGAGCGCGTGTTCCTGAACGTGAACGTGCCGCGCGGTGTGCCCAAGGGCATCCGCCTCACCGTGCAAGGGAAGCGCAACCACGTCACGACCATTGCCGAGCGCATCGATCCCCGCGGACAGCGCTACTTCTGGATCGAAGAAGGGCAGGACGACTGGGAGCCGCACGACCGGAGCGACTACCAGGCCTGCCGGGATGGCTACGTGTCGCTCACGGCCCTGCAGCCGGATATGACGGCTCATGCCGGCGCGCCGGCCTGGCTTGCCAAGGTCGCGACCGGCAGTTAGAAGGACGCGGAGCCGCCGGCCCGCTGGAGCGAATTGGTGCCGAACGCCGGTTCTAGGGTATGCTTCTTCCCGCGTCGGGGCGTGGCTCAGCCTGGTAGAGCACTCGGTTCGGGTCCGAGGGGTCGGAGGTTCGAATCCTCTCGCCCCGACCACAGTATCAAGGCCCGGTGATGGCGACATCACCGGGCCTTTTCCGTTCAGCGGGACTGCCGGACAGCGGCAGCCGGCGGAGGCCAGGGGTCGGCGCTGCGGCCGGGAACTGACGCACCACGATCACGTCCGCTGCGCCGACCCCTGGCCCCCACCAGCTGCCGCCCGCCACCAGTCTCAGTCCTCGTCCCAGCCCTCGGCATCGGCAATTCCCTCGCCGGGCTCGGGCATCGTGGTGCGGTCGAGGTACTCCCGGATGGCGTCGGCCTGATCCTCGAACACGGCGTCGCTCGCCTTCGGCTCCGGGTAGTCCCGCCCATCGTCGAGCCAGTCGTTCGGCGCGTTGGTCACCCGCCAGCGCCCGTCCACGAGCTGATGAACCACTGCGTTCAATCTGAACTCTCCCTGGCCCCTGCGTGGTCGTGTTGTCCCAGCCAACGCGAGATCGCGCCGTCATGGAGGCGGCTGGTGGACGGGGTGTCGACCAAGCGGACGTGTTCGTCGTGCGTCAGTTCCCGGCCGCAGCGTCGACTTCCCGTCCACCAGCCGCCGACGGGGCGAACACCCGTTACGGCTGACGGCCCTTCAGCAGCTCGTCGAGCGTGTAGCTGCGCCCGTTGGCAATGACGCGACGCACGTTCAACGCCGCGCCGATGTCCTGGAGCGGGTTGCCCTCGACGAGCACGATGTCGGCGAGCTTGCCCGGCAGAATGGCGCCGGCGTCGAGATTCAGGGCCTCGGCGGGCGTGACTGTGGCGGCCCGTAGCGCCTGGTAGGGCGTCATGCCGGCCTTCACGTACGCATTCAACTCGCCGTGCAGGTTCAACGCGTTCGGCGTGTCGGTGCCCGCGACGACTCTGCCGCCGGCCTTGAAAATGTCCATCAGCATCTGGTCGTTGCCGGCACTGTCGGCGCCGCCGCCGGGCGCGCCGCCCTGACCGGGATTGCGCACCTGCTGCTGCATCCACTGCGGATAGAGCTGGAATCGGGGATCGTCGCGCAGCGCGGGCGCGCCTTCGAGCAGCCGCCGCGTACCGCCGCCCGACATCATGGGGCACCAGTAGCGTTCGCTCCGCCCAAAGAGCTGCACGACGTCCTGGTAGGCGCGCTGGTTCGGCGCCTGCTTCGGGGAGTAGCCGCGGCGGCTCGTGGCGGCCGTATGCTCGGTGTTGTCCACGCCCACGAGGGCGGCGGGGAAGATCTCGTGCGTGGCGACGGGCACGCCAATCGCGTGCGCGAACTCCACCATCCGCTTCTGCTGCAGGTCGGGCAGCCGCACGTAGCTTTTGATGAGGTCGTGCTGCAACACCTTGGCACGCTGCAGTTCCATCTCGAAGTGGGCGACACTCGAGATGGCCACGCCCATCTTGTAGTAGACCCGCTGCCATTCCATCAGATACCCGGTGGCGTAGACGCGGGGCCCGATGCGCACGCCGGCTTCGTTGGCCTCTTTGTCTTCCACGGCTTCGTAGGGCGTGTTGCCCGGACTGCGCACCGTGGTCACGCCGAAGGCCAGCCAGGCGCGGCCTTGGGCCTCGCCGAAGTCCTTCTGCAGATGCGAGTGAAACTCGATGAGTCCGGGCATCGCCGTGAGCCCGGAGGCGTCGACGAACGTGCCGGCCGGACGGCCCGCACGCGCCGGCGCGATGCTGCGGATCCGGTTCCCCTCGATCACGATGTCGACGTTCTCGCGGGCTGTTTCGGCCACGCCGTCAACCAGTGCGCCGACGCGCAGCGTCATGCGGCCCGCGGGCACTGCGGGGGTCCACGTGAGCTTCACGGGCACGTCGGTCGTTTCGCCCGTCTCGATGTTTACTATCCGAAGCTGGTCCATCGATTGATAGAGCACCCGCTTCGAGTCGCCGGTCCAACTGGGGGAGTGCGCCATCTCGGTCGTGACGCGCCGCGGGGGCCCCTGCGGCTCACCCGTCTTCGAGACCGGCCACACCTTGAGCAGGCCTTCGTAGATGCCGGCCATCTTGGTGCCGTCTGGCGACCACACGACGCCGCCGCCGCCACGGGAATCGATCGACAGGTTCGCGTCGGGGACGAACCACTTGTCGTCGCCACCCGCAGACGACATGGTCAACACCTGGTTGGTCCCCTCGCGGTACCGCGACGAGTAGCTCGACACCATCGCCACGGCCACGCGCCGTCCGTCGGGCGACCACGTCGGCGTGCCGGGCGAGAAGAGCGCATCGTGGATCCGGGTGACCGTGCCTGACGCGACGTCCACGACCGACACCTGCGCCCGTCGCCACATCCCGTCTACGTCGAAGAACGCGATCTTCGTCCCGTCGTTCGACCACGTCGCCCCCTGCGGCTGGTTGGTCATGTTCGTGAGCGGCCGCTCCTGACCCGTCGACATGTCACGGATCCAGAGCTGCAGCTGGTGGCCACCCTTGTCGGACGAGTACACGAGCTTGGTGCCGTCGGGCGACCACGCCGGGTCGGTATCGAGGAACCGGTCCTTGGTGATGTTCTCTGCGGCGCCGCCGACTGGCATCACCCAGATGTCGCCCACAGCGGCAAACGCCACCTTCGTGCCGTCGGGCGAGATCACGGGACGTACGAGGCCGAGCGTCTTGCGCGACGTGCGCGAGTCGAAGTCGCGGGTCGCGCGCGTATAGGTGCCGCGAGCGACCGTCGCCTGCAGCATGGCGGTGAAGGGCACCTCGGTGAACGCGGCGGCCCCCAGCGTGCGATGCCGGATCTTGCCGTCGGCCGTGTAGAAGAACTCCGTCGCGCTGACCCAGCTCGGGCGGAACGGGAAGGTGTTCTCGGTGCCCGTGACGTTCGTGCCCCCGACCTCGAGCCGGCTCGACGATCCCTCGAGCGCGTGTGCGACCACCTGGCCACCGGGGCCCCAGGCCGCCGCGTCCACACGTCCGGTCGACGTCGCGATCTGCCGCTCCGCACCGCCATGCGACGGCACCGCCCACACGTGATGCTCGCCGTCGCGCGTTGACACGAAACTGATGTCGGCGTCGTTTTGCGACCAGCTCGGCATGGTGTCTTCGGCGGGATGCGTTGTGAGCTGCACGAGCGCGCCCGTGGCGACCTCGAGCGTCCAGATGTTGTAGCTGCTGCCGAGCGGATCGCCGCGATCGGACGAGAAGGCGATGCGCCGGCCGTCGTGCGACCAGGCCGGCTCGCGGTCGTCGAACGCGCCGGCCGTGATCTTGCGTTGGTTGGTGCCATCGGGGGCGATGGTCCACAGGTCGTAGCCGCCGTCGCGATACGCAAAGAAGGCGATGGTGCCGCCATCGGGCGACCACACGGGCTGGCGCGCGTCGTTGAAGACGTCGGTGATGCGCGTGGCCTGGCCACCGGCCGCTGGCACCACCCAGATGCTGCCCTGCAGGTCGATGGCCAGACGCCGCCCGTCGGGCGAGACGGCCACCGACATCGAGGTGCCTTCGCTCACCGGCACGTCCACGACAGCTCCCGGGGCGGGGGCGCGCCCCGCGGCGCGCGGCGGGCGATCGGGCGCCGGCGGCGCCTGCGAACCCGCGGTGACGGCAAGCAGTCCCGAGAGCGCGACGGCAAGAACAGTAACGGGGAGGTGTCTCATGTTCGGGCGTAGGCTACGGGCGCCGCGCGAGCGAGTCAAGACCTACGGGCGGCCTACGGGCGGAGGTGTCAAGGGCGGCGGTGTCAACGGGCGGCGCCGACTACAATGACGAGCGCCCGTGTCTGCTCCCGCTCCCCACACCGCGTCCAGCACCCGCGTCCGGATTCTCGGCGTGGCGTCCGCCGTCACTGGCGCGGTCCTGCTCGTGGTCACGATCCGGCAGGTCGGGTGGAGCGAGATCCAGCGCGGCGTGGGAGCGGTCGGCGGTTGGTTCGCGGTCGTCGTCCTCCTTGGTGGCGCGCGATTCTTCTCCCGCGCCAAGTCGTGGATCCTGTGCGCCAATCAGATTGGCGCGCCCGGGCTCACGTCGGCGGCCGCCTTTGGGGCCGTGCTGGCCGGCGACGCCGTTGGGAACCTGACGCCCCTCGGCCTGCTCGCCTCGGAACCCACGAAGGTGCTGATGGTGCGGCGCACGCTGACCACCGGCCCCGCGCTCACGTCGGTGGCGCTCGATAACGGGTTCTACACGGTGGGAGTGCTCGGGATGATCGCGGCTGGCGCCTGGGTCCTGGTACGCCAGGTCGCGATCGACCCCACGATTCGTCTGCTGGCCGAAGGGGTGCTGGCCTCGGTGTTCGTTGCCGGCGCCATCGGCGTGTGGCTCGCTCAGCGCCGGCCGGCCATCCTGTCGCGCCTGGCGCAACTGGCCGCGCGGCTCACCGGGCGCGAAGCCCGGTCGCCAGTAGCGCTGCGCGACATCGAAGCGCGTTTCTATGGCGTGTTCGGATGGCCGCCAGCCATGCTGTGGGCAGCGGGCGCGTGGCAGGTGGCCTTTCACCTCGGCGCCGTCCTGGAGGTGTGGGTGATTCTGCGGGCACTCTCCGGCGGCACGACGACCCTTGCCGAGGCCTTTGTGCTCGAGTCCGCCGGCCGTCTGGTGATCGTGCTCTTCAAGGTGATTCCCTTCCGGATGGGCGTCGACGAGGTCGGGGCGGCGGTCGTGGCCACCGCCTTGGGCATTCCGGCCAGTCACGGCGTGGCGCTGGCCCTCGTGCGGAAGCTGCGCATTCTGGTCTGGAACGCCGTCGGATTGATGGTGCTGGCGCGCGCTCGCCGCTGAGGCCTGCGGCCAGGGCGCGCTCGGAAGTAAAGGCCAGCTCCCAGGTGGCCGATTCACTCCCTGGAGTGGACGATGTCTGTGCCGGCTGAGCCTCGCAACGACGCGTCGGTCCTGGTGGTTGGCGAGTCAGCCGAGGCCCGAGCCGTGCTTCGCTGTCTGACACGCGAGCAGGTCGCTTGCCGGCATGCTGGCACCGTCGCCGAGGCTCTGACCCTGATCGGCGATGATTCGGCCGGCGTGCTCGTCGTGGATATCGACGAGGCGCACGCCGACGCGATTGAACTGTGCCGTTCCGTGAAGCGCAACAGCGCCACGCGCCTGATGCCGATCGTGCTGCTCTCGGACGACCGCCAGCGCGAACAGCGGCTGGCCGGCATTGCGACCGGCGCCGAGGCCGTGATCGCCAAACCCTTCGATCCCGAGGAACTGCTGGTGCGCGTGCGCGCCTTCGGCCGGGTGAGCCAATACGCCAGCGATCTCGATTCGGCCGCCGCCATCATCATGACGGTGACGGCCATGATCGAGGCCCGGGAATCCTCGCCGGGCCACTGCTACCGCATGGCCAACTACGCCACGGCGCTCGGTCGCGCGCTGCAGTTGGGCGACGCCGAGCTCAAGGCGCTGTACCGCGGCGCGTTCCTGCACGACATCGGCATGCTCTCGATTCCCGACGGCATTCTGCGCAAAGACGGGCGGCTCGAGCCGGAGGAATACGACGTCATCAAGTCGCACGCGGTCATCGGCGACGCGCTCTGCGCCAATCTGCGCACGCTGCATTCCGTGCGGCCAATCGTGCGTCATCACCACGAACGTCTCGATGGCTCGGGCTATCCCGATGGTCTGCAGGGCGACGCCGTGCCCCTGCTGGCGCAGATCGTGAGCATCGTCGACGTGTTCGAGGCGATCACGATGGGACGTGAGTACATCGAGCCTCGCAGCGCCGCTGAGGCGATCACGGTGCTGCGCCACGAGGTGAGCGTCGGCTGGCGCCGGCCTGATGTGGTGGAGCCGTTCATCGCGCTCGTGACGAGCGGTGCGCTCGAGCGGTTCCGCGGCGCGGCCGTGGACGCGCCTCTGGAGCTCGCGGGGCTCGCGACCGACGTGCACCACGCCACGTCTGGTGTGGGCGGACCGGTGCCGTCCTTGATTGCCTGGGCGCCACACCACTGACGCCGACGCCCCTTAGGGGACGGGGCCTCTCGCCGCCAGTTCGCAGGGCGCCGTGTGCCTGCGCTGCTACAATCGGCGCGTGCGAGTGACTCGGCGGTACGTGGTGGCTGGACGTGTGCAGGGCGTGGGCTACCGGATGTTTGCGGCGGACTGTGCCCGGCGCGAGGGCCTGTCGGGCCACATCGCCAACCTCGCCGACGGCGCGGTCGAGGCCGTGGTCGAGGGCGCGGTGGACAGTGTCACCAGGTTTGAAGCCGCCCTCTGGCGCGGGCCGTCGCGCGCGCGCGTCGAGACCGTGGAGGTCAGCGACACCGAACCCCTCGGCCTGTCGGGTCACTTCGCGATCCGGTAGGATTCTAGCGGCTAGCGGCTAGCTTCTAGCGGCTAGGACGAGCCGGAGCCTCTTCATGGACCATTTGAAATCCCAGATCCGTCATGTGCCTGACTTTCCCAAGCCGGGCATCCTGTTCTACGACATCACGACCTTGCTGGCCGATCCGGCCGGGTTCCGCGACACGATCAACGCGCTGACCGCGCCGTACGCGGGGCAGGGAATTGACCGCGTCGTCGGCATCGAGAGCCGTGGATTCATCCTGGCGGCGGCCGTGGCCGATCGGCTCGGCGCGGGCTTCGTGCCCATCCGAAAGCCCGGGAAGCTACCGTCGACCACGCTCGGCGAGTCGTATGCCCTCGAGTACGGCACCGACACGCTCGAGATTCACGACGACGCGCTCGGCCCCGGCCACCGCGTGCTGGTCGTGGATGACGTGCTTGCCACCGGGGGCACCGCCCGGGCCGCCGTGAACCTGGTGCAGCGGCTCGGCAGCACGCTACACGCGGCAGCCTTCCTGATTGAGCTCGATGTCCTCAAGGGACGCGACAAGCTCGTCGACGCCACGGTATTCTCGGTGTTGCGCTACTAGCGGCCCGGCCATCCGTCACCAAACGTCAGCACGCGCCCGTAGCTCAGGGGATAGAGCACCCGCCTCCTAAGCGGGGGGTCGGCAGTTCAATTCTGCCCGGGCGCACCACTTTGGCGCTGGCGATGGATTGTGGCCTTCGTCGCCCGCCACGGGCACGCACGACCGGGAGTCGGCGACCCATTGAAGCAGGGCTACTAGCGCTTGACTTGCCGGGCCGATCGCGAACCAGACATGAGGCCGGCAGTCCTAACTACTGCTCGTGTCGAGCGGAGGGCCCGCTCGGAACGAGCAATCGGGCTTAACATCTGAAGCATGAACCGGCTCCATGTCAGGGCACACGCTTGGGTCGCCCACGGCTCGGGCCGACGACTGGCGGTGGCGGGGCTCGCTGCGCTGATGGCGGGGTCCCTCGTCGCGCAGGAGCAGCAGGCGCCTGTCACCCTGGTCGTGCGGGAACCGTTTACGACGCCCGCTCAGGAGGCCCGCCTTCTGGCGGTCATCCGGGAACTGTTCCCGGGCCTCTACGTTCAGATGTTGCCGGGGATCAGCAGTCCCAATAGCCCGGTTGAAGGGGGGCTGTCGTTCATCGACGCGTTCGACATCGCCCGGGGCGATCAGGTGGCGCTGCAATCCGCGCATGACCGCGAGTGTCTGGGCACGTCGGCCATCTCCTGTGGCGCCGACCTACCGGTGAGGGCGCGGCGGGTGCTGGATCGCTACGACGACCTCGCCGCTCAGACACTCGGCCAGCTCGCTCAGACGCTCGGCAGGGCTGGTGATCTCGGCACTCAGACAACCGTCGTATACGTCAGCAGCGGATTGCCGTTCCGCGTCGATCCGCGCCCCGGGTTCGAGGCGGTTCGCACAGCCGCGCGCGACTCACGAGCGGCGCTCGTCGTGGTCGATGCGGGCGCGGACGGACGCGGGAAGGCGGGTCTGGCTCGACTCGTCGAGGTCACGCAGGCCGAACGCTTCGACCTCTCGCCCGGTGATCAGGTGAGGCTCCGAACGAGACTTGCGGGTCGGTCGACGGCTCATGGCCCGAGCCCGGCCACTCCGCTTCCACCGTCAACACTGCGTCGAGACACCAGACCCGGGTCGGCGGCACTCAAGGCAGCGATGGCGCACACGCTGAGGTTCGCCGATCAAGGCGCGTCCATTCTGGCCGACGAACACATGGTCCAAGTGGTGAAGGTGCGTCCATCCGCGTCGTCCTTATCGCCAGGATCGAACGCGGGCATCACGATCGAGGAACGTGCCATCGACTCAGAAGTCGCCCTGGTGCACATCGGCAACAAGGCGTTGTGGATGCTGGCCCGTGACGTGCTGCGGGTGGACGGGAAGGACCTGCCAGACGTCGACCGTATTCGCCTGCCGTCGATACACCCGGCCTCGACGCCGGAGGCGCTGCGACAGTTCGAACAGATCTCCCAGCAGGGCGCGCGGTTCAACATCGGCGATCTCGAACGCAACGTGAACACGCCGACGCTGGCGCTGTGGCTCTTGACCCCGGACAATAGCCCGCGGCTCGACTTCAGCGACGCCGGAACTGCCCGGGTGAACGGACGCGTGTGTGATGTGATCGCCTTTCGGGAAAGCCGCTCGCCGTACCTGTTCGTCGCAGCAGGCGTGCCCGCGCCGGTGAACGGACGGATCTGGGTCGACCGCGGTCGAGCGGCGGTGATCAAGACCGAGCTCTCGCTCCCGGACGAGTCGATCGACTGGGCCCCGTCCCGCGCAACGGTGACCGTCACCTATGACCTCGACCCTGCGCTGTCGGCCTGGGTCCCGCGCACCATGTCGGAACGCTATGACGCGCTCTCGTCCCGTCAGTTCGTTCTTGCGCAGTCGACGTATGCGAACTTTCGGATGTTCAGCGTGTCCGCCCGCATCATCAAGTGACGCGGCCGCCCGGGCGCGTCGAATCGACAAGGGATCGACACTTTGCAAGGTATGAGGACTGGACCCATGACGCACCGCTCACGCTTTGGCCCGCTCGTCGCGATGGTGCTTGCATCCGCCGTGCTGCTGCAGGGTCAAGGCGTCGCGCCATTTCAGGACGACTTTCCTGCGGAAGAGTTCGTCGCACGGCGCACCAGAGTGCTTGACGCCATCGGCCCGCAGGCCATCGCCCTCGTCCAGGGCGCGGCCGGTGTGGACGGCTTCAAGGTGTTCCGGCAGTCCAACGAGTTCTACTACTTGAGCGGACTCGAGAGTCCCCATGCGTACCTGATGCTCGATGGCCGGACGCGCCGCACGACCCTGTATCTCTCCCATCGCAACGATGCGCAGGAGCGGGGCACGGGCACGGTATGGTCTGCTGAAGATCACGCCGAGGTGACGCGGCTCACGGGCGTGGATGACGTCGCCCCGGTGGAGTTGCTCTCCCGTCACACGTTCGGGGGCATGCTGCGAGCGCCGCGGCCCGTGCTCTATGTGCCGTTCAGCCCTGCCGAGGGCGAAGCGCAGAGCCGCGACGAGATCCTCGGCTACCAGGCCGGCGTGGCCGCCGATCCGTGGGACGGGCGGCCGTCACGCGAGGCGCACTTCCTCCGTCTGCTCGACGAGCGATACCCGTCGCTCGAGCGTCGCAATCTGACGCCGATCCTCGACACGCTCCGCATGACCAAGAGCCCGCGTGAGATTGCGCTCATCCGCCAGGCGTCGGTGCTGGCCGGACTTGGACTACTCGAAGCCATGAAGAGCACGCGGCCAGGCGTGTTCGAGTATCAGGTGGCAGCCGCCGCGCGGTTCACGTTCCTAGCCAACGGCGCGAGGTTCGATGGCTACAACCCGATCGCTGGCGGCGGCACCAATGCCTGGATGGGCCACTACTCACGTAACCTCGATCGGTTGAAGAGCGGTGAACTGGTGCTGATGGACTACGCGCCAGACCTCCGGTACTACACGAGTGACGTCACCCGGATGTGGCCGGTCAACGGCATCTACACCGACGCGCAGCGCGCACTCGTGACTTTCGTTCTCGAGTACCGAACAGCGTTCTTCCGCTACATCAGGCCAGGGGTGACGCCAGAAGACGTGCTCGTCCTGGCGCGACGCGACATGGAGCCGGT
The DNA here is from genome assembly GCA_031376505.1 of Acidobacteriota bacterium. Taxonomy (GTDB): domain Bacteria; phylum Acidobacteriota; class Vicinamibacteria; order Vicinamibacterales; family UBA2999; genus CADEFD01. The sequence goes on from JANMDX010000157.1 coordinate 11,313, forward strand.
GCTGGCCCGGACCCGGTTTGCCAACGAGAGTCATCGCAAGGCCGCCACGGAGATGCTGACGTTTCGCGGGCATCTGCAGCATCCGGTGGGCATGACGGTGCACGACCCGGGCGTGATCTGGGGCCAGCCCTTCCGCGAGGGCATGGTCTTCACCGTCGACCCGATGATGTGGATCCCGGACGAGAAGCTCTACGTGAGAATGGAGGACACGATCGCCGTCACGAAGGACGGCATCGAGAACTTCACGGCGTCGCTGGCGAGCACTGCGCAGGAGATTGAGGCGGTCATCAAGCAGGAGGGGATCCTGTCTCGAGTCGCGCGCTTGCCGTGACCGCCGCCGCTGTGCGAATGAAGGACCGCGCATGAGTGAGCTCGAGCACCGCGAGCGCCTGCTGGACCGCTCGCTCACGGCGACCTCGTTCTGCCCGGACGCCTCCGGCGGGGCGTTGCCTGCGCGCGCGACGATCATCGTGGTCGGCGGCGGCATCGTTGGCGCCTCGACCGCGATGCACCTGGCCGAAGCGGGCGAGACCGACGTGCTGTTCCTGGAGCGCGCGCAGATCGCCGCAGGCACCTCGTGGCACGCAGCGGGATTGCTGGCACGCGTGCGAGGCTCGCATGCGATGACGGAGCTGGCCAGCTACGGGGTGGACCGCTATGCGCGGCTCGAAGCACAGACCGGCATCCCGATCGGCTTCAACCCCAATGGCTCACTGACGCTCGCTCGCCAGCCTGGGCGCGTGGACGAGCTGCGAGCCGCGGCGGCGATCGGCCGCCACCACGGCATTCCGAGCGAGATCCTGACGCCCGCGCAGGTCACGGCGCACTGGCCGCTGGCCTCGTCCGAGGGCGTGCTCGCCGGGCTCCTGATGCCGGGCGACGGCACGCTGAACCCGGGGTGGGCCGCACTCGCGTTTGCCAAAGGTGCGCACGACCTGGGCGTGACGATCCGCGAGGGAGTGCGCGTCGCGAGTCTGCGGGTCAGGGGCGAAGGAGGCGCACGGCGGGTGGTCGGGGTGCGGACCGAGACCGGCGACACCATCGACGCGGACCGCGTCGTGCTCTGCGGAGGCCTCTGGACGCGCGACCTGGCCGCCTCGGCGGGCGTGTCAGTGCCGCTCTACGCCGCTGAGCATGTCCACGTCACGAGTGCCCTCATCGACGGGGCGGTCGCCTCGCTGCCGATCTTGCGAGACCTTGATGGCTACCTCTACGTGCGCCACCACCGGGGTGCGCTCGTGGTCGGGGCGTTCGAGCCCAACGGCGTCCCTCGCTCATTGCCCTCGATCGCTCCGGACTTCGCCTTCGGGGAGTTCGCGTTCGATTGGGACCACTTCGCGCCGGTGCGGGCGAACGCCGAGCGCGTGGTCCCGGCGCTGCGCACGACCACCTGGACACGCCCGCTCTGCGCTCCCGAATCCTTCACGCCCGACGCCAACTTCTGCCTGGGCGAGGCGGCCGAACTATCCGGACTCTTCATCGGCGCCGGGTTCAACTCCCAGGGCATCATCTACGCGCCTGGGGCGGGCAGGATGCTGGCCGAGTGGGTGATTCACGGCGCGCCGACCTTCGATGCCTCCGCCGTGGACGTCGCCAGGTTCGCCCGCATGCAATCCAACCGGCACTACCTGCATGAGCGCACGCGCGAAGGCGTGGGTCGGCTCTACGCGATGCATTGGCCGCACCTGCAACCCTCCACCGCCCGCGGCGTGCGCCGCACGCCCCTCTACGAGCGCCTCCACGCAGCCGGCGCGGTCTTTGGCGAGGCTGTCGGCTGGGAGCGGGCCAATTGGTATGCCCCAGCGGGCACCGAGGCCCGCTACCGCTATTCCTACGGCCGCCAGAACTGGTTCGAGCCGGTCGCCGAGGAACATCGAGCCGCGCGCGAGTCGGTCGCGCTCTTCGACCTCTCCTCGTTTGCCAAGTTCGAGGTGGCTGGGCCGGGCGGGCTCGCGGCGCTGCAGTCGGTCTGCACTGCCAATGTGGACGTGCCCCGCGGTCGCGCGCTCTACACGTTGATGTTGAACTCGCGCGGTGGCATCGAACTCGACGGCACCATCACGCGCCTGGCCGACGATCGCTTCCTCGTGGTCACGCCAACGGTCATGCAGCACAAGACGCTCTGGTGGCTCAGGCGAGCGCTCGCAAGGAGCGCGGCGACGGGTGGCGCGCCAGCCATGGTGACCGATGTGACGAGCGCCTTTGCGGTCCTTCACCTTGCGGGACCGAAGAGCCGCGACCTTCTGGCACGCGTGTGCCCAGACCCTGTGGACAACGCGGCGTTCCCGCGCTTCACCGGCCGTGAACTGGAGGTGGCCGACAGCGTGGCGCTCATCCTTCGCGTCTCGTTTACCGGCGAACTCGGCTACGAGCTGTACGTGCCAACCGACCAGGCGGTCGCGGTATTCGATGCGCTGCTCGCCGCCGGAGGCACGGACCTGCCGCCTCGGCTCGCGGGCTATCACGCGCTCGACTCGCTACGCACCGAAGTGGGCTATCGCCATCTCGGTCATGACATCGGGCCGGCCGATGATCCGTTCCAGGCGCAACTCGCGCGCTTCGTGGCGATGGACAAGCCGGCCGGCTTTGCGGGGCGCAACGCACTGGTCGCCAAGGGCGCGCACCTGGGTCCGCCCGAGCGCGTGCAGGCGTTCCTGCGGCTGAGCGATGCGGAGCCAATCCTGCTTGGTGGGGAATCGGTGCTGCGTGACGGCGCGATCGTCGGGCGGCTCACGAGCGCCAGCTACGGCACGACGCTCGGGGCCGCGACGGGACTCGCGTTTGTGGGGGCGGCGACCTTCGCCGCGTGCCAGGGCCAGCCCCTGGCCGTGGAGGTCGACGTGCGCGGGGACCGGGTTCCGGGGATACTGTCGGCGACCCCCTTCCGCGCTGCTCGGGGCTGACGCCTCGGCCCCACCCGGCGGCGCACGTTCAGGCCCGCGGCCAAGGGGTCTCTCGGTACTGCGTGATCACTCTTGCGTGTTCACCCGCAGAGATCGGGACTCCGCGCAAGTGCGGCCCGATTCAGTGCAGGTTACGTCACCCTCACCGACTGGACGGCTCGGTCGATTGGGGCGGTGCGACCGTGCTGTCGAGCGTCTAGCGAACGCTAGCTCGGCGCGCTCGAGCGGACCCGGAACGTCCACCAGCTCTCCGGTCGCTGGGCGGTGGGGGAGGGAACCGGCCCAGGGGGTTGCATCGCCTGCACCTTTGGGTCCTGTAGCTTCTGGATTCTCGCGGCCCACGCAGCGTCGAGCGTGATCGGGTCCGTCACTCGGTTCAGAACGACGGGGTACACGGCGCCGTCGAGGCGCAGGCGGCCCGG
>JANMDX010000179.1:0-2268 GCA_031376505.1 Acidobacteriota bacterium
AACTGCTCCGCGAGGCCTGAAGGATTTCGCCGGCCTGGACTTCCGGCGGGTGTTCAACCCGCTGGCCTGAACGGCCAGGCCGCTAAAGGCGGACGCCACGAGCCCTCACGGATGAACCCGGACCGCATGACGAGCAGTATGATAGGTTGTACACAACATGCCACATACGAGCACAACGCTGTCCGTGCGCCTCGACGAGCGGACCAAGAAGCAGCTGGAGGCACTCGCCGGGCGCGCGCGCCGCTCCAAGTCGTTTCTCGCCGCTGAAGCCATCACGGCGTTCGTGGCGGCGGAAACCTGGCAACTGAATGAGATGGAGGCAGGCCTCGGGGAACTGGAGGCAGGCCGAGGAGTTCCGCACAAGGAGGTCGCGACCTGGCTCCGCTCGTGGGGTGCGAAGCGTGAACGCAAGGCGCCCAAGGCGTGACGGTCGTCTGGTCGCCGCGGGCGATCCGGCATCTGTCGGCGTTACGCGCCTACATCGCGCGCGACAATCCTGACGCCGCTACAGACGTCGCCCTGACGCTCCTGGCGGCGGTCGAACGGTTAGCCGAGGTACCCAATCTCGGGCGGCCCGGGCGCCTGGCGGGCACGCGCGAGCTCGTCGTGCCCGGCACGCCGTACGTGATTCCGTACCGCGTGGGGTCTGAACGCCTGGAGATCATCGCGGTCTTTCATCAACGCCAGCAGTGGCCCTCCCGCTGATAGCCCTGGGCGACGAACCCGTCGGCACCAACCGGGCTGTCCTACCGGTCGTCGCGCAGGAACTGCTCCGCAAGGTTCGCGTGCAGCACCATCTCGAGCGCGCGGAAGTCGGTGAGCGCGGCCTCGACCATGGCGCGGCCGCGGGCGCGGTCGGCGGCGTCCGCCCCGGCCGAGAGCGCGCGTCCGTACCAATACAGCACCGTCGGCTGGAGGATGCGGACTGGTACCTCACGCGCCTGGCGGAGCGCGATCTCGAAGTGCTCGCGCGACTGGTCGCGCAATCCAGCGGCGTCGGCGGCCAGGGCGGCCGCGAGCTGCGACGAGCCGGGTCCGACGACATTGCTCGGCACCACGCGACCGGTCTGAACGTACGCGACGGTGAGGGGATACAGCCCGGCCAGTCGTTCGCGATCACCCATCACCGCGAGGCCCGTGACCAACGTCTCGAGCGCGTAGTACGCGCCCTCCACATTTCGACGGCCGGCCACTGGCAGCAAGGGGAGCAGCGCGGGGATCAATCCTGCCGCGCCAGCCCGCCCGGCCAATGCCATGGCCGCGAGGTGATTCCCCTCGGGCAATCCCTTGAGCCAATGGTCTGTCGGCTGCTCTGCGATGGCCGCCGCCGTGTGCTCGAGGGCGTCGTCGACGGCACCGAGATGAAGGCTGGCGGCGGCGACGGCTGACCTGGTGAGGAACCGAAAATGCGGGCCTGCGAGCGCGACCTGCGACTGCTCCAGGTAGGTCCTGACGTTGCCAGTGCGCGCCAGCTCGATGGCATGCTGCATCCGTTCGTGGACCCAGAGCGCGCCATGATGGCCCGCGCGCCTGGCCGCGGCCTCGAGTTCTGGCAGCAACTCGTCGCAGGCAGCGAAACAGCCGAGATAGGCCTCGGTGATCACGAGGCTGGTCAGCAGGTCGGCCACCCCCCAGGCGGAACCGCCGCGAATTGCCAGAAGGGCGAGGCGCGCGGTGGCGGACGCGGCCTCGTATTCGCCGCAGAGTCGCTGGCTGTGGGCCCGTGCCGACAGCACCCGTGCATCGACGATGGAATCGCCCACGCGCGCGGCAAGCGCCGTCGCCTCGTCGATGGACTGCCAGGCTTCGTCCACCTGGGCCGGACGCATCCCGTTACGCCCAAGCTGGCTCAACAACAGCGCGCGTTCACGCGCCGCGTCACTCGTGAGGGCGTCCAGCCCGCGTCTCAGTGGCGCCAGACTCTCGAGCATCATGCCTCGCCACGCGATGCAGTTCGACGCGCCTATCGCGGCCCGCTCGATGCCCGCGTCGTCGTGTCGAGCGACGGCGATCGTCAACGCCCGGTCGAAGGCCACGACCGCGTCGTCGTAGCGCTTCAGCCCCGCGAGCGCCTCGCCGCGATGTTCGTACGCTTCGCCGAGAAGCGCGTCGTCCACGGGCAGCTCGAGGCCCAGCATCTGGTCGAACGTCGCCAGCGTCTCTTCGAAGGCGCCCGCGGCCAAGGCACGCCGGCCGGCCAGAAGCAGGAAGCGGGCCGTGCGACCAGTGTCAGCAGCGGCGCCGGCCTGATACAGATGATGCGCCAGC
>JANMDX010000183.1:0-27831 GCA_031376505.1 Acidobacteriota bacterium
TACGGCCGGAAACAGACGGCCGTCGTGCCGTTGGCCTGCGGCGCCGTCCTGATGGCGTACCCCTACTTCGTCGACGACGTGGTGATGACCGTGGCCATCGGCCTGGTGCTCGTGGTCATTCCGTTTGTCGTCAAGGTCTGACCGGATGCTGGGCCCGGGCATGCGGTGGCTGCTGATGGCCAGCGGCCCCATGAACCTCGTGGGGGCGGTGCTCTTCTCGCCTCCGATGGGGGCGCTGCGCCGCGCATTTGGGCTGCCTGGGTCCGACGACTTCTACCTGTGGATCGTGTCGGCGTGGGTGCTCGCCTTTGGCGTGGCCTACTTCGTGATGGGATGGTCGGGCCACGTGGATCGGGGCGTGCTTGCGCTCGGTGCGTGGGGCAAGGGCGTGTTCGCCGTGCTTACTATCAGCCTGGTGGCGCAGGGTCGGGCGTCGGTCTTGGCGGCCGCGGGCGCCATACCGGATCTGGTGATGGCCGCGGCGTTCGCATCCTGGCTCTGGACGTCCTTCCAGATGGATGGCGGTCGTTGCCGATGACGCTGCTCGACGAGTTCTTCCCCGTGCGCGACGCCTCGGAGCGGCACAGCACGCGCATTGCCGCGTCGCCGGAGGCGGTGTTTGCCGCGCTCCGAACGGCCGACCTCAGCGGCCACCTCGTGACCCGCGTGCTGCTGGCCCTGCGGGCTCTGCCGGCATGGCTGATGCGCCGCGGCCCGGTGCGCGCCGAGCCGACCCCGCGTCGCGTGTCGCTCGCCGACTTCGAACGGCACGGGTTCGTCGTGCTGGCAGAGCGGGCACCGGAGGAACTGCTGATCGGCCTGCAGGGACGCTTCTGGACGCTGACCGGCCAGCTCGAACCGCTCGATGCTGCCGCTGCGCGGCAGCCGGTGCCCGCTGGCCGCGCTCGCGCGGGCTGGAACTTCGCCACCCACCCCCTGCCGGATGGCGGCACCCTGCTCTCCACGGAAACGCGCATCGTCTGCGCCGACGCCGCCACGCGCCGCCGGTTTCTCTGGTATTGGCGCGTGATCCAGCCCGGCAGCGGCCTCATCCGGCGCGCCATGCTCTCCCGCATCCGGCGCGAGGCCGAACGCGGCCCCGCCGCCTGACCACCCTGCGTCAGGGCGTGGTGGGCGCGGAAGCGGCGTTGGTCGACGCGGCGCGAAGCCGGGACGCCTTGTCGTTCTGACCCAGCGCCGTGTAGATCGTAATCAGATCTTCTCGCGCTGACTTCAGCCAGCTCACCGAGGCGCTCGCTTGTCGGGAAACGATCTCGTAGCCCTTCAGCGCCTCGCTCTCGGCCTCGCCGTAGCGCTCCTGACCGAGCAGCACGCGACCCAGCTTGATGCGCGCAATGCCGACGTTCAAGTGCTCGGGCGACTGCGTTTCGCTGTACAGCGCGATCGCCTCCCTGAAGAGCGGCTCGGCCCGGGCGAATTCCTTCCTGGCCATGTAGACGCTGCCGAGATTCGAGATCGCGATGCCGGTCAGGTAGTGCTTGCCGGGGTAGACGGCGCGATAGATGTCCGCCACCCGCGCGAACGCCGCCTCTGCTTCGTCGTAGCGGGCGCGTTGGAGCGCGACCGTGCCGATCTCGTTGACCGCCGATGCCACCCGCGGATGCACGGGACCGAAGACCCGTTCCTGGATCGACACGGCCCGCTTGAGCACCGCCAGCGCTTCCTCGTGGCGGTTCTCCTTGGCCAGCGTTCGTCCGAGCATGGTCAGATTGGAGGCCGTCTGATGGTGGTCCTTCCCGAACCAGCCCTCCGAGATCGGGAGCGCCTCTCGGTAGAACTTCTCGGCGTCCTGGTAGCGTCCGCGCTCGAACTGCACGGCCCCGAGGTTGATGAGATCGTCGGCGACCAGGGCATGGCGGTCGCCATTGACCTGTCGGGTCATGGCGATGGTGCGCTGGAAGATCGCCTCGGCCTGATCGAGTTTGCCGGCGTAGAAGTGGACGTTCCCGAGGTGCCGGAGACTCGAGGCAAGATCCGCGCTCCCCGTGCCCGCCACCGACTGCAGACGCACGGCCTCCTCGAGCGTCGCGGCGGCTTCGGCATACCCGCCACGCTCCTCGAGGACCTGCCCGAGCGCCGTCAGGGCCTTCGAGACCTGCGGATCGGTCGGGGCAAGATGCCGGCGCGACATGTCGAGGCCCTCGCGCACGGCCCGTTCGGCCTCATCGAACTGCCCTTGCTCGAGCCGCAGCAGACCGACGGCGACTAGGTTCCGCGCCACTTCCGCGCTGTCGTGGCCGAAGAGCGATCGCCGGCCGTCCAGCGCGCGCGCGAGCAGGTCGTCTGCGGTCGCGAATCGACCGAGAGACTGATAGAGGCTGCCCAGCGTCTGGAATAGGTCCGCCTGGACGACCGCGTCGTTCACCAGGTTCTGCGCTTCGAGGACGCCGCGATCGAGCATGTCGACGACGCGCAAGCTTTCGGCCGGCACCGTCGCGTCCTCCCCGCCGGTGAGCAGGTTCGACATGAGCGTCTGCATCCGCTGCGCGCGTGCGCCTTCGGTCAGCGCGGCGTCGCGGGCTCGGGTCAGCCGCACGGTGTAGAACGCGGTCAGAGCAACGATGCCGAGGATCACGCCGGCGGCGGCGCCGACCGGGATCCTATGGCGGCGGATGAATTTCGCGGCGCGATAGCCGAGCGCGTCAGGCCGCGCCTCCAGCGGTTCGCCCCTCAAGTAGTGATCGATGTCCCTGATGAACGCGTCAGCGCTGGCGTAGCGTCGGACGGGCTCCTTGTGCATCGCCACCAGACACAAGACGTCGAGGTCGGACCACGCCGCCCTGCCGACGCGCACCGCCTCCAGCGGGTGGCCGGCTGCCTTGGCGATGGCGGATGGTCTGCGGGGGTTCTCCTCGAGGATCATCGCCTCCGCGGCGGTCGGCGTGCTGTTCGACAGATCGAACGGTGCCTGCCCGGTGAGCAGCTCGTACAGGAGTGCCCCAAGGCCATAGACGTCGGTATGCAGACCGACGCCCTCGCCGCGGATCTGTTCGGGCGCGGCGTAGGCGGGCGTGAGCATGCGCAGCGCCGTGCGGGTACGGTCGGCGGCTCCGAGCGTATCGAGTTGCTTGGCAATGCCGAAGTCCAGGAGCTTGACCGTGCCGTCGGCCGTGACGAGCACGTTCGACGGCTTCAAGTCACGGTGCACCGTCACGTGTCGATGCGCGTGCTGAACTGCCTCCGCCACGGTCCGCACCAGGCGCAGCCGATCGGCGATGGGAAGGTGGTGCCGGCACGCGTAGTCGGTGATCGGCACACCGTCGACGTACTCCATGACGATCCATGGTGTGCCGTCTGCCAGCGTGCCGGCGTCGAGGAGTCTGGCGATCGAAGGGTGATCGAGTTGCGCCAGCGTTCGCTGCTCGGCGATGAAGCGATCGCGGCGAGCCGGCGAGATCCACCCGTCGCGCAAAATCTTGATCGCCGCGGTGGTGCCGAGGTCGGTCCGCTGAGCGAGCCACACGACCCCCATCCCGCCTTCGCCGAGGGTGCGAAGCACCTGGTACGGCCCAATCGTCCGAATCGTGACGGCGTCGTCACTCAGGACGCGATGAGCGGTGGCTGCGAGGCCCTCGTCGATGAGACTGCGGCCCCGATCGTCCTCTGCCAGCAGCGTGGTCACCGCCTCGAACAGCTCGGTGTCGCCGGCGCAGCGTTCAGCCAGCGTCGCTGGCCGGTTGGCCCGCGGCAGATCGACGACCTCGTGGAAGAGCGACTGGACGCTTTCGAATCGTGTGGGGTCCATTCGACTCACTCCGGCGCGGTTAGCGGTTGTCGCGAAGCTCCCGCGCCAGCCAAGCCTTGGCGGCTCGCCAGTCGCGCAACACGGTGGCCTCCGAAACACCGAGGAGTTCGGCGGTCTCGGTGACGTCGAACCCGCCGAAGAATCGGTATTCCACCATGTCCGCCTGGCGGGGGTGGAGGCGTGAGAGTTCGCGCAGCGCGGCGTCGAGGGCGATGACGTCGCGGGCGCCTCCGAGGTCCTCGGCCATCCCTTCGTCGAGAGTGAGGAACGCGACCTCCTGTCCACGCTTGGTCGCCTGCTTGCGCCGGGCCGCCTCGACCAGCACTTGTCGCATGGCGCGGGCCGCGATGCGCTTGAAATGCAGCTTCGAGACCGACCCGAACCGAGGCCCGGCCGCGAGCTTCATCCACGTCTGGTTGACCAAGGTGGTTGGGCTCAGAGTCGTCGTCGGATAGCTGCGTCGGACGGAGGCCGCGAGCCGGCGCAGTTCCTCGTAGGCAACGCTGAAGATGTCGTCCAGGCCCTGTCGTACGTCTCCCGAACCTGCGTGGTAGTCCATAGCGGGTTACGTGGCGTGGAGCCTGGCGAAAATCGTGACGGTTTTCGACGGTCGTTTGCGCAATGGGTTCTAGCGGGTCTCGCAAGACTCCAACCGAGCATACACCGGGTGCTAGAACTGAACTGGCCGCCATGAAGAAGACGGAAGCGAGACATTTGTCTGCCTGAGGGAGGAATCGTGAAACGAATCACCGGATGGAAGCGCGCCTGCGTTGTCGGCGTAGTCGCTTTTGCGGCGGCCTCGTGTGGCGGCTCGTCTCCGACCGCGCCGAGTCAGGGCTCAAGCGGGTCTGCGGGCAGTGGCGGGAGTGCGGCCTCCAGCTGTCGTAACGGGCCGGCCACCTACCGCATCGTGACCACCTCCGGTGCCTTCACTTCGACGATCAACGGCAGCTGTACGTTCAATGCGACCACGGTCGAAGGCACGTGTACCAACATCTACACCGACACGACGGGTGGCAGCTTCACGTCGGTCTCGACGACCAGGAATTCGTCGCGTGGCGAAGTGGTCGATGAAGTGTCCGTCATCCCACCGCTGACCCTCTCGTCCTCGACCACGAGCAACGTCCTGCCGGGCGGTACCAGCCCGGCAACCGGGGGCACGGCCACTCGCACCTTCAGTGGCCGGCGCGTGGTAGCGCAGACCAACGTCGCGACGCCCTCGGGTCAGACGTCGACGACGACGTATTCGGCCTGGGACAGCTCCGACCGTCCGACCGCGGCCACGCAGGTGAGTGGCGGGCAGACGACGCAGATCGCCTATACCTACGACAACGCGACCAGAACCCAGACGAGCTCGCAGTCAGGGGTGACCTGCTCACAGACGTTCGACCAGAACGGCAATCCGCTGGTCGGCACCTGTCCGGGATCGACGGCGACGACCACGATGCTGACGACGCAGCAGGTCTGCCGGTAAGGCGAGCGCCCAGCGGCCACCTCGGCACAGCCGGCGGTTTCTCTGGTATCGGCGGGTGATCCAGCCCGGCCGTGGGCTCATCCGGCGCGCCATGCTCTCCCGCATCCGGCGCGCGGCCGAACGCGGCCCCGCCGCCTAACCGAATCCCCGGCCACCCGTCCAATCCACAGATGCACGAGAGCGACCGGGCCGCGATTGCCGCGGTGACTGCGGGAGATCCCCACGCCTTCCGGGCGCTCGTCGACCGTCACAGCCGGTACGCGCACCGCGTGGCCTACCGGATCACGGGCAACGCCCCCGATGCGGAGGATGTCGTCCAGGACGCATTCCTGAAAGCCTTCCGGCAGTTGAGCCGCTTCGAAGCGCGGGCCGACTTCCGCACCTGGATCCACAAAATCACCGTGAACTGCGCCATCGATTTCATTCGCGCCCGTCGGCATCGCGAGACCGCGCACGACCCGGCCGACCTCGAACGCGGCCTGACCGCTGACGCGCCCATCAGCCACGCGCCGGCCCCGGACCGCGCCCTGCTCAGCAGCGAGATCAGCGCGCGCGTCACGGCAGGACTCGGCGGGTTGACCCCGCTCGAGCGCGCGGCGTTCATGCTGCGCCACCTCGAAGGACGGTCGATCGACGAGATCGGCACGGCGCTGGGACTGAAGACCGAAGCCACGAAGAACAGCGTCTTCCGCGCGGTGCGCAAGATGCGGATCGCGCTCGAACCCCTGGTGGATGCCCGACATGACTGATCCCGCGACGCACGCGACGCACGACCAGCTCGTGTTGCACTACTACGGCGAGGACGCGGCTGACGCTCCACGCGTAACGGCGCACCTGCGTGCATGCGCGGCCTGCCAAACGAACCTCGACCGCCTGCGGCACACGCTCGCGTTCGTCGACACCGCCGACGAGGGCGAACCGCACGCGGGCTACGAAGCCACGCTCTGGGCGCGGCTCCAGAATCAGTTCGAGGAGTCGCAGCCGTGGTGGCGCCGGCTGACCACCGACGGCCCGGTGCGCTGGGCCATGGCCGGCACGCTGGCGGCCGTGCTGGTCGGGGCGTTCCTGGCCGGATGGCTGGCGCTTGAGGTGGCGGCCCCCGCGCCGGCGGCCTCCGAGGCCAGCGCGGCGCCTGTGCGCACGCGCATGCTCGTGGTGGCGGTGGGCGATCACCTGGAGCGCACCCAGATGGTGCTGTCGGAGGTGATGAACGCCGATGATCTGGGTCTGGCCGAACTCGTGAGCGATCGAGCCCGCGCGTCCGATCTGGTGACCGCCAATCGCCTCTTCCGGCAGAGTGCCGAGCTTGCCGGTGACGCCTCGATGGACGAGGTGCTCGAAGAACTGGAGCGCGTGCTGGTCGAGATCGCCAACGCGCCCGCCGATCTCTCCGCCACCGAACTCGACGCCTTGCGCGATCGCATCGAACGGCGCGGCCTGGTCTTCCGGGTGCGCGTGCTGAGCGACGACCTGCGCGCGGGTCAACAACCCACACCTACCGCTCAGACAAAGGGAAGCCCATCATGAAGACAGTTAGCCTCGCTGGTCTCTGCCTCGGCGTGCTCGCCGCGGCCTATCCCAGTGCCGCACAGCCGCTGGAGGCGTCCTCGGCGGCTTGGGCGTGGGAGAGCGGCGGGCAAGCGCGCGACGACCAGTCGCGTGCCGACGCCGATGCGCAGCGCGCCCGCGCCGAAGTGGACCGCGTGCGCGAACGCGAGCTGCGTGACTACGAACAGGCGCAGCGGGCCGTCGAGCGCGACGAATGGGCCGAGGCCGTCACCCAGTTCCAGGCCATTGCGGCCGCGGCCGGGGCGCGCGCCGACGCCGCGCTCTACTGGAAGGCCTATGCCCTCGACAAACTCGGCCAGCGCGCGGACGCCCTCACCGCCGTGGCCGAGCTCACCAAGTCGTTTCCCAAGAGCCGGTGGCTGGGCGATGCGCGGGCGCTCGAGGTGCAGGTGCGGCAGCGTTCAGGGCAGGCCGTGCCGCTCGATGCGTCGGGCGACGAGGAGCTGAAGCTGCTAGCGTTGAACGCGCTGCAGCATTCGTCGCCCGACCAGGCGATTCCCATGCTGCGGCAACTGCTCCAGGGCACGCAGTCGCTCAAGTTGAAGGAACGCGCGCTCTTCGTGCTGGCGCAGAGCCGTTCGCCCGAGGCGCGCAAGATCGTCGGGGACGTGGCCCGCCAGGGCAATCCCGATCTGCAACGCCGCGCCATCGACTACCTGGGCATGAACGGCACCACCGAGAACCGCATCGTGCTCGCCGAGGTGTATCGCACGTCGCCCGACGTGGACGTGAAGCGGCGCGTGCTGCGCGCCTACATGGTGTCGGGCGACCGCGCGCGCGTGCTCGAAGCCGCCACCGCTGAACGCAACGACGACCTGCGGGGCGAGGCCGTGCGCCAGCTCGGCGTGATGAACGCGCACGACGAGCTGTGGCAGCTCTATCAGAAGGAGACGTCGGTGCCGGTGAAGCGGCAGATCCTGCAGGCCATGTTCGTGGGCGGCAACGCCACGCGGCTCATCGAGCTGGCCAGGACCGAGCCGAACGCGGAACTGCGGCGCACGGCCGTGCGCAACCTGGGCCTGATGCGCACCTCAGCGACCGGCCCGGCGCTGGTCGAGATCTACACGTCGCAGAAGGAAACCGAGGTGCGGAGCGCGGCCGTGCAGGGCCTGTTCGTGCAGAACAACGCCGACGCGCTCGTCATGCTGGCCCGCCGCGAAACCGATCCGGCGATGAAGAAGGAACTCGTGCAGCGCCTGTCGCTCATGAGCAAGTCGAAGGTGGCCATGGACTACCTGATGGAAGTGCTTGGGAAGTAGGGGAGCGCGTCATGAGAGTGCTGCTGGCGTTCGCCGTTCTCGTGTTCGCTCATACGCACGCCACGGCGCAGCCGGCCCTGCAGTCCGCACCGTGGCCGGCCGTGACGAATGGCCACGTCGTGGAGCGGGCCGTGGCCGGCGGCCTCGCGCCGACCATCGCGCAACTGGCCAACCGCGAGTCGGGTGTGGCGTGGATCGGCTATGCCGTGCCCATGGTGGCCGGCGATCACCGGATGTGCGACTGGAAAGACGGTGGCGTCCCCGTACGGCTCGAACCGAGTGACACGCTCATGGTGATGCTGCGTCTCGAAGCGGGGCAGGTGGAGCGCATCCGCGCGTTGTCCGAGAACTGCAGAATCGACGCTGGGGGTCGCACCGTGCACTGGCTCACGGGCGTGCGACCGGCCGAGAGTGTGGCGTGGTTGAGAGCGCGAGTCACGGCCACCGGCGTCACGCGCCGCGTGGCGGACGGCGCTCTGAGTGCGCTGGCGCTGCACGCCGAACCTGCGGCGCTCGACTGGCTGCTCAGCACGGCCCGCACGGGCAGCACGACCCAGGTGCGCGGTCAGGCGCTCTTCTGGCTGTCGCAGCGGGCGGGACAGCGGGCGATTGGCGCCATCGCCGAAGCCATCGAGCGCGACCCTGATACCGAGGTGAAGCGCAAGGCGGTCTTCGCGCTCAGTCAGTTGCCGGCCGACGACGGCGTGCCGCGCCTGATTCAGATCGCCCGCGCGCACTCGAACCCGGCCGTGCGGAAGCAGGCGTTCTTCTGGTTGGGGCAGTCGAGGGATCCGCGCGCGTTGGCGTTCTTCGTCGAAGTGCTCGGGCGGTAGCAGGAGCGCGACGGCCGCGGCGGGCCGGCCGCGTTCTCGGTGATACTGAGCCGGGGGAACGCCATGGCGACAATCACGCGGCATGTCTACGTGCTGGCGGTGCCGAGTCTGGAGCGATCGGCCGCCTTCTACCGCGACGTGTTGGGGTTCGACGTGCACCAGATGGGCGACGCAGGCTGGCGACTCTTTGTCAAAGACGAGTGCCGCATCATGGCCGGCCAGTGCCCCGACGCCCTCCCGGCGCAGGAGCTGGGTGACCACTCGTATTTTGCCTACCTGGTGGTCGACGACGTGGATGGCTACTGTGCGCAGGTGCTGGCGGCCGGCGGCGAGCTGATCAAGCCGCTGCGTACTGAAACGTGGGGCATGCGCGAGTTCGGGATTCGCACCGTCGATGGCCATCGGGTGATGGTGGGGAGTGCCGTGCTGGACGCCTGAGCAGCGCGGGTCGTGGCTGCCCGAGCCAGCCGACCGGCGTCTGCCGTTATACTCGACCAGTCGCCGTGCCCGCCGAATCGTCAGATATTCTTCCCGGTCTCTACGCCGCGTTTGCGTCCGTGGTGCTCTTTGTCGTCATCACTGCCGTGTTTCTCGGCGCCACTACCATGGCGCAAGGCTCGCTGGCGGCCGGCGCGCTGGGTTCCGGCGCCGTCGGTTTCTTCAGCGTGGCACGCGGCCTGGCCGGGCCCATCGCCGGCACGATCCAGTTCTCGCGCCCGTGGCTCTGGTTCACGGTGTGGGCAGCCGTCGGTCTCTACGACGGGCGCTACCAGCCCATGATGGCCGCCGGCGCCTTGGCGATTGGCATGTCATTCAGCTACCTGCTCGGCGGCGGCCTTGCCGTGTGGCGCCGCAAGCGCTAGCCAGGCGGTTGCCGCGCGCCGGTCCGCCGTGGCGACACGCCTCACAATCCATTACGATCGAGCCGCCATGCGTCGAATGACTCTCGAGCAACGCCTCGACCAGATGTCCGTGAAGATGGACCAGCGAGAGCTGAAGGTGGGCGACCGGTCCGTCACCTACGGCACCCTCGTGCCCAAGGCCCCGCCACCCGAGGGCGGCTATCCACTCATTGTCGGCCTGCACTACGGCACCACGCAGGAACCCGGGCTCTCGCCCTACTTTGGGCTGGGCTATGTCGGGCAGTTGGTGTTTCCCGCGCTCGATGACTTGAACGCCGTCATCGTCGCGCCCGACGCGCCGGAATTCAGCTGGGCGCATCCGGCCAGTGAGGAGGCCGTGCTCGCCGTCGTCGCCGAGGTGAAGAGAACCCTCGCCATCAACCCGAAGCACACGCTCGTGACCGGCTTCAGCATGGGCGGGCAGGGCGCGTGGTTTCTCGGCGCCACGCACCCCGAGATATTTCGCGCGGCGATCCCGATGTCGGCCCTGCCGGTAACCACGCCGGTGCGCACGCGCGCCGACGCGCAGGCGGCACGCAAAGCGATGGACTCGAGCACCGAATGGGCGACGCCCCTGCTCAGGATGCCGCTGTACGTCATTCACAGCCGTGCGGATGAGACCGTGCCCGTCGAGCCGGTCGAGCAGGCGGTCCGAACACTCAAGGGCCGCGGCGCCGACGTCACGCTTACCCTCATCGACGACGTGCCCCATCACATGGTGCCGGGCTTCATCGGCGCGCTCGAGGCCGCCTCGCCGTGGGTGCGCGGCGTCTGGAACCGATGACGCCTGAAGAGTTCCGCACACACGGCCACGCCGTGGTCGACTGGATTGCCGACTATCGGGCTCGTGTGCACGAGCGTCCGGTCATGGCGCAGACGGCGCCCGGCGACATCAAGGCGCGCATGCCCGCAGCGCCCCCCGACCAGCCCGAAGCCTTCGCGGCCCTGCTGGCCGATCTCGACGCGGTCGTGGCGCCCGGGCTCTCGCACTGGCAGCACCCGGAGTTCTTCGGGTACTTCCCGTGTAACGGCACGCTCGCGAGCGTGCTCGGCGACTACGTGAGCACCGGCCTTGGCGTGCTGGGCCTGGCGTGGCAATCGAGCCCCGCGCTCACCGAAGTGGAAGAAGTGACCACCGACTGGCTGCGCCAGATGGTGGGCCTCTCGCCGGCGTGGGAGGGCGTGATTCAAGATACCGCGTCCACCTGCACACTGCTGGCGCTCATCTCGGCGCGCGAACGGGTCACCGACTACGCGCTCGTGCGCGGAGGGCTGCAGGCCGAGCCGCGGGCGCTCGTGATCTACACGTCGGCCCACGCGCATAGCTCGGTGGACAAGGCGGCGCTGTTGGCAGGCTTCGGCAAGGACAACATCCGCCACGTGGCGTGCGACGCGAACTGCGCGATGCGTCCCGACGCGCTCGCCCAGGCGATCGCCGATGACCTGGCGGCGGACCGGGTGCCGTGTGCGGTGGTCGCCACGACCGGTACCACCACCACCACCGCGCTCGACCCGGTGAAGGCCGTGGCGGAGGTGCTGACGGGCACCGGCGTGTGGCTGCACGTGGATGCGGCGATGGCGGGCTCCGCCATGGTGCTTCCTGAGTGTCGGTGGATGTGGGACGGCGTGGAGGCGGCCGATTCCGTCGTGCTCAACCCGCACAAGTGGCTGGGCGCGGCCTTCGACTGCTCGACGTACTACGTGCGCGACGCGCAACACCTGGTGCGGGTGATGTCCACCAACCCGAGCTATCTGCAGTCCGCCGCCGACGGCCGGGTGAAGAACTACCGCGACTGGGGCATCCCCCTGGGGCGGCGCTTCCGGGCTCTGAAGCTGTGGTTTCTCATTCGCGAACAAGGCGTGAGCGGGCTGCAGGCCCGGCTGCGCCGCGACCTCGAGAACGCCCGCTGGCTCGAGACGCAGATTGCGAATGCGCCCGCGTGGAGAGTGCTGGCGCCCGTGCCACTGCAGACGCTCTGCGTGCGTCATGAGCCCGCCGGTCTCGCCGGGGAAGACCTGGACCGCCACACCCAGGCGTGGTGTGATCGCATCAACCGTTCCGGGGCTGCCTATCTGACCCCAGCGACCCTTGACGGGCGCTGGATGGTCCGGGTGTCGGTGGGCTCTGAACAGACCGAGCGCGCGCACGTGGAGCGCTTGTGGACCGTCATGCAGCACGAGGTGTCGCAATGAGCACGACCAAGGCCGTCTCGGAATTCGCCACTGCCGCTCTGCGCGCCCAGCACGTGGCGCGTGGCGTGGCCGACACGCATCCCTTCTTCGTGTCTCGGGCGGAAGGCTCGCGGGTGTGGGACACCGAGGGGCGCGAGTACCTCGACTTCATCGGCGGCATCGGCGTGCTGAATACCGGGCATTGCCACCCGCGCGTCGTCGAGGCTGCGAAGCGCCAGCTCGACACGCTGATGCACACCTGTTTCCAGGTGGCGAGTTACGACGGCTATGTGGAACTGGCGGCGCGGCTCAACGCGCTCGTGGCCGGCGGCCCGAACAAGACGCTCTTGCTCTCGACCGGCGTCGAG
Source organism: Acidobacteriota bacterium (assembly GCA_031376505.1). Lineage (GTDB taxonomy): Bacteria > Acidobacteriota > Vicinamibacteria > Vicinamibacterales > UBA2999 > CADEFD01. Next base: position 12,344 of record JANMDX010000183.1, read on the forward strand.
GCCACCGAGAACGCCGTGAAGATCGCGCGCGCGTACACGAATCGCCCCGGGGTCATCGCCTTCAACGGCGCGTTTCATGGCCGCACGCTGATGGGCCTCTCGCTCACCGCGTCGAGCACGGGCTACAAACAGAACTTCGGGCCGTTCGCATCCGAGGTCTATCACACGCCGTTCCCGTACGAGTATCGGGGCGTGTCGTCGGCCGACGCGCTCAAGGCGCTGCAATATCTTTTCGACACCCGGGTCGCGGCCTCGCAAGTCGCTTGCATCATTATCGAGCCGCAGCTCGGCGAAGGCGGCTTCGTGCCCGCGCCAGTAGCGTTCATGCGCGAGCTGCGGCGGCTGGCGACCGCGCACGGCATCGTGCTCATCGTGGACGAGATCCAGACCGGCTTCGGCCGCACCGGGAAGATGTGGTGCTACGAGCACTACGACGTCGATCCGGACCTGGTCACGATGGCCAAGAGTCTGGGCGGAGGGCTGCCGCTCTCGGCCGTGGTCGGGAAGGCGGCCATCATGGACGCGCCGCTGCCCGGTGGTCTCGGCGGTACCTATGCCGGCAATCCCGTGGCGTGCGCGGCCGCGCTCGCCGTGCTCGATGTGTTCGAGAACGAACACGTGCTCGAACAGGCCATGCGCCAGGCGGCGACCACGGCGGCGGCGTTGAGGGCGATGGCCCGACAGCATCCGCAGATTGGCGACGTCCGTGGTCTGGGCGCGATGATGGCCATCGAGATCGTGAAGCCCGCCGACCAGACGCCCGACATGGCGAGCGCGGGGAAGATTGTGGACGTGGCGCGGTCGCGTGGTCTGCTGCTGCTCAAATCTGGCACCTACAAGAACGTGATTCGCCTGCTCCCGCCGCTTACGACACCGCCCGATGAACTAGGGCGCGGGCTCGATCTCCTGGCCGCTGCGTGCCACGAGGTGTTCGCATGAGCGCCACGTTCGATGTGCAGAACCCCGCGACTGGCGCGCGCGTGCAGAGTGTCGCCAATGCCGGGGCAGCCGAAGCTCGCATGATGGCCAGGAAGTCCATCGACGCGTTTCCCGGCTGGCGCGACACGACCGCCTATGCGCGCTCCGCGATCCTGCGGAAGTGGTTCAACCTCATGATCCAGGACGAAGACCACTTGGCTGCGCTGATGACGATGGAGATGGGCAAGCCCATCTCCGAGTCGCGCGGCGAGGTGAAGTACGCGGCAGCCTTCGTCGAGTGGTACGCCGAAGAGGCCAAGCGCGTCTACGGCGAGACGGTGCCAAGCCAGTTTGCCCACAAGCGTCTGCTGGTGCGGCCGCAGCCCGTAGGCCCCGTGTACGCGGTGACGCCGTGGAACTTTCCCGCCGCGATGGTCACGCGCAAGGCCGCACCGGCCCTGGCCGCAGGCTGTACCGTGGTGCTCAAGCCCGCCGAGCAGTCGCCGCTCACCGCCATCCGGCTCGAAGAATTATGGCGCGAGGCCGGTGGTCCGCCCGACGTGTTTCAGGTGCTCACGACCGCCGATCCCGCCGCGGTGTCCAGCGTGTTCTTCGACGATCCCGGCATCCGGAAGCTGACCTTCACCGGCAGCACCGAAGTGGGCGTGATGCTGGCGGCTCAGGCAGCCAAGACCGTCAAGCGCGTGTCGCTCGAGCTTGGCGGGCACGCGCCGTTTCTGGTCTTCGACGACGCCGATCTCGACGCTGCCGTGCGCGAGGTGGTGGCGTCGAAGTTTCGCAATACCGGCCAGACCTGCGTGTGCGCCAATCGCATCTACGTGCAGACGGGCGTCTACGACGAGTTCTCGACGCGGCTGACCGCCGTGGTCACGAGCCTGCGCGTGGGAGACCCCATGGACGCTGCGACCCACGTGGGACCGCTCGTGGACCAGCAGGGCCACGACAAGGTGTCGGCCCACGTGCAAGACGCGCTTGCCAAGGGCGCCCGCGCGCTCGTTGGTGGCGAGTCGCGCGGCGGGCTCTTCTACAGTCCCACGGTGCTCGTGGACGTGGCGCCCGGCATGCGAATCCTGGAGGAAGAGACGTTTGGCCCCATCGCGCCACTGGTCAGGTTCACGAGCGATGCCGAAGCCGTGGCGCAGGCCAACGGCACCCCGTTTGGCCTAGCTGCCTATCTGTGGACGCGCGACCTCACCCGGGCGTTCCGCGTGTCCGAGGCCCTCGACTTCGGCATCGTGGGCGTCAATGACGGCATGCCCTCGGCACCGCAGGCGCCGTTTGGTGGCGTGAAGGCCTCGGGCCTGGGCCGCGAGGGCGGCAAATGGGGCATCGAGGAGTTCCTCGACCTGAAGTACATCTCCATCGCGCTCGGCTAGCCCCGGCTATACTCGACGCCTGGAGGCTTCTGGAGAATCTATGCGCACAACGGTGATGGCTCGCATGGCCGCGGGGCTGACGATCCTGTTGCTCGCTCAGTTGGCGATGGTCGTGGCCACCGAGCGATCGGCAAACCAGATGGCGACTGCCGCTCAGGCGTTTGTGGCATCGCTTGGTGCGGAGCAGCGCGCCCAGGCGGCGTTTGCCTACGCGTCGGACGAACGGCAGCGCTGGCACTTCATTCCCAACGAGATGTTCCCCCGCAAGGGGCTGGCGCTTCGCGGAATGACGGCCGAACAGAAGGCCAAGGCGCAAGCCCTGCTCAAGACCGGCCTGAGCCAGAAGGGGTATCTGACCGCCACGGCCATCATTCAGCTGGAAGACACGCTGCACGCAATCGAGAACAGCCCGCGCTTTGCCCGCTCACCGCTCGACTACCAGTTCACGGTGTTCGGCACGCCGGGCGCGAGCGGCCAGTGGGGCTGGCGAGTCGAAGGACATCACCTGTCGTTGCACTTCTCGGTCGTAAACGGCCGAGTGACTGCCTCCTCTCCCACCTTCACGGGATCGAATCCCGCCGAGGTGAAGGAGGGCCCTGCCAAAGGCACGCGCGTGCTGGCGGTGCTCGAAGATCAGGGCCGGGCGCTCGTCGAGGCGCTGACCGAGACTCAGCGCGCCACGGCCGTCATCGCGGCCATCGCCCCTGGTGACATCGTGTCGTTCAACAAGAACGACATCGGCCCACTGGCACCTGGAGGCGTGGCGGTGTCGGACATGTCACCGACGCAGAAGACCGCGTTGACGACACTGATAGCGGCCTACACGTCGCTCATGGCCGACGATCTGGCGGCCGAGCGAATGGGCAGGGTCACGACGGCCGGACTCGGCCGTGTCACCTTTGCCTGGGCCGGGCCTCTCACGAGGGGCGCCAAGCACTACTATCGCGTGCAGGGGCCGACGTTCCTCATCGAGTACGACAACACGCAGAACGACGGCAATCATATCCACGCCGTCTGGCGTGATTTCAACGGCGACTTCGGGCGCGACGTCCTGCGCGAACACGTGCGCGACGACCACCCGCGCTAGCCGCCGCGCCACACGCCATCGACGTCAGCGTTCGGGGAGCCACGACATGAGTGTTCGCAGCCTGCTCGGGGTACTCGTCGCGCTTGGGGTCTACGGATGTGCGCCGGCGCCGCCGGCGCCGCCGTCTTCGGTGCCCGAGTCGGCGGTCGCGCCAGCGGCCGAACCGGCCGCGGCCTGGTGGGCTCATGTGACCTTCCTGTCGGCCGACGAGATGCGCGGCCGGGAAACCGGCAGTCCCGAGCACCGAAAGGCTGCCAACTACGTTGCCGACCAACTGGCGAGGGCCGGCGTGCAACCGGCGGGCACCAACGGGTTTCTGCAGCCGGTCACCTTCCGGTCACGCAAGATCGACGAAGCCAAGTCCAGCCTCGCGCTGGTGCGCCGTGGCAAGGAGACGCCGCTGGTCCTCGGCGACGACGCCAACTTCGGCATGCGCATCGATCCCTCGCCGAAGGTCGATGCCCCGCTCGTGTTCGTCGGCCACGGGCTGGTGATCCCCGAGGTTGCCCACGACGACTTCGCCGGGCTCGACGTGAAGGGCAAGGTGGTCGTCTACGTGGCGGGCAGTCCCAGGAACGTGCCGGGCGCGTTGAGCGCGCACTACCAGTCGGCCGCTGCCCGCTGGGACACGCTGAAGCGCCTGGGGGCGATTGGCACCATCAGCGTTGCCAATCCCAAGAGCATGGACGTGCCGTGGGTCCGTTCCGCGCCGAATCGGCTCAAGCCGGCCATGGCCCTGGCTGATGCCTCGCTCGACGACACGGCGGGCCAAGCGGTGTCCATCACGTTCAATCCCGCCAAGGCTGAGCGGTTGTTCGAAGGGTCGGGCCACACCTTCGCCGAAGTCCTCAAGATCGCCGACGAAGGCAGGGCGCTGCCGCACTTCCCTCTGCCCACCGCCGTCCGGGCGACCGTGGCGGTCGATAGCCAGATGGTAGAGTCCCAGAACGTGGTCGGCGTCGTGCGTGGCGCCGATCCGGTCCTGAGTGGTGAGTTCGTGGTGCTGACCGCGCACCTCGACCATCTCGGCCTCGGCGCCGAGATCAACGGGGACAGCGTCTACAACGGCACCATGGACAACGCCTCGGGCATCGCGACGCTGCTCGAGTCGGCCAAGGCGATCGTGGCCGCGCGGCCGAAGCGCTCGGTGGTCTTCGTGGCGGTGACGGCGGAAGAGAAGGGCCTGCTCGGGTCGCGGTACTACGCGCTGAACCCCACGGTGGCGCGTGAGGGCATCGTGGCCAACATCAACATGGACATGTTTCTGCCGCTCTTCCCGATGAAGATGCTGATGGTCCTGGGTCTGGATGAATCGGAGCTTGGCGACGACGTGAGGGCCGTGGCCACGGCCCTGAACGTCGGGGTGCAGGCCGACCCCGAGCCGCAGCGTAATCGCTTCATCCGCAGCGACCAGTACAGCTTCATTCGTGAGGGCGTGCCCGCGCTGGCCATGAAAGTGGGCTACGAAGAGGGCTCGCCGGAAGCCACGATCGCGGCTGACTGGACGCGCGAGCGCTACCACGCGCCCTCCGACGATCTGGCTCAGCCGATCGACCGCGGTGCCGCGGCAGACTTCACGAAGATGATCGGCGAGTTGTGCGTGCGCGTCGCCAACCGAGACCAACGTCCGCAGTGGAACGACACGAGCTTCTTCAAGCGCTTCGCCAAGCCCGCCAAGCCCGCCACGACCGATACCACCGCGCCGCCGCGGCGCTAGCCGTCACTATGTTTCCCGCATCACGGGCAATTCTTCTCGGTAGCCTGGCGCTGGTCGCCGCGCAACCGGCGCACTCGCAGCCCGCGGCAGGGCGTACCCATCGGCTCGAGGCCACACCCGCCACGGTGGCCTACGGCCACTACTGGTCCGAGGCCGCCCCCGCCCTGCGCATTGCGTCGGGCGACGTCATCGACGTCGATACGCTGTTGACGAATAACCCCGCCGGGCTCGAACGCGCCGGCGTGCCGCCAGAGCAGGTGCAAGCCTCGCTGCGGCGCATCGTGGCCGAGGTGACCGGCGATCGTCGTGGCCCGGGGGGACACATCCTGACGGGGCCGGTGTACGTCGAAGGCGCGCTGCCTGGCGACGTGCTCGAGGTGCAGGTGCTGTCGATCGACCTGCCGATCGACTACGGCTACAACGGCTGTGCCGGCTTCCTGCCAGAGAACTGCGACCGCGCCGTGCCGCAGAAGATCGTGCCGCTCAACCGCGAAGCCATGACCGCGGAGTTCTTCCCAGGGGTGGTCATCCCGCTGAAGCCGTTCTTCGGCAGCATGGGCGTGGCGCCACCGCCCGAGCTGGGGCGCGTGAGCAGCAACCCGCCAAGCCGCTTTGCCGGCAACCTGGACAACAAGGAACTGACGGCCGGCGCCACGCTCTACATCCCCGTGTTCGTGCCGGGTGCGCTCTTTGCCGTGGGCGATGGTCACGCGGCACAGGGCGACGGGGAAGTGGACCAGACGGCGATCGAGACATCGCTGCGCGGACGCCTGCGGCTCACGGTGCGCAAGGGCGAACACTTGAACTGGCCACGCGCCGAGACCCCCACCGACTACATCAGCATGGGCACGGACCAGGACTTGGCGGTGGCGACCAAGATCGCGATTCAAGAGATGGTGGACTTCCTGGCGCGCACACGCGGCCTGACGTCGCACCAGGCGTATCAGCTGGTGAGCGTCGCGGGGAACGTGGCAATCACGCAACTAGTCGACAGGCCCACGCACGGGGTGCACGTGAAGGTGCCGAAGAGCATCTTCAGGTAGTCGGCACTGCGTGATCGCGCCGAGACTCACGCATGTCGCCCCGCCGGAGAAGTCGCGCGCTGCCTTCGACCTAAGCACCATTCTTGCGCCGCGTGCAGAGCGTCGAGCAGAAGCGGCAGCCTGGCGTGTACCCGTTCAACGTGCGCGCCCTGGCGCAGAGAGATGCCTCGTGGCTGATAAGGCGCGCTTCTGTGCTCGGGTAGTGACGGCTGTGGGAGGCCTCGGGGTGCTGGCGCTGATGATGCATTCCCTGGCCGCCGCGCCGCCGCAGTCCGCCGTCACACAATCACGCCAGCTGACCTGCGCTGGCTCGCTCAGTCCGGATGCGAGTGCCGAGAGCTTCGTGGTCGCGTTCAGGGCATCCAACGTGACGCTCGAGGACCTCAAGTTTCCTGAGGGCGAGACGCTGCCAGGCACGGTGCTCTTTGCCGATCGGCTATTGGACCGACTCGAAATTCTGTGGAAGGACCCCGAGGCGCGGCGGCGGCCGGAGGCCGTCATGGTCCGCCAGTCGGACGTCATGTCCTGGGCGGGCGTCTCGACGGCGAGCAGCCCGGCGACTGCCGCCTGTCTGTCCGCTTCACCACCGGTGACATCGGCCCGAGCGCGACCAGGCAGCGTTGGTTCAACGAGGCGTCTGGCGACAAGGAGTTCTCGTCGTCCCATCCCGCCATGCAGGGTCTCCGACCGGTCGTCCGAGAATTGGTCCTCCAGTATCCCTGACCGGACTGGCCGGCGGCCTACTTTGGACCGCGCTTCGCCGTGTACACCGCGCGCAGCGCCTTCACGAGCCGCTCGTCCACCAGTCCCGGCGGGTTGCCGGCGTACGTGAGCTTCTGATCCTTCCGGAAAGCGTCCACCGCCGCTACCGCCTCGGCATCGAACTGCGCGTAGTCCCTGGCGTAGGCCACTGCGGCCGCACGCCCCTCGGCCTGCACCTTGTCAGCCTGCGCCGGGTTCGTCCTGCGTAGATCTTGCATCTCGCGCGCGTTTGGCGCCTTGGGCGCCTCTGGAAACACCGCCAGCGTCGGCCGCCACACCCCGACGGCGTGCAGCATGCGCTTCAGTTCGATCACGTCCGCGCCCTCGACGTGCGAGAACGTGCGGTAGCCCAGTCGACGCTGCGTGGTGTAGTAGATGCGCTTCATCTCGCCGACAGGTTCGGCATGTTCACCCACCTCGATGGCCAGCGAAAGATAGTCGCCGCCGCGGCCTGGGTCGTTCGGATCGGCCACGCGAATGGCGGCCGATTGCAGATTGCCCCAACGGCTGTCGCCGCCCTTGGCCTGTCCCGCCTCGAGCGCCAGGATCATCCGTTCGGCCAGCGGCGCGTCCGTGCCTTCGCTGGCTTCAAATGTGGTGGCCACCGCCTCGACGACTTCTGGACCCACCATGATGTTGGCCTGCACGGTGTAGTTCAGGCCCTGGCGGCTGCCAGCCCAGTAATTGTTGCCTTTGCCCGTGTGGGCGGCCGAGCGGCCCTTCATGTCGATCATGCCGAGCTGGCGCGACTCGCGGGCATCGTCGGTCGAGAGCAACTGCTGGATGGCGTCCTTCGGGTCCACGCCTTTGGCCATCAGGTCGAGTCCCCGCACGCCGTACTCGACCATCGTGGAGGCCTGCGTGCACACGGCCCCGACACCCGCTCGTACCCACGGCACCGCACGACCCACAAATGGCACGCGCGTCGTCACCGCAGCGCCCGCCTGACCGGTGGCCGGATCGATGGCGCACAGTGAGAAGGTTGAGTACTGCGGGTTGCCGACCTCGTCCACGGTGACGCCGTCGGCGGCGCGCCAGGGCGACCGTGCGGCTGGCGCCGTCTGCGCGGCCGCGGGAGCGAACGGCAGCAGGACGAAAGCGAGGAAAGCAATGGCGACAATGGACGGGCTGCGATTCATGGCGTCTCCAGGTCGGCATTGTAGCCGGGGCGTCGTTGGTTGATTGTGCTACATGTGTCACAACTGACGCATGCGAACCGCAGGTGTGCGCGAAGCGCGACGTATCTGTGGTCCAGGGTCGCTCGGCGCCCACCACCTCGCGCTCGCGCTGGCCAATGGCCCCGCCACCCTCGTGAGCTACGACGAGCGGCTGCGCGACGCAGCGTCCGCACGGGGTCTGTTTCCGGCAGCGGATACGCTGGCCTCACGTGCGTCCTGGCTTCACGCCGTAGACGTCGGCGGACGCATCGTGAAGACCACGCAGGACTTTTTTGCGGGCCCGGTATATTCTCGTTGACCGGAGCATTGATGCACATGAGCCGCCGAGAATCCGGCACGACCGTGGGCGCGAGCCTTGCAGCTGCCGCCCCAGCCACGACCGCCACCATGGCCCAAGGTCGATTCAGCCCGGACGAGGCGCAGCGAGGCTTCATCGCCCACAGCGGGCTCACGGCGATCACCGCGATCGTGGCGGCTGGGTCCGACACCGTAGACACCACCGTGGCGACCATCGCGCGCTGGACCGGCGCGGCGGAACTGCTCGCGAGTCGCGCACATCCCTCGTCGGTCATCGAAAAGGTGATCGAGGGCAACGTTCATCGCGTGGCCACGCACATCTGGAGCGTGTGAGGTGCCGCGCTACATCGCGTTCCTCCGAGCTGTGAACGTCGGCGGACGCATTGTGAAGATGGACGAACTGCGCGAACACTTCGTCGACGCGGGTTTCAATGATGTCGAGACGTTCATTGCCAGCGGCAACGTGATCTTCTCGTCCGCCACGAAGTCGACCGCCGCGGTCGAGCAGGCGATCGAGAAGCACCTCAAGAAGGCGCTCGGCTACGACGTCGCAACGTTCATTCGCACGCCGGCCGAGGTGGCGGCGGCAGCGGCCCACGAGCCGTTTGCCGCCAAAGACGTCGCCGCTGCCGGCACGCAGGTGGCGGCCTTTCTCAAGGGGCCGCTCGACCCCGCCGGGAAGAAGGGCCTGGCGGCTTTGGTGTCGCCCGAGGACCGCTTTGTCGCCAATGGCAGCGTAGTCTACTGGCTGTCGACGCTCAGGCAGAGCGAGACCAAGCTCACGCTCGTGAAGTTCGAGCGCGCGGTCGGCAGCGCCGCGACGATGCGCGCCATGACGTCACTGAAAAAGCTCGCAGCAAAGCACTGCGGGTAGAAAACGCCAGCGGTGACCTTCGGCGTTACGGCGCGAGTGGTCACAGCAGCAGCCGAATCTACAGGCGCGACGGCGCGAGTGGTCACGGCAGCAGCCGAATCCACGCGACCGCAACTGCGAAGAGCCCCGCGAAGGCCGCGGCGACCAGCACGGCAATCAGCGTCAGCGGCAGCTCGCGTTCTACACGGTACGCCTCGGCGTGATCGCGCGGGTTCACGCGCACCACGATCGTCTGGCCCACCGGATGCCGCTCGAGGACACGCTGGGCGGCGAGGTCTGGTCTGGGCCTGACTCGTGAGCCAGGGGTGTGGTGCCCGGTGATGCCGGTGCGATCGGGAGAGCCGCACCATGCCACCGTCTCGCGCCCATCGAGTTGAATGCGCACCTGATGTTCGGGAAAGTAGGCATCCCCTTCCTGGCGCGCTCGCTGCGCGGTCACGAATCCCGTGACCTTCGGCCACGCGTGCATGCGGCGCTGACGGAGCGTGGCGCGGCCCAGCGGCCACAGGTAGAACGCGCCGATCAGGGCGAGGAGCAGCAGGCCGCCGGCTTCGAGGATCATGCTTCGCCCCAGCTAGGCCGCCGCTTCGCCCTTGCGTAGCTCGCCGAGAATCGCGTCCACCATCTTCTTGGCGTCGCCAAACAGCATCAGCGTGTTGTTCTTGAAGAACAGCGGATTCTCGACGCCTGCGTAACCGCTGGCCATCCCGCGCTTCATCACGATGCAGGTCTTGGCCTTCCACACTTCGAGCACCGGCATGCCGTAGATCGGGCTCGATGGATCGTCGAGGGCCCCGGGGTTCACGATATCGTTGGCGCCGATGATGAGCACCGCGTCGGTCTCGGGGAAGTCGTCGTTGATCTCTTCCATCTCGAGCACGATGTCGTACGGCACCTTGGCCTCGGCCAGCAGCACGTTCATGTGGCCCGGCAGGCGGCCGGCGACCGGATGGATCGCAAAGCGCACCGTGATGCCGGCGTCCTGCAATCGTTTGGTCACCTCGTAGAGGGGATACTGCGCCTGGGCCACGGCCATGCCGTATCCGGGCACGATCACGACACTCTTGGCTTCCTGCAGGATGGCCGCGGTCTCCGCCGCCGTGACGCTCGTCACCTCGCCCTGGGGCTGGCCGTCGACTTTGGCCGGCGCCTTGCCTTCGTCGGCGCCGAAGCCGCCGAAGATCACGCTCAGGAACGAGCGGTTCATCGCGCTGCACATGATGTAGCTCAGGATGGCGCCGCTCGAGCCCACCAGGGCGCCCGTGATGATGAGCAGGTCGTTGTTCAACATGAACCCGGCGGCCGCGGCGGCCCAGCCCGAGTAGCTGTTGAGCATCGACACCACGACCGGCATGTCGGCGCCGCCAATCGCCATGACCAGGTGTACGCCGAGCACGCCGGCCACGAGCGTGGTCAGCAGCAGCGGCGTGAGCGACGGCGCACCCACGAACTGCCAGCTGAAGAAGAGGCACGCGCCGAGCAGGCTCAGGTTCAGCAGGTGCCGGGCCGGCAACAGCAGCGGCTTGCTGCCGATGACGCCCTGGAGCTTCCCGAACGCCACGATTGAGCCGGTGAAGGTCACCGCGCCGACAAACACGCCCACGAAGGTCTCAATCTCGTGGATCGTGGCGTCGATGCCCACGTGCACGGCGGTCGGGTCGAGCGTGCCACCCAGACCGACGAGCACGGCCGCCGCGCCCACGAAGCTGTGCAGGATGGCGACCAGCTGCGGCATCGAGGTCATTTCGACGCGCGCGGCCATGATCGCGCCAATGGCCGAACCCACCGCCATGGCGCCCGCGAGCACTGGGTAACCTCCCGCTCGCGGACTGAGCGCGGTCGCCACCGCAGCGATGATCATGCCGACGATGCCGAAGAGGTTGCCTCGGCCAGCCGTGGCCTGGGCGGACAGGCCGCTCAGGCTCATGATGAACAGCAGTCCGGCGACGATGTACGCGACGGTGACGAGTGATTCAGGCACGGCTCGAGATCCTCGTTAGCGGCGGAACATCCGCAGCATGCGCTGCGTGACCATGAAACCGCCGACGACGTTGATCGTGGCGAGGAGAATCGCGCTGGCACCAACCAGGGTCATCAACGAGCCTGGCGGCCCGGCCACCTGCAACATGCCGCCCACCAGGATGATGCCGCTGATAGCGTTGGTCACGCTCATGAGCGGCGTGTGGAGCGCGGGGGTGACGTTCCAGATGACCTGCCAGCCGATGACGCAGGCGAGTGCGAACACCGTGAAGTGCGACAGGAACTCCCCGGGCGCCACCAGGCCCAGGCCCGTCAGCAGCACGGCGGCGATGAGCGCGGCGATCGCCTGGCTTCGGCCCGACGACGACGCGCTGGCCCCGTGTCCCTTGCCGTGCCCGCCACTGGTGTGTGCGGACACTGGGGCCGCAACGGCAGACTTGGGCGGCGCCGGCGGCGGATCCTTTTTTGGCGGCGGCCACTTGACTGCGCCCTGATGCAGGATGAGTGCGCCCCGCACGACCTCGTCGTTCTCGTCGATCCGGAAGTTCTTCGCGCCGCCCATGTCGGTGAGCAGGTGCACGAGGTTGTTGCCGTAGAGATGACTGGCGGTGGGTGCAAGGCGGCTCGGCAGGTCCATGTAGCCGATCACATGCACGCCGTGCGCCTCGACGACCTGTCCGGGCACAGTGCACTCACAGTTGCCCCCGTTCTCGGCGGCCAGATCCACCACGACCGAGCCGCGTTTCATGCTCTTCACCATGTCTTCGGTGATGAGGACCGGCGCCGGCCTGTTGGGAATGAGTGCGGTCGTGACGATGATGTCGACCTCGCGCGCCTGGGCCGCGAACATCAGCATCTCCGCCTTGATGAAGGCCGGGCTCATTTCCTTGGCGTAACCGCCGCCGCCCTCGCCGTCTTCCTCGACATGGAGCTCGATGAACTCGGCGCCCATGCTCTTGACCTGGTCCTTCACCGCCGCGCGCGTGTCGAACGCGCGCACGATGGCGCCCAAGCCGCGAGCCGCGCCAATGGCGGCCAACCCTGCCACGCCGGCGCCAATGACCAGCACCTTCGCCGCGGGCACCTTGCCGGCGGCCGTCATCTGTCCGGTGAAGAAGCGGCCGTAGAAGCTGGCTGCCTCGATCACCGCGCGGTAGCCACTGATGTTGGCCATCGACGACAGGGCGTCCATCTTCTGCGCGCGTGTGATGCGCGGCACCTGATCGATGGCAATGGCGTTGACCTGGCGCGCGGCCAACCGGTCGATGAGTTCCTTGTTCTTGGCCGGCCACAGGAAGCTGATGAGCGTGGCGCCGGCCTTGAGCTGGCCGGCCTCGGCTGCGCTTGGCGGCTGCACCTTGATCAGCACGTCGGCCGTGGCCCATAGCACAGCGCTCTCGGCGACGACCGTGGCACCGGCCTTGACGTAGTCGGCGTCGGCAAACGACGCGCCCAGCCCGGCCTCGGCTTCCACGCGGACCTCGAAGCCCATGCCCGTCAGCTTCGCGACGGTCTCGGGTGTGGCCGCCACCCGCCGTTCGCCCGGCCAACTCTCTTTCGGAACTACCAGCACCATGAACGAGACGCCTTCCCCATACCATCACCAGATGGCCCTTGCCAGGATGTCTTCGGCGCTTCATCATATCGGCTTCTCACCCCAACACACGCCGCACATGACCTGTCGTTGCTCCGCTCGGCGCGGACCGTCCCACCTGGCCTCCACGATTCTGCTTGCCGCCATGCTGGCAGGCCCGTCGCAGGCCGCTGCGCAGACCTCCGCGCCTGCGGCCACGCCTTCGACCGAGGCCGGCCGTCAGCCCGACGGAGCCCGAATGCTGGCGGTCATCCAGGCGCTCACGGCGCCCGGCATGGCTGGCCGTGCCGTCGGCACGCCTGGCGGCGCCAACGCCCGGGCGTGGATCGAGGCGCGGCTGGCGGCCATTGGCGCTCGTCCTTTTACCGGCGCCGGCTATCGGCAGCCGTTCTCATTCGTGGGACCGTCGGGCGAGACGGTGCAGGGGATCAATCTCGTGGCCGTCTGCCCAGGCACCAGAGCCGGCGGACGCCATATCGTGGTCTCGGCGCACTATGACCACCTCGGGGTGCGGGGTGGACGGACGTATCCCGGCGCCGACGACAACGCGTCCGGCGTCGCGATGCTGCTGGCCGTGGCCGAGCGCTGCGTGCAGGCGCCCTTCGGCCAGAGCCTGATGCTCGTGGCCTTCGACGCCGAAGAGCAGGGGCTGCAGGGGGCCAAGGCGTTCATGGCCCGCCCGCCGATTCCGGTGGATCAGATCTCCCTCAACGTGAACTTCGACATGGTCGGCCGCAGCGACCGGCGCGAGATCTTCGCGGCCGGACCAGGCCGCTGGCCGCGGCTCCTGCCCGTCCTCACCGTGGCCCTGCGCGCGGCGCCGATCACCGTAACCTTCGGACACGACACCGGCGGGGGGCAGAACGACTGGACCTTGCAGTCCGACCACGGGGTGTTTCACGGTGCGGGCATTCCGTTTGTCTACTTCGGCGTGGAGGACCATGCCGACTACCACCAGCCGACCGACACGGCCGAGAAGATTACGACTGGGTTCCTCGATGGTGTCGCGACGGTGGTGTTCGCCAGCCTGACGGCGCTCGATCGCGCGGCGGACTTCAAGTAGCCGCGGGATCTCGATGGCGCGTCCCACCTCCACGCCCGCTGCCCCTCGTGCCGCGCTCAAGCCCGGTCTCGACGAGCTGTATCGCGGCTTCAACCTCGAACACTCGACGCGCGATCCGATCTGGACGGTGCGGCGCTTCGCGGATTCGGCCGACCAGGAGGTCGTGGCGTTTCTAGCCTCGGCGCTGGCGTTTGGCCGAGTCCAAAGCGTAATCCAGACGGTGGAGGCTGTGCTCGGGGTGATGGGCACGGCGCCGGCGGCCTTCGTGCGCGCGTTCACACCGGACCGCGCTGCCGTATTCGAGCCGCTCGGCCATCGCTGGATTCGCAGTCGCGACCTGGCTGCGCTGGCCTGGCAGCTGCATCAGATGCTGCGCGATCATGGCTCGATCGAAGGGTTCTTTGCGGCGGGTCACGCGGCAGACGCCGAGTCGGTGGAGGCTGGACTCGAGTCGTTCTCGACTCGTGCGATGGCCCTCGACCTTCAGGCCGTCTATGGGCGCCGCCGCCCGAAACCGGGCGTGGCCTACTTCTTTTCGCGGCCGTCGTCGGGTGGCGCCTGCAAGCGCCTGAACTTGTTCCTGCGCTGGGTGGTGCGGAAGGACGCCGTGGACTTGGGGCTGTGGCGGACCGTGCGCCCGTCGCAGCTCATCGTGCCGCTCGACACGCACATCATCCGCGTGGGCCGCTGTCTGGGGATGACGTCGCGCGTCAGCCCCGGATGGCGCATGGCGGTCGACATCACCGGTACGCTGAGGCGCTTGAATCCAGACGACCCGGTGCGCTACGACTTCTCGATGTGCCACTTGGGCATGATGGGCGCGTGCGGGTTCGGTACGACGCGGGTCAACACGCAGTGCCCGCTGCACGCAGTGTGCCGCCCGGCCGGACGACGGCGATCTGCGGCGAGTCGACCATGACGTCCTCCATGCGAAAGAAGACCCCCACGCGTGCGCCCGCTCGCGAGTCCACCAGTGGCCCGGCGTTCAAGAACTACATCACCCCAGCGGGGCACCGGCGCTTGAGCGATGAACTGGCTCGCCTCTGGAAAACCGAGCGTCCGGCGCTGGTCATCACAGTGACCTGGGCCGCAGCCAACGGCGATCGTTCCGAGAACGGCGACTACCTGTACGGCAAACGGAAACTGCGGGAGATCGACCGGCGCGTGCGTTACCTGTCCAAGAGCCTGGACAATGCCGTCGTCGTCGACAATGCCGGCAAGCGCCACGAACGTGTCTTTTTTGGGGCGACGGTCACTGTGCTGCACGAATCGGGTGACGAACGCGTCGTCACGATCGTGGGGATCGACGAGCTCGATTCTGGCCAGGAGCGCATCTCGTGGCAGTCGCCCATGGCGAAGGCGCTGATGAAGGCGAAGGTCGGCGACGTCGTGACGCTGCGAACGCCTCGTGGGCCGGAGCGGCTCGAGGTGGCCGCGCTGCGCTACGACACACTCGAATAGGCGCACCCGCGCGCCGGCCTACGCCGGCCTGACACTTCGATAGGCGGCGAGCGTGTGCTCGACCAGCCGGTCGACGCCGAACTCCTCACGCACCCGGGCACGGCCCGCGTCGCCCAT
>JANMDX010000196.1:0-21657 GCA_031376505.1 Acidobacteriota bacterium
CGACTACTTCCGCGCGATGGGCATGCCGCTGGTGCGCGGCCGCGGCTTCCTGACGAGCGACCTCCCGACCGACCCAGGGCTGGTCGTGATCAATCAGACGATGGCGCGCCTGGTCTTCGGCAGCGTCGATCCGATCGGCCGGCGACTGCAGACCGGTCCCGACCCGAGCGACACCTGGCTCACCGTGGTCGGCGTGGTCGGTGACGTGCGCCACAGCTCGCTCGAAGCCGCGCCACCGCCGGAACTCTACGTGAACATGCTGCACAACCCGGCCAACGCGCCGTTCATGGCGGTGCGCACGACCGGAGATCCCGCGCTGCTGGTCGCGTCCCTGCGCGGCGTGGCCACGGATCTTGATCCGCGCCTGGTGCTCTACGACATCCGGACCATGGACGACCTGCGCACGGCCTCGCTGGCCGAGCGCCGCTTCGTGCTGACATTGGTGACCAGTTTCGGTCTGCTCGCACTCCTGCTCGCGGTTGTCGGCGTCTACGGCGTGCTGGCCCTGGTCGTGGCTGAGCGCGCCGCCGAACTGGGTCTGCGCATGGCGCTCGGCGCCGCGCCGGCCTCGGTCGTGCGTCTGGTCGTCAGTCAGGCCCTGCGCCTGACGGCGCTCGGCGTCGTCATCGGCCTCGGCGCCGCCGTGGGCGCCGCCACGGCCATCAAGAGCGTGCTGCTCGGCGTGACGGCCTACGACCCCGCGACGTATCTCGTGGTGCCGGCGGTGCTGCTGCTCGGCGCCGCCGCGGCCGCTGCGGCGCCGGCGCGACGGGCTCTTCGCGCCGACCCGGCCACGGTGCTCCGCGGCTGACGCCGAACCGCACCCCAACGTCACAGACGGAGGACCCCAATGCTGGCTTCGCTCTCGGCAGTACTACTGGTCATGGTTGCGGCCCAGGCCACGCCGCCCGCGGCGCGCCTGGCCGTCACCCAACGCGCGCTCGTGCCAGTGTGCGTCGACCACTCGCGGGTCTCACCCGGTCAGCGCCGCTGGATCCTCGGCGCCGCGCCGTTCACGATCACCTTCACCATGAAGAACGCTCCGCGCCGGGGCATCGACGACCAGCCGCCGGGGTACGCGACGGTGACCTTCACGCCGGAACCCGGCCACGGCTACGAGGTCGAAGTACGCGCGGCCCCGGGCACGTTCGCGGCCCGTGTCTGGCCGCAGCACGAATGGACGCCGGTCGTGCGCGATCGCACCACCGAGCGCATCGTGACAGCCTCACCGACGTGGAGCGACTCTCCGTGCGCGGCCGACTGGCGTTGACGATCGGCGGCACCCTGGCGTGCCGCGCCTCAGCCGAGCGCTGACTCGAGCTCGCCGACGAGCCGGTCGAAGCGCTGCACGAGCGCGCGGATCGCGGTGGGCTGCGACAGGTCCACGCCCGCCTGCTTCAGCAGCGTCATCGGATGCTCGCTGCCGCCGGCGCGCAGCAGCGCGAGGTAGCGGTCGACGCCTGCCGCGCGACGCACCGGATCGGCACTGCCCACTTCCTGCATCAACGCCGCCGTGGACGCCATGCAGGTGGCGTACTGATAGACGTAGTACGGCGACTGGTAGAAGTGCGGGATGCGCGCCCAGGTCCAGGCCGTGCGGTCGTCGCGCGTGATGGCGTCGCCCCAGTAGGCGTCCACGGTGCGCGTGTAGAGCGCGCTGAGACTATCGGCCGTGATCGGCTCGTCGCGCTCCACCATCCGGTGCGCCTCGAGTTCGTAGTCGGCAAAGAGCACCTGGTTGTAGAACGTGCCGACGATGCCGTCGATCGCGTGCTGCAGCAGCATGGTGCGTTCGTCGGTGGTCGTGGCCTGCTCGAGCATGAATTCGAGCAGCAGCTCCTCGTTCAGCGTCGACGGCACCTCGGCCACGAAGATCGTGTAGCCAGCATAGACAAATGGCTGCGACGCGTGCGCCAGCAGTGTGTGCATCGAGTGGCCCATCTCATGGGCCAGCGTGAACACCGCGTCGAGCGTGTCGTTGTAATTGAGCAGCATGTAGGGGTGCGCGCCGTAGACCGGCGCCGAGTACGCGCCACTGCGCTTCCCTTTGTTCTCGTAGACGTCGATCCAGCGACGCTCGAACGCCTCGCGCACGTGGCGCTGATAGTCCGCGCCGAGGCGCGCGGTGGACTGCACGATCCACTCCCGCACGTCGTCGTATTCGTAGTGCACGTCGTGCTCCACGAGCGGCACGTAGGCGTCGGCCGGCGTGTAGCTGTCGAGGCCGAGCACGCGCCGGCGCAGCCGGTGGTACTGGCGGAACGGCTCCACGCCGGCGCGCGTCTCGGCAATCAGCGTCGTCACCACGTCGGGCGGGATGGCGTTGCCGAAGAGCGCAGCGTCGAGGGTCGTCTGATAGCCGCGGGCGCGCGCCTGGAACCAGTCGCGATGCAAGACGCCGTTGTAGAGGGAGGCATAGGTGTTGCGATTCGCGCCGAAGACATCGTAGTGCGCCTCGTAGACGGCGCGCCGGTCGGCAGCCACGCGGCTCGTGGCCAGCACGCGCCGGTATTGACCGTAGCTGACGTCCACACTCGCGCCGGTGCTGAGGGCGATCGTGGGGAACTTCGCGTCGGCGGTCGAGAGCGCTTCGTAGGCGTCCTTGGAGGCACCCGTAAGACGCGAGGCGAGCGACAGCAACCGTTCCCCGTTCAGGTCCAGCACATGCGCTTGTTTGCGAAACAGGTCCTCCACCGCGAAGCGGTACACGCCGAACGCCGGGTCAGCGTCGAGCCATGCACGGAGCGACGCCAGCGGCACCGTGAGCAGTTCTGGGTTGAGCCACGACGTGGCGTGTTCGAGCCGCGCGAAGAGCAGCTGCACGCGCTGCCGCCGCGCCGCCGACGCGTTGTCGCGCTGATCCTGGTCGTACGCTAGCGAGGGATAGAACCAGACTCGATAGCTGAGCTGCCCGATGGCATCGTGCAGTTCACACGCCGACCGCAGCTGGGCGCTGCCCTGTCCCAGGGTGCCAGCAAACGCTTTGAACGCCTCGATGCGCTGTTCGAGGTCGGTCATCGCCGCGTCCCACGCCTCCCACGAGGGGAAGATCGCCGACAGGTCCCAGGTGTGGGCGGGGTCGACGTCAGACCGTTCGGGGGTGAGCAGCGCAGACGAGGGCGAGGTCATGTTGCGCTGATTTTACCCGGCCTCGGCGACGAGTCCAACGTCGCGAGTACGCCGGCCAGTGAGGCCAGCGTGGAACCAGCAGCCACGACTTGAGGCGGCTGCGCCAGCCGATCGGCCAAGGACGCGGGCAGCGGCACGGCCCGCCCAAGCGCCGGCTCGACCACCTCGCGGAACTTCGCGGGGTGGGCGGTGGCCATGACGACGATGGGCGCAGTGGTATCGCGCTGGGCCGCGCGGGCACCCAGATACCCGACCGCCGAGTGCGGATCGGCGACATAGCCGAAACGGTCGGATAATTCGCGGATCGCGGCACGAATACCGTCGTCGCTCACCGTCGCGCTCGTCATCACGGCGCGCGTGGCGGCCACAGCGCCGCCGAACAGGAAGGTCAGCCGCTCAAAATTGCTGGGCGCGCCCACGTCCATAGCACTCGCCAACGTGGGCGTCGAGGACCGCGGCTCGTAGCGCCCAGTCGCCAGGTAGCGAGGCAGCGGGTCGTTCGCGGCGGTCGTCGCCACCACAAATCCGCCAATCGGCACGCCTCGACGCATGGCCATCACGCCGGCCGTAAGATTGCCCAGATTACCGCTCGGCACCACGATCGTCGGCGGCGGCCACCCCGCCGGCAGTTGCAAGACCGCCCAGGCGTAGTAGGCCATCTGCGGCAACAGGCGGCCGATGTTGATGGAGTTGGCCGAGGTGAGCCGCAGCGTGCCGGCAATGGCCGGGTCGGCGAACGCCTCTTTCACAAGGCGCTGACAATCGTCGAAGGCGCCATCCACCGCCACCGCGGTCACGTTCCCGCCCAACGTGGTGAACTGCGCTTCCTGCACGGGGCTGACGCGTCCCCGTGGATACAGCACCACCACGCGGGTGCCCGGGACGCCGTGGAACGCCTGCGCCACGGCGCCGCCCGTGTCGCCAGAAGTGGCCACGAGCACCGTGAGTGGCCGCCGATCGCGTGAGTCCGTCACCGCGGCCAGCCACCGCGCCATCGTGCGGGCGCCCACGTCCTTGAACGCCAGAGTAGGTCCGTGGAAGAGTTCCAGCATCCACAGGCCGGGCGACAGCGGCACGAGCGGGACCGGAAAGTCGAGCGCAGACGCCATGAGGAGGCCGAGGGCCTCGGTCGAAAACGTGTCGCCTACCAGGGGGCCGATGAGCGACGTCGCCACTTCCGGCAACGTCGCGCCGCGCAGCGCCTCGAACGCCTCGGGGGGCATCGCGGAAATACTGGCTGGCACATACAGGCCGCCGTCGGGCGCAAGCCCGCGCTGCACGGCTTCGGCCAGGGTGACCGGATTCGCCTGGGGGCTCCGAGTACTGACAAACGTCACTAGCGCACTCCTCCACCCGTCAGCACGCGCGCACCCGTCGTGCCGACCGTCGACACCCACAGGTCGGCCGCGATGCCGTCGCCAGCAGTCTGGAATGCCGAGGCCATCGCGTCGCCCACCGTGCGTGCCTCGTGAAGCGAGCGAGTGAGCGCGAACACCGAGGGCCCGGACCCCGACAGGCTGCAGCCGAGCGCACCTGCCGCAACTGCTGCGGCCTTCACTTGGCTGAAGCCGGGCACGAGCACCGCGCGTTTGGGCTCGGCCACGTGGTCCACGAGCGACCGCGACAGCAGCTCGAGATCGCCAGTATGCAGGGCCGAGACGAGCGCGCCGAGATTGGCCCACTGGCGCACGGCGGTCTGTAACGGCAGGGTATCGCCGAGCAGCGCACGGGCGGTGCCGGTCTGCACCTCCAGGTGCGGATGGAGCACGGCGCACGACAGTCCCCCGGGTACCGGCAGGCGCACGATGTCGGGCGGATCGGCGCTGCGCGCCAGCACGAACCCACCATAGAGCGCCGGGGCCACATTGTCTGGGTGCGCGGCCCCACAGCCGGCGCGCTCCCCTGCCATGGCCGCACGGAACACCAGGTCGAGCGAGGCCGGCCGCCCCAGCAACTCGTTGACCGCCACCACCGCCGCCACGGCGCTGGCACCGCTGCTGCCGACGCCGCTCGCCAGCGGCAGCCCCTTGTGAATCGTGAGGGCGATGCCGCGCGAGGTGCCGAGCAGCGCGAGCAGCGCCTGCACCGCCGAACCGGCGGTGTTCTTGGCCACGTCACGCGTGAGCCGGCCACCGTCGCCACGAATCTCGACGATCGCTACACCCGGCTCGTCGCGCAGTTCCGCGCCAACGACGTCGCCCGGTTCGTCGAGCGCGAAACCCAGGACGTCGAAGCCGGCAGCCACGTTCGACACGGTGGCGGGTGCAAAGGCCGAGATCACGCGTGATCCTTGGCGTTTGACGACACGGGCACCGGTTGACCGTCGTTTCCGACGGCCACCAGCACCACCTCGGCTTCGGTGACCTTCACGCGCTCGCCCGCGCCGGCGCCCCACCGTTCGGCCTCCACGGTGACACCCACCGTGACCGACGTCCGGCCCACGCGACGAGTCTCGGTGTAGAAGTTCACGATGTCACCCACGAACACCGGCGCCAGAAACTCCACCTCGCGCATCGCCTTGGTCACGAACCGGTGCGCCCCGGTCTTGCGGGCTTCAACGGCCGAAGCCAAGTCGACGTGCGACAAAATGACGCCTCCGAAAATAGTACCGAGCTGATTGGTGTCCTTCGGCAGCAACAGCACCTTGATGGCGGGCACGCGTTCGTTCATGCGGTTGATCGTAGTCAATCTCGGGGCCGCGATGCGAATCGTCGTTCCGCGCCGGTGATTTTTCGTTTATTCTCACTGCACCCATGAGCACGGCGACCAACGACAAGCTGCGGACCCAGAACGGCACGACAACCCAATGGTCCACCGCCGAAGCCACCGAACACTACGACGTGGCCCGCTGGGGTCAAGGCTACTTCTCGGTGGGCGACACGGGTCACGTGCTGGTGCATCCCACCAAGGACGCGTCCCGGTCCGTCGACCTCAAGAAGCTCGTCGATCGGCTGGAGCTCCGGGGCCTGAGCGCGCCCATCCTCATCCGTTTCCCTGGCATCCTGCAGCACCGCCTGGGTGAAATTCACGCAGCGTTTCAGCAGGCGATCTCGCAGAACCAGTACGCCGGCAAGTACGTCTGTGTCTACCCCATCAAGGTGAACCAGCAGCGGCAGGTCGTGCACGAGATCATGGAATTCGGCCGCGAGTACGGGTTCGGCCTCGAAGCTGGTTCGAAGCCCGAGCTGATGGCCGTGGCCGCCATGGCCAGCAACGACACGCCGATTGTCTGCAACGGCTTCAAGGACGCCGAGTTCATCGAACTGGCGATGTGGGCGCAGAAGATCGGCAGAAACATCATCCCGATCGTCGAGAAGTACACGGAGCTCGAACTCATCCTGAAGTACGCCGCCAAGGTGGGCGTGCGCCCGCAGATCGGCATGCGCGTCAAGCTCGCCGCTCGCGGCATGGGCCGCTGGCAGTCGTCGGGCGGCTACCGTTCGAAATTCGGGCTCACCGTCACCGAGATCCTGCGCGGCCTCGAGCTGCTGAAATCGCACGGGATGGAGGACTGCTTCAAGCTGCTGCACTTCCATCTGGGCAGCCAGATCACGCACATCCGCATCATCAAGAACGCGCTCAACGAAGCCGCGCGCATCTACTGCGATCTGGCCAAGGCCGGCGCGGGCGTGCAGTACATGGACGTGGGCGGCGGCCTGGGCGTGGACTACGACGGCTCGCAGACCAACTTCGAGTCGAGCATGAACTACACGCTGCAGGAGTATGCCAACGACGTCGTGTACCACGTGCAGCAGGTGTGCGACGAAGAGCAGGTGGCGCACCCGACCATCATCTCCGAGAGCGGCCGCGCGATCACGGCCTATCACTCGCTGCTGGTCTTCAACGTGCTCGGCACGAGCGGCTTCGGCGAAGAGCAGGTGCCCACGGTCGCGAAGGACGACTTCGAGCAGCCGCTCATCGACCTGATCGAGACGTTCCACAACGTCAACGCGCGCAACGCGCTCGAGAGCTACCACGACGCGCAACAGGCGCTCGACATGGCGATGAATCTGTTCAGCGGAGGCTACCTGCCACTCGAGCAGCGCGCGCACGCGGAAAATCTGTATTTTGCGATCTCCGAGAAGATCCGGCGACTCCTGCCCCAGATGGCCGATGTGCCGGAGGAGCTGCAGAACCTCGAGGAGCTGCTGTCAGACACGTACTTCTGCAACTTCTCGCTGTTCCAGTCGATTCCCGACAGCTGGGCCATCAAGCAGTTGTTCCCGGTGCTGCCGATCCACCGGCTGCGCGAGAAGCCGAACAACCACGCGGTCATCGGCGACATCACCTGCGACTCCGACGGCAAGCTGGATCAGTTTATCGACCGGCGCGACGTCAAGAAGACGCTGCAGCTGCACCGCGACAACGGCGAGCCGTATTACCTGGGCATTTTCCTCGTGGGCGCTTACCAGGAGATCCTGGGCGACCTGCACAACCTTCTCGGCGACACGCACGCCGTGCACGTGAGCCTCACCGACAACGGCGACGACGGCGAGCCCGCGCGCGTGGACCACGTGATCAAGGGCGACACGGTGAGCGAGGTGCTGCGCTACGTGCAATTCGATCCCGAGGAGCTGGTCGCCAAGCTGCGACGCGATGTGGAAGCCGCGGTGCATGCGGGCCACCTGCAGGACCAGCAGGCCGGGCGCGTGCTGAAGTTCTACGAAGAGGGCCTGCAGGGGTATACCTACCTCGAGGATCCAAGCGCGGAATAGGACGAGCGACAGCGGGCGCTGTGCGGCCACCAGTTGAGGCAGCACATCGCAGCGCAACGAGGCCCGCGGCCTGCTGAAAGCCCGGCCGACTCAGCTGCGAGTGGGTCAGTGTGTCGCTGCGGCGCCTGGAAATGCCCTGTTGTTGCACTCGATACCCCTCGCTCGACTAGGGTTCCCAGTTCGCGGCCTGCCTCGACCGCCCCAGCGTAAGGGCGGCAACGCCCGCCACGAGCCACACCGCCGCCACCACCTGCGCCAAGCGGCTGGCCTCGATGAGCACCCAGCCCGTCACGACGACACCGACCAGGGGCACAACGACGTGCGCGACGCGCATCGTGCCAAGCCGCCGCACCACGAAGAAGCCCACCACCGAGGCATGCAGCAGCAGGAACGCCCCGAGTGCACCGACATCGACGATCGACACGAGCACCGACAATCCGTCGTTGCGACGCGCCGCCCAGACGCTCACCGTCAGCGTGGCCGCGGCCGTGACGAGCAGCGCAGCGCGCGGCACCCCTCGGGCATCGTCGACCTGCGCGAGTGCGCTCGGCAGACGCCCATCCCGCGCCATGCCGAACAGCAGCCGCGCCGCGGCGGCTTGCCCGGTCATCGCCGCAAACGCCGGTCCTACCGCCTTCGTCACCGCCAGCAGCGTGGCCATCCACCCACCAATTCCAGCACGCGCGATCGCGTAGAAGGCGGTCCCTTGACGTGCCGGCTCCGCCAGCAGCGCCGCCGGCGCATCGGTGCTGAGCAGGGCCGCAACCCACGTCTGCGCGACAAAGGCCACGCCGGCCACGGCCAGGCACACACCGATGGCCTGACCGACATGGCCGGCATCACCGGCACTCTCTTCGGCAAAGGACGCGATGGCGTCGAAGCCAAGAAACGACAGCACCGCCACCGAGACCGCACCGAGGATCATCGACGTGTCGATGGCCGTGAGTCCGATGACCGGCGACAGCCACGGCCGACTGGGACCCTCGATGGCCAGCACGACGCCGGCCGCCGCGAGAAACGCAATCAGCACCGCGAGTTCGACAATCAGCACGGCAAAGCCCGCGCGCGCCGCCACCCGCACGCCGGCCAGGTTGAGCAGCGTCGTCCCCGTGAAGGCCACCACGGTGAACACCCACGCCGGCACCGCTGGGACGAGCGCATGCAGCGCAATGCCTGAGAAGAGGTACGCCACCGAGGGAATGAGCAGGTAGTCGAGCATCGCCAACCAGCCGGCGAAGAATCCCGCGGTCGAGCCCAGGCCGCGGCTCGCGTACGCAAACACGGATCCGGCATGCGGTATTTGGCGCGACATCACGGCGTACGACCAGGCCGTGAACGCCATCGCGATGGTGGCCACGACGTAGACCAGCGCGACGGCTCCGTCGGTGCGGGCGTCGAGCACGCCGTACACGCCCACCGGTGCCAGCGGGCCGATGAAGAGCAGCCCGTAGACGACCAGATCCCACCGCGTTAGCCGGCGGGTCAGCGTGAGAACGCCGGTCACGCGGCGCCGCCAACCGTGGGCGGCGCCACCCATCCGCCGCACCCGCGTTCAATGGCCGCCGCCACCTCGAGCACCAGATGCTCCTCGAACGGACGGCCGATGACCTGCACGCCAATCGGCAGTCCATCGGCCGACCACCCCGCCCGCACGACGGCGGCAGGATTACCGAGGATGTTGGCCCACTGCGTGTAGACCATCGCATCGAGATAGCCCACGTCGTGCCCGTCGATCGTCCAGCCACGCGCGCCGTGCGTGAACGCCGGTACCGACGCCACCGGACAGACGAGCACGTCGTGGTGGCGCATCTCGTCAAGCAGCGCCGCGCGCACGAGATCACGATCGATCCAGGCGTGCGCCAGCGCCGCGGCCGAGAGCGGCACGCGCGGGCCGCGCTCGCGATGGATGGCCTCGACAATGGGCAGTTCACGCTCGCGCCCGTTGAGCCACTCGGCCAGGAGCAACTCGCCCATGTCGCCGAAGATCACATCCCAGATCGCGCGGGCGTGGTCGAGTGCAACCGGCCGGAACGGGCGCGTGATGTACTCCTGCCCGTCAAGGGCGCCGGCCGCGGCGACGACCGCGGCCCGGGTTTCAGCTGTCGGCGGCGCCGCGGGATGCGCGTCAAACCACGCCACGCGCGGACGCGCCCACGTCCTGGGAGGGAACGACGGCAATGGGGTGGCCATCGGGTCATCGATGTCCCATCCGGTGATCGCGCCGAACAGCAATGCCACGTCGGCTACTGTGCGCGCCATCGGGCCCACCACGCCGATGAGCGAGAACGGCCCCAGGCACGCGGGTTGGTGCCCCGTAGACGGCACGCGGCCCGGCGTCGGCTTCAGACCACAGATTCCCGTGAAGTGCGCTGGCACGCGAATCGATCCGCCGCCGTCGCTGCCGATGCCACCGGCCGAGCATTCCGCGGCGATGGCCGAGGACTCGCCGCCGCTCGACCCCCCAGGCGTCCGCGCCAGATCCCACGGGTTGTTCGTGCGCCCATGCAGGGGGTTGTCGCTTTCGTACCCCATCAGCATCTCGGCCACGTTGGTCGTGCCGAGCACGATGGCACCGGCTGCGCGCAGGCGGGCCACCACCACGGCATCGCGCGCCGCCCGCACGTCGCGTCGCGAGGCGCTGCCGGTTTCGCAGCGCAGTCCCGCCACCTCGATGGCGCTCTTCACCGTGACGGGCACGCCGCCAAGCGGGCCGCGCGAGTGCCCGCGCGCCGCGGCGTCGTCCTGGTTGGCGGCGTCCAGCAACGCGGCCTCAGCGCGCACGTCGACGAAGGCGTGCAGCACGGGGTCAACCGCGCGGATGCGGTCGAGATGCGCCGTCACGATCTCCGCCGCGCTTACCTCTCCAGCAGCCACCGCAGAGGCCATCCGCGACGCGCTCCACCGCACCAGCTCCGACATTGGGCCCCAGTATCGCACCCGCCACGCATCGCGAAGCGCCTACCGCCCGGTCACGAGGCTGGCGACCCAGCCAACCAGTGGCACCAGCAGCAGGGCCCACAGCAGTCCGCGCACGGCCCCAAGCGGCGAGGCACGGCGGATCGGCGTCAGGCCGAGGCTACCGGTGAAGTCCGCCACGACGTCGGCGTGCCACAACATCCCCATCAGCCCACTGAGCGGCAGCGCCATCAGCAGCGCCGCCGACCATCCAGCCTCGACGACAGCGCCGCAGAGATACGCCACCACCAGCAACAGGGACACGACGCGGTGTGGGTCCATGCGCGGCATTGTCGCATCGAACTCACGGAGCGGGCGCGGTCAGGCCGCACTACAATGGCGCCGCCGCATTCAGGGAGGCCCAGGTTGGAGCCGTCACGACGATCGTTTGCACTGTGGATGGGCGCGCTCGGCGCGTCGTCGGTGCTTTGGGACCACGCCGTGGCCGACGTCGAGGCGCAGGGCACCGTGTCGGACGAGGTCGTGCGGGCGATGCTCGGGGCACAGGGCGGCCCAGGCATCTTCGCCGACCCCGCGCGCTTTGCCGAACTGAAGTCGGCCGTGGGCCGCACAGCGCAACGCCTGGCCACCATGCGGGCGTTTCCCGTGCCCGCCGACGTTCCGCCGGCCATCGGCTTCAGAAGGGACTGACCGTGGCCGACGACCTCTGGTTTCTCTCGGTCCGCGAACAAGCGGCGCTCATCGCCGCACGCACGTTGTCTTCCGTCGAGCTCACGCGCGCGTACATCGACCGCATCGAGCGGCTCGACCGGCCCCCTTTCGCTCTGCCGGCGGCCCCACAGGATCGGCCAGGCGACAAGCTCGCCACGGTGACCACCTTCGTGAGGGACGGCGCGCTCGCCGCGGCCGCGCGGGCTGATGACGAAATCCGGCAAGCGGGGCCTCGGTCGCCGCTGCACGGCATCCCGTTTGGCGTGAAGGATCTGCTGGATACCAACGGGGTGCGCACGACCTGGGGCTCGCGCGTGTTCGCCGACCGCGTGCCCGCCCGCGACGCCGCGGTGGTGGAGCGGCTGCACGCCGCTGGCGCGGTGCTGCTCGGCAAGATGACGACGGCGGAGTTTGCCGGTGGCAGCACGAGCACGGCACTCAATCCCTGGAAGCTCGATCGGTCCACGCAGGGCTCGTCGAGCGGCACGGTGGCCGGCGTCGTCGCCGGCGTCATCGGGTTCGGTATCGGCACCGAAACGGGCGGCTCGATTGTGTTCCCCGCGGCGGCCGTCGGCGCCACGGGACTGCGCCCCACCTACGGACGGGTCAGCCGCTTCGGCTGCATGCCACTGGCGTGGAGTCTCGACAAGATCGGACCGGTCGCGAGAACTGCTTTCGACTGCGGCCTCGTGCTCGAGGTGATTGCCGGACGCGACCGGCGCGATCCAGGCACCGCCGAGCGCGCCGCGTTTCAGTTCCGGCGCGAGCCCGCGCGGCTCTCGGGCATGCGCATCGGCGTCCATCAACGCGAGTTCGATGTCGCGCCCGAACCCAATCGCCGCGTGTTTGCCGCGGCCCTCGACACGCTGCGCACGGAAGGCGCCGTCCTCGAGGACATCTCGCTGCCCGAACGGCCCTACGCCGAGGTCTTCTCGCACATCGTGAGCGTGGAGAGCGCGGCCGCGTTTCGCGACATCTTCGAGAACGCCCGCATCGATGCGATGTTCCCCTACAACTGGTCACGCCGCGCCGACTGGATGGCCGCCAGCATGGCGCCGGCCTACGACTACTTGAAGGCGCAGCGCATCCGACAGCTCATCGTGAACGACGCCGACACGCTGATGGAGCGCTACGACCTCACCATCTGCCCGACGCTCGCCACCGGATCGCCCGAGCGCAGTGCGCCAACCTCCCCGCCCATCCCGCCGCCCTCCATGCCCGGCACGCCGCCGGACATGCCACGGCTCAATTGGGTGGCCAACATGTCGGGACTGCCGGGCATGTCCATCCCCTGCGGATTCGACGCCGACGGCATGCCGCTCGCCCTGCACCTGGTAGGCCGCGCGTGGGACGAGCAACGCCTGCTCGATACGGCCATCACGTTTCAGCGCGCCACCGGCTGGCACGACCGCCGGCCGCCCTATCCCTGGAGAGCGTAACCGCTATGGCCTTCATCGCCTACGTGCCGCCGGCCGATCTCGCGCCCGAGGATCGGGTGGCCGATCCCGACAACATCATCCAGATTCACGCGGTGCATCCGGCCGTGATGCGCCAGCACTACGAGTTGTACAAGCAGTTGATGCACCGGCCCGGGCCGCTTTCGCGCCGCGAGCGCGAAGTGCTGGGCGTGCGCGTGTCGGCCCTGAACAGCTGCCACTATTGACTGCACCATCACGGAGCGGGTCTCCGTGTCGTGCTCAGCAAGGGCGGCGTCTCGGGCGGCGACCAGGAGGCGCTCATTGCGGCCCTGCAAGCCCCGTCGCCTGAGGGTCCGTGGCTGACCGAGGGCGAACGCGCGCTCGTGGCCTATGCCGACGTGCTCACGATGACCCCGGCGGGCGTGACCCGGGCGCACATCGACGCCCTCCTGGCGGCGGGCTATTCCGACCGCGCAATCCACGACGCCTGTGCCATCATTGCCTACTTTGCATTCGTGAACCGCATCGCCGACGGCCTGGGCGTGCAGCTCGAAAGGACCACTTCATGACCTCGATCGGACGCCGTGAGTTCCTGGCAGGCGCAAGCGCGCTCGCCGTGCCGTCCCTGCTGACCCGCGCCTACGGCGCTCAGACCGTCGCGTCCCGCGCCGGGGCCGTGTTCCCCGCGTGGGTGCGCGACGACTTTCCTCTGGCATCGCTCGAGACGTACATGAACGCGGCGGCGCTGCATCCGCTGGGACGCTTTGCGGCCAAGGCGATTGAAGAGGGCGTGGCGTTCCGCCTGCACGGCGCCGGCCCAGGACGCGCGGACTTCACCGCCGCGCGTCAGGCCGACCTGAAGACGCGGTTCGGGCAGATGATCGGCGCCTCAGCCAACGAGATCGCGTTCACCGCCAGCACGTCCGACGGCGAGAACATCGTCGTCATGGGCCTGGACCTGGCGAAGAAGAAGGGCAACATCGTCATCGACGAGCTGCACTTCACGACCTCGCTCTATATGTACAAGGAGCTCGAGAAGCAGGGCGTCGAGCTGCGCATCGTGAAGCACCGCAACTGGGCCATCGACCCGGCCGACATGGACAGGGCCATCGACCGCAACACGCGCCTCGTGTCGCTCGCGCTCGTGTCGAACGTCAACGGCTTCATGCACGACTGCAAGGCCGTAAGCGACCTGGCCCACGCCAAGGGTGCGTACGTGTTTGCCGACATCATCCAGGCGGTGGGCTGCGTGCCCGTGAACGTGAAGGCACTCGGCATCGACTTCGCGTCGACCGGCACCTACAAGTGGATCATGGGCGAGCGCGGCTTTGGGTTTCTGTACGTCAAGGAAGACCTGCAGGGCACGGTGCTGCCGACGACGCGCTACGGCCACCGGCAGGTGACGAACTTCAACCGGGCCGAGCTGTCGTGGGAGCCGCTGCCTGGGGCCGCGCGCTACGAAACCGGCGGCATCGCCGTGCTGCTCGCCGCAGCGGTGTCGGAAGGCATCGACTACGTGCAACGCTTGGGGATCGACAAGATCCGCGCGCACGCCACGCAACTCACCGAACGCCTGCAGAACGAACTGCCCCCGCTCGGCTACCAGCCGCTCACGCCACGTGGCAATGCCACGCCCATCCTCGCGTTCGCGCTGAAGGATGCTGCCGCCACGACCAAGGCCCTGCACGACGGCAAGGTCACTGGCACCGTGGTCGCCAACGAAAGCCGCCTCCGCCTGTCGGTGTCGGTGTTCAACACGCACGACGACATCGACCGCGTAGTCGAGGTATTGGGCGGACGCCGGCCGAGCCTGGCCAGAGGCTAGCCGCCGGCACCTGCCAGGCCCATGTGGCGCGGACGGCGACACCATCGCCGCCCCGCTGCCACATCATGGCGCTCGTCGATAGCGCGCTGAACACGGTCGTCGTGCCGACATGTGCAGCGTCGACGACGAGTCCACGCCCGAGTCCGACGCTGCCAGAGATCGCGACGCCCTGCATGAAGTCGCTGGCTCGAGACTCACCCGAGAACGCCCCGGCGAATGCGCCGCCGAGCGCGCCGCCGAAGACCGCCCCGATCAGCTTGCCATTGCGGGGCGAATCACCGCGGCGCTGAATTCGGCGTACGCTGGGGCTCAAGAACACTCGCTCAGCCCCCTTCGCGGTGACCACGATCTCCTCGGGCGTAAGCCGCAGCACCGTGCCCTTGACCGACGCACCAGCCCGGTCTTCGACGGTCACGCCGTCCCCGATGTTGAGCCGCACGGGCAGGTCAGCAAGCGTCGCCACCACTTGCGCAGAAGCCGACATCACCAGCCAGATCAGCCCGACCAGCGCGATCGACAGCGTCCGCATCTCATCCCTCCACGTGATCGACTGCACCACACCCTCAGTCGGACTGGGCTCAGAAGCGCCGGACCAGGCTGGCTCGGACCGCAGACAGCGAGTCTCTGCTCTGCGTGGCAGGGCGTAGCCGCCGTCGCCCACGTGCGCTTCCCGACGCGGACCGGCGCGCACGACCACGCCGAGAAGGCCGGAGATGGGATACCCGGTCTCGGTGCGCGTCTGCCCACTGCGCGTCTCCGAGAACCACCCGACACCCCATGGACGCCAGTCACGCCCGCGACCTTCTTGCCGCGCGTCTGCGGAGCTGGCGCCACAGCCTGTGACGCCGCCACGCCCGGCAGCAGCAACAGCGCCACAATCGCCCACCCGACTCGATGCATCACCACTCGCTCCTCCCTGGTGGACTGCCATTCGCGTGCCAGCCGCGCGCCGGAAGGCCACACGCGCACCCGCGGGTGTTTCGGCAGTTCCTTGCGTGCTCCGCCCCCAACTCCAGGGAATCCTTCGCGTCGTCGGTCGGAGCACGACGGGTGCTACGGGCGGGGAGCCACGATCGAGCGAGGCACGGGACTTGCTCACCTTCACAATTTGGTCACTGACGTTGTGGCTCACTCCAAGGAGGTCTTGTGTCTGCACGCAGGGCTGGGCTGGCGGTGTTGCTGGCCGCGTTCCCCATCGGCACCGGTGCGCTGGCGGCGGCGGCGCAGACCGCGTCGACCGTTAGCAAGAGATCTCGCGTCTGCACGGGCAGCGACAACGCCCACAATCGTACGATCGGCGGCGCGCTGCTCGGGGCGATCGGCCTCGGCATCGGCGCGGTGATGGACACGCGGCACAAACGCCGGACGCCACGCTATGCGCGAACGGTACGCCCGCTCGCCCCGGCGGTGTCATTCGCGCCTTCGCTCGGCGTGGCGGCTGCACGGCCGCTGGTCACCGCGGCCTGGTAGCGAACGCGGGGCCTTCCTGACGACTGCGCCAGGCGCGACGGGTGGTGTGGTCCATGGGCCGGTCGCGCACGTTGCGAGGAACGGGACGCGCCGCTGTTCATCGCCCGACGCGGCTGCTAACATTCCGATCATGTTCTGGTACACCCGCCGACTCGAGAACGACTTGACTGTAATACATGCCCGGCCCGAACATGCCGAGCAGCTCGAAGCGCTGCAGCTCGTGTGCTTCCCTACCCTCGCCGACGAGGAACGCTTCAAGGCGCGGCACTACCGCAAGCACCTCGAGCTTTTCGATGAGGGGCAGTTCGTCGCGCTCGACGGCGACCGCGTCGTCGGTGCGACGGCAACCATCCGGATGCACTTTGACTTCGACCACATCACCCACACCTTCGGCGAGGTCATCCAGGGCGGCTGGCTCACGTCGCACGAGCCCGACGGCGACTGGCTCTACGGCGCCGACATCGGCGTGGACCCGGCGTATCGCGGACGGGGCCTCGCCACCGCCCTCTACGCCGCGCGTCAGGAATTGGTCTGGCGCCGCGGTCTGAAGGGCCAGGTGACGGGCGGCATGCTGCGCGGCTACGGCGCGGTGAAGCACACGATGACCGCCGAGGACTACTACGCGGGCGTCGTCGACGGCCGGATCAAGGACGAGACGCTGTCGATGCAGCTGGGAATCGGCTTCGAGCCGCGGGCGCTGCTCAAGGACTACCTGCAGGATCCGGTGTCGGACAACTACAGCGCGCTCATCGTGCTCGACGAGGCGAAGGACGTCCCCGGCGCCTCGCGGACACTCGCCCGGCAGTACGTGCGGCTGACGACGCCCGTGCCCGGACCGCGCGCCAAGGCGCTGCTCGATCGCCGGGCCGCCGCCCTGCCGTCGGGGCTGGGCCGCGCCACCGACGTGGTGGTCGAACGGGCACACGACGCGCTCATCGTGGACGTCGACGGCAACACGTTCATCGACATGGCGAGCGGCATTGGCGTCGTGGCCGTGGGGCACGCACCGGCATCGGTGGTCGACGCGGTCACGGCGCAGACGCAGAAGTTCCTGCACACCTGCTCGCTCGTCACGACCTACGAGCCCATGGTGCGACTGGCCGAAGTGCTCAACGAGATCACGCCGGGCGTGTTTCCGAAGAAGACCATCTTCGCCAACAGCGGCGCGGAGGCCGTCGAGAACGCGGTGAAGCTGGCGCGGAAATTCACGGGACGCCCCGCGGTCGTCTGCTTCGAGGGTGGATACCACGGCCGCACGTTGCTCACGCTCAGCCTCACGAGCAAGTACGGGCTCTTCAAGAACGGCTTCGGACCGTTTGCGCCCGAGGTCGTGCGGCTGCCCATTCCGCAGGTGTACCGCACGCCTGCCGGGATGACTGAAGCGCAGTATCTCGACTTCGGCATCCGCCAGCTCGAGCAGGCCTTCGTTGCCCAGGTCGATCCCTCGGCGGTTGCCGCCGTGATCATCGAACCCGTGCAGGGCGAGGCCGGCTTCATCCCGGTGCCGCCGCGCTTCCTGCGGCGTCTGCGCGAGCTGTGCACGCAGCACGGCATCGTGATGATCGCCGACGAAGTGCAGTGCGGCATGGGCCGCACGGGCCACGTCTTTGCGAGCGAACACTACGGGCTCGTGCCCGATCTGCTGTGCACGGCGAAATCACTCGGCGGCGGCATGCCGATTGGCGCGGTCACCGGACGGGCCGAGATCATGGACTCGTCGCATCCCGGCGGCGTCGGCGGCACCTACGGTGGGAATCCGGTCGCCTGCGCGGCAGCGCTTGCGGCAATCGAGATGATTCGTCAGCCGGCGTTCCTGGCCCACGCACGGCACCTCGGCGACGTGATGCGCGAGGTGATGACCGGTTGGCAGCGCGACTACCCCATCGTGGGCGACGTGCGGGGCCTGGGGCCGATGATGCTCGTCGAGTTCGTGAAAGACCGGCAGAGCAAGACACCGGCGTCGCCTGAAGACACGCTGGCGATCGTCAAGCACACCGTCGCCCGAGGCGTGGTGCTGATGCGCGCCGGCCTCTACAGCAACGGCGTGCGTCTGCTGCCGCCGCTCACGATGCCCGACGACATGCTGCGCGAAGCGCTCGACGCACTCGGCGGCGCGATTCACACGGTATCGGCGCGACTGGCCGGCACCACGGCCGCGTCCAGGTGATCCATGACTGACGTCGTGTTGACCGGCGCCACCGTGCTCACGGGGCATCGTGGCGGCCCGGCCACCACCGTGGTCGTGCGGGATGGGCACATCCTGGCGGTCGGTGACGAACGAGTCGCCGGCGCCGCCGGGCCCGGTGCCAGGCGGATCGATCTCGAGGGGCGTGCCGTCGTGCCCGGTTTCAACGACGCGCACGCGCATGTCTGGAAGATCGGTCACCTGCTCACCACGATGCTCGACCTGCGCGGCGTCGAGAGCGTAGACGCAATCGTCGCCAAGGTGGCCGCGTTTCGCGGCCGGCTGCCGGCGGGCGCCTGGCTCCTTGGCCGCGGCTTCAACGAAGCCGCGATGACCGAGGGCCGCATGCCGACGCGGGCGGATCTCGATCGCGCCGCGCCCGATCAGCCAGTGGTCATCACCCGCACCTGCGGCCACATCTACGCCACCAACTCGGTAGCGCTCGCCCGAGCCAGCATCTCGGCCGCCACGGCGCCGCCGGTCGGCGGCGAGATCGACCGTGCAGCCGACGGCTCACCCACGGGCGTGCTGCGCGAGACGGCGATGGGGCTCATCACGAAGGTGATGCCGCCGCCCACCGACGCCGACTACGAGCGGATGATCGCGGCGGCGCTCACGCACCAGCTCTCGCTCGGCATCACCATGTCGTCGTGCTGCGGCGTGAATCCGCAACTGCTCGCCGTATACCGTGCCATGGACGCGGGAGGACGCCTGCCCGCGCGCATGAACGTGATGCCGTTCCGCCGCGTGGACGGCGTGCCCACGCCCATCCGCCTGCCCGAGATGCACGTGTCCGACATGCTGCGCGTTGACACGGTCAAATTCCTGGCTGACGGCGGGCTGAGCGGCGCGACCGCGGCGCTCAGCATCAACTATCGGCACGCGCCCCACCAGGGCGTCCTGCGCTTCGATCACGACGAACTGGCGGCGCTGTGCCACGAGAGTCATGACGCCGGCTGGCGCATCGCCACCCACGCGATCGGCGATGTCGCCATCGAGCAGATGCTCGACATCTACGAAGCGCTCGGCCCGCACCCGCGCGGCCTCAGGCACCGCATCGAGCACCTGGGCCTGCCGAGCGAGGCGCAACTGGCGCGCGCGGCCCGGCTCGGCGTGATTGCCGCGCCGCAGGCGATCTTCCTCTACGAGTTGGGCCGCAACTTCCGCGACTACCTGCCAGACGCTTTGCTGCCGCGCTGCTACCCGCTGCGCGCCATGCTCGACGCCGGGGTAACGGTGGCGCTGTCGTCGGACGCGCCGGTCGTTGAGAACGACAACCCGCTGGCGGGCATGACGGCCGCCATCACCCGCTGCGATCGCGAGGGTCATGTCATTGCGCCCGAGCAGGCCATCACCGCGGCCGAGGCCCTCGACGCCTACACCCGCGGCGGGGCCGTCGCGGTCGGTCTCGAGCGGTCCCTCGGTGCGATCGCGCCCGGCATGTGGGCCGACCTGGCCATACTCTCCGGTAATCCGCTCACGGCGCCGCCCGATGAGCGCACGAACCTTTCTGTGGAGATGACGATGCTCGGCGGACGCATCGTCTACGAGCGCGCATGAACATGCACTCACAGCTCATCAACGGCGTGTGGGTCGACGCCGTGCACGGCGGGACGTGGGACGTGCTGAACCCGGCCACCGAGCAGGTCGTGCAGACCGTGCCCTTCGGCGCGGCCGCCGACTGCGACCTGGCGATCGAGGCCGCGCACAGGGCGTTTTCCGACTGGAGCCGCGCCACGCCGTACGAGCGCGGCGCGGTGCTCGACAAGACCGCCGCGCTCATCCGGGCCGGCGTCGACGAGCTGGCGCACACGACCGTGCTCGAGAGCGGCAAGCCGCTGCCGCAGGCGCGCGGCGAGTGGCTGGCGGCGGCCGATCTGTTCGAGTGGTTTGCGGAAGAAGGCAAGCGCGCCTACGGGCGCGTGATTCCCGCCCGCACGTCGACCAAGCGGATGCTTGTCCTCAAGCAGCCGCTGGGCGTCGTGGGCCTCATCACGGCCTGGAACTTCCCCGCCTGGAACATCGCGCGGGCCGGCGGTGCGGCGCTGGCCGCCGGCTGCACGATCGTGATCCGCCCGTCGGAGTTCACGCCCATGAGCGGCATGAACGTCGCGCGCCTGCTCACCGAGGCCGGGGCACCGAACGGCGTCGTGAACCTCGTCAACGGCGATCCGGGCTCCATGGGACAGGCCATGCTCGCGCATCCTGCCGTCGCGAAGATCCACTTCACCGGCAGCACCCGCGTGGGCAAGCTGCTGATGGACGGCGCATCGAAGACGGTCACCCGCCTGTCGCTCGAGCTCGGCGGCAACGCGCCGGTGCTCATCTTCCCAGACGTGGACCTGGAGCAGGTCGTGGCGGGCGCCACGGCGGCCAAGTTCCGCAACGGCGGCCAGGTGTGCGTGTCGCCGCAGCGCTTCTTGGTGTCGGCCGCAGCAGCCCCGGAGTTCACCGAGCGGATGGCGGCGGCGGCCGGAGCCCTGCGCGTTGGCGACGGCCTGGATCCGACGACGCAGGTCGGGCCGCTCATCAATGCAAAGCAGCGCGACCGCGTGGAAGCGCTGGTGAGCGGCGCCCGCGCCAGCGGCGCACGCGTGGCCGTGGGCGGCGAGCGGTCCGCCGGACGCGGCCAGGGCTACTTCTACCAGCCCACTGTCGTCGCGGATCTCACACCCGACGCGCCGCTCTACCGCGAGGAGATCTTCGGGCCGGTCGTGCCCGTGAGCACGTTTGACGGTGTCGAGGATGCGATCGCCATTGCCAACCGCACGCGCTACGGACTGGCCGCCTACGTGTGGACGAATCACCTGCCGACAGCGCTGCACGTGGCCGAACGGCTGGAATTCGGACTGGTCGGTGTCAACGAGTGGACGCCGCAGGCGACCGAAGCGCCGTTTGCCGGATGGAAAGAAAGCGGCCTTGGCCGCGAATCGGGCGCGGAGGGCCTCGAGGAATATCTGGAGACCAAGCTCATCGCCATTGGCGGGATGCCGCGGTGACACGCTCCCAACTGGTCTCGCGCTCCGTCGCGGCGCTTACCGCGATCGTCGTTCTTGCAGTACTGGCCCAGAGCGGCGTCGTGGCCGGCCGTCAGACCACCCCGGCGCCCGTCGAGCCGATGCGCGGATTCTCGCCTGCCGCCGCCGCCGCCGAGCGCCAGTTCGAAGAACGCTTTCGCGCGCTGCCTGCGCCGGAGTCCATCCGCACCTGGCACCGCTACTTCACGAAGTCGCCGCATCCGGCCACCTCACCCCGCACGAAGGAGATCGCCGAGTACATCGCCGCGCA